>NZ_JBITJV010000026.1:0-100856 GCF_044460385.1 Streptomyces sp. NPDC050121 | reverse complement strand
CCCACTCCTCATTATACCCACCCCCACCCCCCCCCCGCGGGCGCCGGCCCGCCCCCCCCCCCCCCCCCCCCCCCCACCTCTGTTCCCTCAGCGAGTGCCGACCGCCGCGCGGACGGCCCGGCGGGCCAGCTGGCAGTCGTCGTGCAGCCGCCGCAGCAGCAGGCGCTGTTCCTCGCCGGACGGCGCGGCGCCCGGGTGGGCCGCGGCCGGGGCCGTGTCGTGCATCGAACGCTGCACGGCCGTCTCGTAGGTGCGGATCTCGCGGGTCAGGACCAGCATCAGGTTCACCAGGAAGGCGTCCCGCGAGGCCGGGCCCGCCGACTGGGCGATCTGGCTGATCTGACGGCGCGCCACCGGTGCGTCACCCAGCGCCGACCACAGCGTCGCCAGGTCGTAGCCCGGCAGATACCAGCCCGCGTGCTCCCAGTCCACCAGCACTGGACCGGCCGGTGAGAGAAGGATGTTCGACAGGAGGGCATCGCCGTGGCAGAACTGACCCATGCCCTGCCGGCCCGCGGTGGCCGCGATGCCGTGCAGCAGCTTCTGCAGGTCGCCGAGGTCGCGGTCGGTCAGCAGACCCAGCTCGTGGTAGCGGGAGATACGGGCCGCGTAGTCGAGCGGCGCGTCGAACGTCCCTGCCGGCGGCCGCCAGGCGTTCAGCCGGCAGATCGCGCCGAGTGCCGCCCTGATGTCCGCCCGCGGCGGGGCCTCGGTGGGATGCCGCTGCAGTGCCGCCACGCGCCCCGGCATCCGCTCGATCACCAGTGTGCAGTTGTCCGGGTCCGCCGCGATCAGTCTCGGCACGCGCACCGGGGGGCGCTGCCGGACGAACGTGCGGTACGCGGCTATTTCGTGCCGGATCCGCTCCGCCCACACGGGGGAGTGGTCCAGTAAACACTTGGCGACGGCCGTACTGCGTCCTGTCGTACCGACCAGGAGCACCGAGCGTCCACTGCGGCGCAGCACCTGGACCGGCGCGAACTCCGGGCAGATGCGGTGCACCGACGAGATCGCCGTGCGCAGTTGCGCGCCCTGGGGGCCGGACAAGTCGAGTCTTCCGCTGAGCGGTTGCGTGCCGAGCCCCGCGGGGCGCCGGGTCAGACCCGCGCCGAGCGCGGGCGCCGCCGACCGCGCGGGATCGAGGTAGGGGCCGCCGCCGCCCGGGCGGGGGTGCAGCGACCGGGGCGGGGCGGACACGGAGGACGATGCTGCGTACATGGGCGAAACAGATCCCTTCGTGTGCCGGACGTCAAAGCGCTGCCCCGACCGGTCCTTTCGGGTGCACCCTGGGGAATGTCCCTCGGCGACCGGGTCGGGGTGGCGCTTTCCTACCCGACACCCATGGCCCACTGGCACACCATGTGGCGAACCCTGGCGAAACCCTGGCGAATAGTCCCCCGGCAACTTTCCCGGGGCTACTGTCAACTCAGCCGAGAACCTGGGGGCTTGACGTGAGCGGACAACCCAACACCCGTCTCTCGGATCTGTTCGGCCTGGCCGGCTGGTCCAAGGGTGAACTCGCGAGGCTGGTCAACCGGCAGGCGGCGGCCATGGGCCACCCCCAGCTGTCGACCGACACCTCCCGGGTGCGGCGGTGGATCGACATGGGAGAGATCCCGCGCGATCCGGTGCCGCGGGTGCTGGCGGCTCTGTTCACCGAGCGTCTCGGCCGTGTCGTGACCATCGAGGACCTCGGTCTGGTCCGGCACGGGCGTACAGGGAAACGGCCCGGCGGCGGGAGTGTGGAACATCCCGACGGTGTGCCGTGGGCGCCCGGACGGACTGCTGCGGTCCTCACCGAATTCACGGGAATGGACCTCATGCTCAACCGACGCGGCTTGGTGAGCGCAGGTGTCGCGCTCACGACGGGATCCGCACTCAGCAGCGCCATGTACGAATGGCTGCACACCGACCCGACCCTCTCCGCCGACGCTCCCGTCATCGACCACCCCCTCCTCCACCATGGCGAACCCGCCGGCTTCGACCGCTACGAGGCCGCCCCCATCGGAGCGGAGGAGGTCGACGAACTGGAACGCTCGGTCGAAGTGTTCCGGGCCTGGGACGCGGCCCGCGGGGGCGGCCTGCAACGCAAGGCCGTCGTGGGCCAGCTCAACGAGGTCGGTGGCATCCTCGCCTACCATCACCCCTCTCATCTCCAGCGCCGTCTGTGGGGGGTCGCGGCCAACCTCGCCGTCCTCGCGGGCTGGATGTCGCACGACGTCGGCCTGGAGCCCACGGCCCAGAAGTACTTCGTCATCGCCGCGCATGCCGCGCGGGAGGGCGGCGACCGGCCACGGGCCGGCGAGGCGCTCTCCCGCGCGGCCCGTCAGATGGTGCACCTCGGCCGGCCCGACGAGGCCCTCGACCTGATGAAGCTCGCCCAGTCCGGCGCCGGCGACAACGTACTGCCGCGCACCCGGGCGATGTTCCACACCATCGAGGCCTGGGCGCAGGCGTCCATGGGCAAGGGTCAGGCCATGCGCCGCACCCTCGGTCGGGCGGAGGACCTCTTCGTCGCCGACAAGGGCGACGTCACCCCGCCGCCCTGGATGCAGACCTTCAAGGACGAGGACCTGTACGGCATGCAGGCCCTGGCCTACCGCACGCTGGCCGAGTTCGAGCCGCAGGCGGCCGTGCACGCCCAGTACTACGCGGAGAAGGCCCTGGCGCTGCGCGTCGACGGGCGGGAGCGGTCGAAGATCTTCGACCATCTGTCCATGGCCTCCGCCTGCTTCATCGCCGACGACCCCGAACAGGCGGACCGGTTCGCGCGGTTGGCGCTGGTGTCGATGGGGTCGAACTCCTCACGGCGCACCTGGGACCGGCTGAGCCAGATGTACCGGCTCACCGCGCAGTACGCCAACTACCCCGGGATCAGCGAGCTCCGCGAGGAGATCAGGCTGGCGCTGCCGAAGCAGAAGGGAGGCAGGGGCGGCAACAGCGCCCAGGCGTGAGCGAGTTGGCGTGAAACACGAACCTGTTGTCACCGGGTGACGCGGGCGACGAGTGCACAGGCGTCGTCCTCGCGCGCGGTCCCACCGCACTCCTCCACGATCAGCCGTACGCAGTCGTGTGCGGTGCGCGTCCCGTCCAGGCGGGGGGCGAGGTCGAGGAGACGGGGGGCGGGGGCCAGTCCGTCGGTGTGCAGCACGAGCAGATCGCCTTCTTCGAGGGTCGCCTCGGCCTGCCCGTAGGCGGCGCGCGAGGTGGCTCCGAGGAGGACGCCCTGCGGCGAGGTGAGCCGGCGCCCCGTCCCGTCGCGGAACAGCAGCGGGGCGGGGTGTCCGGCCTGGGCCCACATCAGGGTGCGGGTGTCCGGCCGGTAGCGGCAGCAGACGGCGCTGCCCAGGGCCGGCTGGTCGGTGGCGTCCAGTAACTGGTTGAGCCAGGACATCAGTTGGGCCGGCTCGGTGCCCGCCATGGCCATGCCGCGCAGGGCGCCGAGCAGCATCGCCGTGTTCGAGGCGACGGCCGGGCCGTGTCCGGTGAGATCGCCGACGCCGAGCAGCGTCTGGCCGTCGGAGAGTTCGAGCGCGTCGTACCAGTCGCCGCCGATGAGCGAGGTCGTCGCGGCGGGCACGTAGTGGGCGGCGATGTCGAGGGAGCGGGGGCCCTGGCTCGGGAGGCGCAGGGAGTCACGCCACGGTGGCAGCACGGCCTCCTGCAGTTCGACCGCGAGCCGATGCTCGGTCTGGGCGCGGTGTCGCTGCTGCTGGAGCGACTCACGGCTCTCGCGCACCGCCCGCTGGCTGCGGCGCAGTTCGCTGACGTCCCTCAGAACGGCCCACATCGAGGCGGTGGCGCCCTCGCCGTCGAGCACGGGTTCGCCCATCATGTGCACGGTCCGGACCTCGCCGCCCGGCCGGACGACGCGGAACTCCCCGTCGATGGGCCTGGCGTCGACCAGACAGTCCGTGACCATCGCGGTGAGTTTGGGCCGGTCCTCATCGAGGACGAGCGAGGGCAGTTCGTCGAGGGTGAGCGGGGGAGCGGTGAGGTCGCGGCCGAGGATCCGGTAGAGCTCCTCGGACCAGACGGCGTCGTCCGTCAGCAGGTTCCACTCGGCGCTGCCGACCCGGCTGAGCAGCGCCGCGCGCCGGGAGACCGCCGGTGCGGCGGATCCGGGCTCGGCGGCCGGCACCGGCGGCGGGCCGTCCCGCAGCTGGGCCAGGTGCGCGTCCAGGTCGTTGAGTTGGTGCAGCGCCAGGTCGTAGAGCGCGCGCTGCCAGCGCCCCTGCGGGTCCGTCGCGTCGCCCTGTGTGTCCTGCCGTACGGCGTCCATGTCGCCCTTGAGCCGTCGTGTCTGCGTGATCAGCGCGTCGACCGAGCCACGCCCTGGCGGCTGGGCGGCTGAGCGGTCCGCAGAGACATGGGACGGCATGAAGCACTCCGATGCGGAAACGGTACGACGAAAGCTGGCACAGGGGCCGTTACGACTGTGGCACAGCCCGCGACGGCGTGTAAGGGATTTGGCAACACACGATTCGGTGGTGCTTCTGGCATATGCCAGAGTCTTCGCGGTGGGGTGGGGGAATGCGGTTGGCGCCTCGTGCGGAGGGGTCAAGTCGTAGGTGACGTACGTGACTTGAGGGACAGGTGAGGGGGTCGGAATGGCTGTCGGGTACATGTTCGACGGCCTGATGTTCCAGGGTGTGGCACCTGTGATGCAGGTCACAGGAATTGGAGACCGCTTTCCCGTAATGCGAAGGGCCTCTGCGAGGTCGTACATGCATGGACATCACTCTTGAACAACCCGTCCGCGCCCGCTTGATCACCGCGGAGGATCAGGAGCTGCCCGTGCCCGCCACGCTCCGCTACGACTCCACCGACCCGTTTGCGGTGCACGTCGACTTCCCGTCGGAGGTGTCGCTGGCGGGCGAGGCGGTCACCTGGACCTTCGGCCGGGCTCTGCTGGAGCAGGGCGTGAGCGGTCCGGCGGGCAGCGGTGATGTGCACATCTGGCCCTGCGGGCGGGCCCGTACGGTGATGGAGTTCCACTCCCCGCTCGGACTGGCCCTGCTCCAGTTCGACACCGGCGCCCTGCGCCGGTTCCTGCTGCGCAGTTACGCCGTGGTCGCGGCAGGCCAGGAGGACGTCGACGCCGCGGTGGACCAGGGCCTGCAGGCCCTGCTCGGCAACGTCTGAGTCCCGCCCGGTGTCAGCGACCGCCCCCGGCGTACAGGCCGGGGCGCGGGGCGAGTTCGACGGGGACGCGCGCGCCGACCTCCAGCGCCCGGACCCCGGCCTCGGCGACGACGGAGGCCGCGTAGCCGTCCCAGGCTGTCGGCCCCGTGACCCGGCCCCGCCGGGTGGCGTCGACCCATGCCTGCACCTCGCGGTCGTAGGCGTCCGCGAACCGCACGAGGTAGTCCTGGGGCACGTCCGCACCGGCGGCGCCCCGCGTGGTGACGAGCATCCCGTTCTCGTCGCCGACGCGCGCGCTGCCCGCCTCGCACACGGCCTCGCAGCGCACCTGGTACCCGAAGCCGCAGTTGACGAAGACCTCCACGTCGACCAGCGCGCCCTGCGCGGTCTCGAAGACCACGAACTGGGGGTCGAGCAGGCCCCGCGGGGCACCGGACGAAGGCCGCGGGCGCAGCACGGCGACCGAGGTCAGCTCCTGTCCGAGCAGCCAGCGGGCCGCGTCGATCTCGTGCGACACCGAGCTGTCGATCAGCATCGCGCTGGTGAAGTCGGGCGGCGAGGAGACATTGCGGTGGACGCAGTGCAGCATCAGCGGCCGCCCGAGCCGGCCCTCGTCCAGCAGGGCCTTGAGCCTGCGGTACTCGGCGTCGTAGCGCCGCATGAACCCGATCTGCGCCAGCCGCCGCCCCAGCCCGGCCTCCGCCTCCAGCACCCGCAGCGCCCCGGCGGAATCCGGCACCATCGGCTTCTCGCACAGCACCGGAAGCCCGCGGGCGAAGGCCTCGAGCAGTGCCTCCTCGTGCGCGGGACCCGGCGAGGCGATCAGCACGGCCTCCACTCCGGGAGCGTCGAGCGCGGCCGCCGCCTCCGTGTGGACCGTCGCCCCCTCGATCCCGGTCGTGGCCTCCTTCGCCCGTGAGGCGTCGGGATCGGCCACGGCGGCGACCCTCGCTCCGCTCACCACCCGATCGAGGCGGCGTATGTGGTCGGCGCCCATGTGCCCGGCACCCAGTACGGCCACGCCCAGCAGGTCACCCACGAACGCTCTCCCTCCCGGTCGACGATCACGCCGTAGCGTACGCGGGGGAGGGGAGCGGTTCAGTAGCGCAGTACGGCCGCGATCCCGGCGGCGTCGCCCAGCGCGCCGTCCGGTACGAAGCGCACGTCGGCGCCCGTCTCCAGGCACTGTTCGACGATCTCGTCCACGATGTCCTCGCGGGCGTCCAGGTCGCCGCTCTCGGCCGGGACCAGATGGGCGCCGTCGTCGCGCACCGTCACCTGGTAGTTCTCCTCGACGGCCAGCAGCCGGACCCGGCCCTCCCGGGCGTTCTGCCAGAGCTCGTCGACGCCGGCCGCGAACATGCGGTGGCCGCGGGCCGAGTCGAGCACCCTGGCCAGCGCCGCGGTGTCCCGGCGCGCCTCCGCGTCGTGCAGCGGACGCACCGCCTGCCAGACGGCGTCGGGCGTGCCGTGGGACAGTCCGCCGTGCGGGACGTGCACCGCGTCCCGGGTGACTCCGCCCACCTCGTCGATGCAGGACAGCGCCGCCTGCTCGCCGGTGACGTACAACGGCCGTGGCTCCTCGCGCAGCAGCCTGCCCACGGCGGTGTCGGCTTCGCGCAGGAAGTGACGGGTGTCCTCGTCGCGGAAGGTGCTGGGCAGGTCGCCGATCCGCTCCTGGCGCTCCGCGTCGAAGTTCTCCCGGTTCCTGATGAGCGGGAAGCCGCCGGTGTGCTCCTCGGTGACCCGGTCGGCGCCGCCGTTCCACAGCGTCACGCGGTCGGCGGAGACCGACAGGACCCAGAACGGTCGTTCGGCGGCCTGCGCGGAGACGAGGTTGCGGGTCAGGAAGGTGTCGGAGAGCACGACGCGCTCGGGGACGGCGCGGGCCAGGGACCACACCTGGTGCTCGCCCGGCGCGGCGTAGATGACCAGGCCGTCCTCGGTGTGCGCCAGGTCGACCTCGGCGAGGGCCCGGTCGAGCTGGTCGGCGACGTCGGCGCGCCGCTCCCGGGTGACCGCCGGGTCGGTCTCCAGCTGCTTCTTCGCCTCGGCCACGACATTGCGCAACCGGACCCGGTCCTGGGTGTTCTCGGGTTCCCGGCGGTGGGTCGGCGTCAGCACGGACACCGCGGGATAGGGCCGCGGGCGGCGCAGTTCGGAGAGGGTCGCGGGGCTGAGTGCGTTCTCCATAACAGCACGATAGGTCCGAATCGTCCGTCGGGCATTTCCCGGTTTCCCCACAGGACCGGTGGCGGACGACCGTGACGGCGGGCCCGGCGGCCCGTTACCGTACGCGTCAGTAACCGGGATCGCACCGCAGGAGGCACTCATGCCGCAGCTCGAGGTCGACGGCGCAGCACTGACGTACGACGACGAGGGCCCGCGCGACGGCGACGGCGTGCCCCTGGTGTTCGTGCACGGCTGGACGGCGAACCGGCACCGCTGGGACCACCAGGTGGCGCACTTCGCCCGGAAGCGCCGGGTGATCCGCTTCGACCTGCGCGGCCACGGCGAGAGCAGCGGGGCGGGCGTGAAGACCGTCGCGGAACTGGCGAAGGACCTCCTGGCTCTCCTCGACCACCTGGAGATCGAGCGCTTCGTGCTCGTCGGCCACTCGATGGGCGGGATGATCTCGCAGACCGTCGCGCTCTCCCACCCCCGGCGCGTGGAGCGCATGGTGCTGGTGAACTCCATCGGCCGCATGACGTACAGCAGGGGCCGCGGCCTGCTGATGGGGGCCTCCACCCTCGTCCCCTTCAAACTGTTCGTCGCCGCCAACATCCAGCGCGCCTTCGCCCCCGGCTACCCCCGCGACGAGATCCGCGCATACGTCAAGGCCTCCGCGGACACCCCGCGCGAGGTCGTCATGACGCTGTACGGCGCCATGCGGGCCTTCGACGTCCTGGACCGGGTCGGGGAGATCCAGGCCCCCACGCTGATGATCCACGGCTACCACGACATCCAGCTCCCGGTGCGGCAGATGCTACGGATGGCCAAGGCCTATCCGGACGCCGTCGTCCGCATCCTCGACGCCGGTCATGAACTCCCCGTCGAGAAGCCGGCCGAACTGACCGCGGCGATCGACGCCTTCGTGAGCGTCGAGCCCGCATAGTCGTCGGCGCGACCGGAAGTCGTTGCCGGCGCTACCGGAAGCTGTCCGGGTCGGCCGCCTTCCAGTCCGCCGCCCACGACTGCGGGGGCCCGGCGAGCAGTTCTCCCGGCGCGAGCCACTCGTACAACTCCGCGTACGAGCGCGCCGTGCCGGGGCCCGCTCGCCGGACCAGGTGGGCGGGGGTGAGGCCGCCCGGCTCGCGAACCCCCATCGCCGCCATGACCGAGACGGCCTCGCGCACCGTCTCCCGCTGATAGCGCCGGACCTGCTCGGCCTGGGCGGCCACGTTCAAGGACCGCGCCCGCAGCGGGTCCTGCGTGGCGACGCCGGCTGGACAGGCGCCGGTGTGGCAGCGCCCGGCCCGGACGCAGCCGACGGCGAGCATCATCGCGCGGGCCGCGTTGGTGTAGTCGGCGCCCTGGACCAGGCGCCTGACGATGTCGCAGCCGGTGGCCACCCGGCCGCTCGCCCCGATCCGGACCCGGTCCCGCAGCCCGACGCCGACCAGCGCGTTGTGCACGGTGATCAAGCCCTCGGTGAGCGGCATGCCGAGGCGTCCCGCGAATCCCGTCGGCGCGGCCCCCGTGCCGCCTTCCGACCCGTCCACCACCACGAAGTCGGGGGCCACCCCCTCCGCCACCATCGCCCTGCACACCGCGAGGAACTCCCGCCGCGCCCCCACGCACAGCTTGAACCCGATCGGCTTGCCGCCCGCCGACTCCCGCAGCCGGGCCAGGAACAGCACCAGTTCCCGAGGCGTCGAGAACACCCGGTGGCAGGGCGGCGACACCACCGGCTCGCCCACCGGCGCCTTCCGCTCCCGAGCGATCTCGGCGCTCACCTTCACCCCCGGCAGCACCCCGCCGCCGCCCGGCGCCGCCCCCTGGGACAGCTTCAGCGACACGCACTTCACCTCGGGCAGCGCCGCCTTGTCCGCGAACTCCCGTACGTCGAAACCCCCGTCGGCGCCGCGACAGCCGAAGTACCCCGTCCCGATCTCCCAGACGAGGTCGCCGCCGCCGCGCAGGTGGTACTCCGACAGCCCGCCCTCCCCGGTGTCCTGCGCGAAACGGCCCAGTGCCGCACCCCGGTTGAGGGCGAGGACCGCGTGCGACGACAGCGCCCCGAAACTCATCGCGGACACGTTGAGCAGCGCCATGTCGTACGGCTGGGCGCAGTCGGGCCCGCCCACCCGCACCACCGGCGCCTCCTCGGGCGCCTCGACCGGCCACAGCGACGGCACCAGGAACTCCCGCCCGTCCGGCCGGGCCCCGCCCGGTGGCGCCTGCTCTCCCCGACGGCGCAGCCGCCCGACCAGCGGGTGGTTGCGCAGCACGGTGCGGCGCCGTTGCAGCAGGTCCCGGCCGCCCAGGCAGGTCAGCGCCAGCGCAGGCCCGGCCGCGAGCCACCAGCGGACGGACAGGGTGGCGGCGGCGAGCGTCGTCCCGGCGGCGACCAGGGCGACGAGCAGCAGCGGCAGGAAACGGCGCACTCAGTCGTCGTCCTCGTCGGGCCCGCAGGAGCTGCCGTCGGGCGGCAGGGAGCCGTACAGCAGGAAGTCGTCGACCTTGCGGTGCACGCATTTGGACGAGCCGTAACCGGTGTGGCCCTCGCCCTTGTTGTCGAGCACCACGGCCGACGACCCGAGCCGCTGCGCGGTCTCCACGGTCCATCGGTACGGCGTCGCGGGGTCGCCGCGCGTGCCGACCAGGAGCATCTTCGGGGTGCTGAGGTCCTTCACCTTCTCGCGGATGAAGTCGGTGCCCTTGGGGCGGCCGTAGCACATCAGGACCTCGGTGAGGCGGTACTGCCCGAACACCGGTGACGCGTCCTCGTAGGCGGCGCGCAGCCGTCCGAGGTCCTCGGTGAACTGCTCGGCGGTGGCCCGGTCCGGGTCGTCCGCGCAGTTGATCGCCATCAGCGCCGCCGGCAGGTTGTCGAGGGGGACGTCGTCCTCGTCGACGAGCGCCCCGGGCGAGGGCGCGACGCTGCTGCCCGGAGCCCGGAGCTGGTCGGGCAGCCGGAGCGGGACGGGCAGCGGCAGCGGGAAGGCGAAACCGCCGGTCACGAACCCCATGACCCCGCTGGCGTCCCCGTTCTCGACGAGCTGGGCCAGCGCCCGCTCCAGCAGCGGCCACAGCTGCTTGCTGTACAGCCCCTGCCCGAGAGCGCCGACCAGGTCCTGGCCGGAGAAGTCGTCGCCGAAGTCCGTCGGCACCGGATCCTCGTCGAGTGAGCGCACGAGCCGGAGGACCTCCTCGCGGGCCAGCCGCGCATCCTGCCCGAACGGGCAGGCGATGTCCTTCACGCACCAGCCGACGAAGTCGTCCAGGGCCACCTGCTGCCCCCGGGCGCCCGCGATCCCCTGCTCCGTCAGCGGTTCGGTCAGCGTGTCGACGCCGTCGAGGACGAACCGGCCCACCCGGTCGGGGAACCGGGCGGCGTACACCGAGCCGAGCCGGGTGCCGTACGAGAAGCCGAGGTAGTTGAGCTTCTTGTCGCCGAGCGCCCGGCGCAGCACGTCCAGGTCCTGCGCCGCGACGACGGTGCCGATGTGCGGCAGCACCGGACCGGAGTGTTTCGCGCAGTCGGCGGCGGTCTGTTTCAACCGGGCGAGGAGGGCTCGTGGATCGGCGGGTGCCGAGTCCTCGTCCAGGGAGTTCAGCGCGCTGTCCTGGCCGTCCCCGCAGCTCACGGGGGAGGAGCGGCCGACGCCCCGGGGGTCGAAGGTGACCACGTCGTAGCCGTCGGTCAGATCCATGAAATCCTTGCCGCTGTAGGCGAGTTCGGGGACGCCCGCGCCGCCGGGGCCGCCGAAGTTGAGCACCACCGAGCCGCGCTTCTTGCCCGTGGCCCGGTAACGGGCGAGCGCGAGGTCGAGCGCGCCGGCCCTGGGGCGGGCGTAGTCGAGGGGGACGGTCAGCTTGGCGCACTGCAGGTCGTTCGGCATGCCGTCGCCCTCGCACGCCGACCAGGTGACCTTCTGGCCGTAGAACCGGGCCAGGTCGGGTCGGTCGTCGCCGTCGTCGCTCCGGCTCGCGGTGGCCGTCGGCAGGCCCGCGCCCAGCAGGGTCAGTGCGGCGGTTGCGGCGAGCGCGCAGTGTCGCAGCCCGGGCCGCCTCGGCAGCTTGGCCAGCATCAGTGCCTCCAGGGACGCCCGCAGCGGTCCGGGAACGGCGCCCTCGATCACGATAAGCGGCCCGAGGACGACGCGCCTGTGGGCGACCGCCCCCCGCCTGGGAGCCGCGTCGGCACCCCTATGGCGTTCCTACGGCGGCCCGTGCGGCGGTTTGTCATTAGTTCGACAAAGATGGCACCCAATGGGGTGAAAGAGTGTTTAGGCATAACCCGGATGGTTCGGCGCCGTTCTACCGGGTGCGGGCGAGTGCCCGCGATTTCATGTCTGGAAGGCAGGGACCCCATGAGACGGGTTACCCGAACCGGTGTGTTGGCCGTCGCCGCAGTCTCCGGCGCGATGGCTGTGACGCTGCCCGCACTCGCCGACTCCACGGCGAACGGCTCCATGGCCGGCTCGCCCGGGCTGATCTCCGGCAACGGTGTGCAGTTGCCGGTGAACCTCCCGGTGAACCTGTGCGGGAACACGGTGAACGTGGTGGGCGTGCTGAACCCCGCAGCGGGCAACACCTGCGGAAACAAGGGCGAGGCCGCCGCTTCCGGCGCGTCCGGCGCGTCCTCGGACGGCGGCGCCACCGCCAACGGCGGCACGAAGGACTCCCCGGGCGTCGTCTCCGGCAACGGGGTCCAGTTGCCGGTCCACCTCCCGGTGAACGCAAGCGGCAACAGCGTGAACGTCGTCGGCATCGCGAACCCGGGGTTCGGTAACGAGTCCGTCAACGCCTCCAGCGAGGAACCTGCGCAGCCCGTCGAGCCCGACGGGCCCGGGTCGCAGCCGCCGATCCGGCACAACCCGCCCTCCGAGCCCCAGCATCCGGGCCCGAGGCACAGCCCCGTCCCGCGGACCCCCGCCCTCGCCCCCCGAGCCGCGGTGCCCGAGGCCGTGTCCTCGCTGGCCCGCACCGGAGCCGACGCCACTTTGCCCGCCCTGGCCGGCAGTACGGCGATGGTGCTCGGCGGAGCGGCCCTCTACCGGAGGTTCCGCCCGCGCAGGGAACGCTGAGCGCCCCCCGCACCGGCAGGTCCGCAGGCCCCGGCCGAGCAGGGGGCCTGCGGCCGCGCCCCACCGCCCCGTCCGCACCACGGCGTCCAATTCCGTTGTCAGGGGCGCGCCGGGATGTTGGAGTGGGCGTATGGATCATGCCGCGGTACTTGCCCTGTACGACCGGGAGATGCGCGAAGGCGCGCGCCCCGAGACCTCCGACGCCCGCGTCGAACGGGCCGGGGGCGTGGTCCGGCACATCGGCGGCGAGGGCGGCTGGAGCGGGGTCCTCTGGTCGGACCTGGACTCCGCCGGCGCCGACGCGGCGATCGCGGAACAGATCGCCCACTTCACCGGGCTCGGCCACGAGTTCGAGTGGAAGCTGTACGAGCACGACCGTCCGGCCGACCTCGGGCGACGCCTCACGGCGGCCGGATTCTCGGCCGATCCCACGGAGACCTTGATGATCGGCGAGACGAGCGGCCAACTCGTCGACGTCGAACCGCCCGAGGGCGTCCGCATCGAACCCGTGACCGACCGGGCAGGCGTCGAGCTCATGGTCGAGGCGAACGAGCAGGCCTTCGGCCGCGACGGCTCCTGGCTGCGAGACCTCATGCGCGCCCGCCTCGCCGCCGAGCCGGACGCGATCGTCGCCCTCCTCGCCATGGCCGGGGACGTGCCGGTGAGCTCGGCGCGGATGGAACTCATCCCCGGCACGAGCTTCGCGGGCCTCTGGGGCGGCGGCACCGTCGAGGCCTGGCGGGGCCGCGGCATCTACCGTGCGCTGATCGCCCACCGTGCCCGCGTCGCCGCCGACCGCGGCTACCGCTACCTCCAGGTCGACGCCTCCGACCAGAGCCGCCCCATCCTCCAGCGCCTCGGCTTCGCGCCACTGAGCACGACGACGCCCTACGTGTACGCGCGGTAGGCCGGTGGGGCGGTAGGGAAGCCGGGTGGTCGAGGTACAGGAAATCCCGGTGAGATCGATCTTGCTCGGCTCTCCTACCGGTTGTCTCCGTTCCGGGCCTGCGCGAGCAACTGGGCTACCACGTCGTCGGAGCCGCGTTTGACCTGGCCGGCCAGGTCATCCAGCACGGTGTCTCCATCGAGGACCCGCGCGGTGAGCTGTTCCATCAGTGCCGGGTCGGCGCCACCGCCAGGCCCTGCACTGCGGGCGCGGACCGAGCTGCGGGGGCCGATGACTTGTGCATTGTCGGATCCGACGGCTCCTTCGGCCTCGGCGAGCGCCCGGTACAGGGAGGCGACCGAGGGCCGCTTGCCCGCGTTCTTGCCCCTCCTGGTGGTGAGCTTCTTCGCGATGTCAGGGACGTCCGGATCGGCTTGGCCGCCGCGGCGGCCCGCACCGCCTCGACCGGTGGGCCCGGCTTCCCCGGCCGCCCGGGCCCCCGGTCCTCAAGCACGGGGAGGTCGAGTTCCTCGCGGAGCGCGGGGAGGGACTCAGAATCGTCTCGCACAACGCCCCGGTATCGAGAGGGCTTCTGCGAGTCGCGACCTGCGCAGACGTGACCGGCTCTGGGGCGCTCGCGGATCTCTCGCAACCGGTCATTCACGAGAAGGCGCTGCGGTGGTCGCCGAGGCAGGCGAGGCCGTCCAGGATCCGCTGCAGTCCGAAAGCGAAGGCGTGGTCGGGGTTGTACATGCCTTGATGGGCCTCACCCGCGGCGCTTCCGATCCGCACTGCGAGGGGGAACCGGGCGGGATCGAAGACCTTGGCCAGCAGGGGTTCGTTGGCGGCCCACCACTGCTGGTCGGACATCGCGCTGTCGCGGGCGGCGGCCTGGGTGTCGAGGGCCGCGCGGGCGACGGAGCGGACGAGGTCGAGGATGAGGGTGAGGGCCGCGTCCCTCTCCACGTCGTCGAGGCCTGAGCCCTCGAACGCGGCCAGCTCGTGTTCGTACTTGGTCATGAGGCCGGGCCCCAGCGGTGGGCGCGCCGTGGACATGGTCGCCACCCAGGGGTGGCGGCCGTAAAGGTCGCGGTTCTCCTGCGCGACGGCCTCCACCCTGCTGCGCCACGAGGCCGCCGGGCGGGTGCTGCGCGGCATCCCTAGGTACACGGCGTCCAGCATGAGGTCGAGCAATTCCGCCTTGCCCGGGACGTAGGTGTAGAGCGTCATCGGCGTGACCCCCAGTCGACGGGCGATGCCGCGCATGGTCAGGGCTTCCAGGCTGTCGGAGTCGGCGAGCTCGACGGCGACCCGAACGACGGCGTCGACCGACAGGCCCTGCCGGGGGCCGCGGCGGGTCTGCTCGGTTCTGGGCTCGCGCCACAGCAGTTCCAGGATGTGCGCCGGGTCGCTCGTGCCCCCGTGTTCTTTGGCCATGGCCTCATTCTTCCTGTTACAGCCCTCCGCCCCTCCATGACTATCTCTATATGCAGTATAATGTACATCGTATAGAGATACTCTCGTGCGAAGGACGGACCATGAACATCACCTCCACCGCCGTCTCCCTGACCGTTGACGACGTCCCCTCCTCGGCCGCATTCCTGGCCAAGCACTTCGGCTTCCGCGAGGCCGTGGCCGCCGAGGGCTTCGCCTCGCTGGTCCGCGAGGACGCGGCCGACGTGATCTTTCTGCGGCGCGGCATTGAGATCCTGCCCGAAGGCTTCCGGGACCAGCGCGCCGCAGGCGTGATCATCGCCTTCACGGTGGACGATCTGGACGCCGAGTACCACCGACTGGAAAGCGAGGGCGCCCCCATCACCATGCCGCTGCGTGAGGAACCCTGGGGTGAGCGCCTCTTCCAGGTCACCGACCCCAACGGCGTCATCATCCAGCTCGTCGCCTGGGCCGCCCCCGAGCGCGCGTGACAACCACGGGTCGGCCGCTGGCGACCTGAGTCGGACATTCGTCGTTGGTTCGGTCCGAGTCGTCCGGGTCCGAAGATTCCGCCGTTGTCGGTGACCGATGCCCAGTGGGCCGTGCTGGAGGGCTGGGTGCGTCGCCGAACGACGGCCCATGATCGTTCTCACCGGGATTTCCTGTGCTTTGCTTCAACCACTCACACCCGCAAGCGGCAGGGCGGTAGGGAAGCAGCAGGGCCGACGCCGCTGGAGACGCGGTACAGGTGTGGCCTCCGTCGGCGTCGCCCCTTCTGTCAGCGCCGCGCCTTCGCCCGGTCCAGTGCCGCCACGCCGAACGCGGCGAGGCCGATCTGGATGAGCCACTCGATCCAGTCGACGCCCTTGGTGTCGTCCACGCCGAGCCCCGTGGCGAGCGCCGAACCGATCAGCGCGGCCACGATGCCGACGGCGATCGTCCACAGCACGCCGATGCGTTGGCGGCCCGGGACGACGAGTCGTCCCAGTACGCCGATGATGATGCCGATGAAGATGGCACTGATGATGCCGTCGATCTCCATCTCCGCCCCTCCGCTTCTGAGTGGGACCCCGATGCAGTGCTTGTGCCCGCTGCACGGTGGGGCAGTCCGTTCCGCTTGGCGGTGCTCGGAGCGAAGCCCTTGAGCGTTGACGTTTTTTGCTCGCGTCATTGCCCGGCTTTGATGTTCACCGCTCAGTCATGCCATGTACCTTTCAATCGTTCCACGCGTGTAGAACCCTTCGATGCGGGGTCTACGCGCGCAGATTTGGCGCCCGCACCCGCCTCGTGTCCCCCCATCCCCACGGAGGTTCGCCGGATGCTCGGATCACAGAGATCCCGCCGCAACGTCACCGCCTTCCTGGCCGGCCTCGGGCTGCTCGTCACCGGAGCCGCCCTTCAGCTCGGCACCAGCGCCACGCCCGCCGCGGCGGCCACCCCCCACCGCATCCTGTTCGACGACGGCCACGCGGAGGAGGCGGGCAACGCCGACTGGATCATCTCGACCAGCAAGCCCGACCCGCTCTCCCAGGACCCCTCCCCGTCCTCGGAGACCGACTGGACCGGCGCGCTGTCGTCGTGGGGCGTCGCCCTGCAGAAGACCGGCGACTACAGCCTGAGGACCGCCACGAGCGCCCTCACCTACGGCGGCTCGTCGGCCAACGACCTGTCGAACTTCGACACCCTGGTCCTGCCGGAGCCCAACACGCTGTTCACCGCCGCCGAGAAGACGGCGATCATGAACTTCGTGAAGAACGGCGGCGGTCTGTTCATGATCTCCGACCACACCGGCGCCGACCGCAACAGCGACGGTGAGGACGCTGTCGAGATCCTCAACGACCTGATGACCAACAACAGCGTCGACTCCACCGACCCGTTCGGCTTCTCCATCGACTCCCTCTCCATCAGCTCCGGCTATCCGGCCGCGATCAGCGACAGCACCGACCCCGTCCTGCACGGTTCCTTCGGCACCGTCACCAAGAGCCTGATCGCCTCCGGCACCACGGCCACCCTCAAGCCCGCCGACAACTCCTCGGTCAAGGGCCTGCTGTACCGCAGCGGCTACTCCGGGAACACCGGCGCCTTCTTCGCCACCAGCACCTTCGGCAGCGGCCCCGTCGCCTTCTGGGGCGACAGCTCGCCCATCGACGACGGCACCGGTCAGTCCGGCAACACCCTCTACGACGGCTGGAACGACACCGGCGCCACCAACGCCGCCCTCGCGCTGAACGCCACCGAGTGGCTCTCCGGCGCGAGCGGAGGCGGGGGCGGAGGCGGGGGCATCGACTGCGCCGACACCCAGTTGCTCGGCAACACCGGCTTCGAGTCCGGCGCCACCACCTGGAGCGCCACCGGCGGCGTCATCACCAACTCCACCGGCGAGACCGCCCGTACGGGTTCGTACTACGCCTGGCTGGGCGGCAACGGCACCGCCGGGACCGAGACCCTCGCCCAGTCGGCGGCCATCCCGTCCGGCTGCTCGGCGACTCTCGGTTTCTACCTGCACATCGACACCGCGGAGACCACCGCCAGCACCGCCTACGACACGCTGCAGGTGCAGGTCCTCAACAGCTCCGGCACGGTCCTGGGCACCCTGGCCACGTACTCCAACCTCAACGCGGCCGCCGGCTACACCCAGCGCAGCTTCAGCCTGAGCGCCTACGCAGGGCAGACGGTCACGCTCAGGTTCACCGGCACGGAGGGCTCCAAGCTCCAGACGTCGTTCGTCATCGACGACACCGCGCTCAACGTCACCTGACCTCGTCACCCGGCGTCACGCCGGTCCGGGCGCCCCGCAGGAGTCCTGCGGGGCGCCCGCGTGTCGTCGCCCGAGGGACGGTCGGGGGCGGGCGATTGACATGCAGGTAATTGCCTGCATAACGTGGAGTGTGCGATCAGGAGAGGACCCGGGAACGGACCCGGGCATGGGCAAGGTCTTCAAGGCGCTGGCCGACGACACGCGCAGGCGGCTTCTGGACCGGCTGCGCGAACACAGCGGCCAGACGCTCGGTGAGCTGTGCGAGCACATCGACATGACCCGCCAGTCCGTGACGCAGCACCTGGCCGTCCTGGAGGCCGCCCAGCTGGTCGCCACGGTGCGGCGGGGGCGGGAGAAGCTGCACTACCTCAATCCGGTCCCGCTCCACGAGATCCAGGAGCGGTGGATCGACAGGTTCGAGCGCCCGCGGCTGCGCGTGCTCTCCGACGTCAGACGACGAGCCGAGGAAGCCATGACCGACAAGCCCACCTTCGTCTATGTCACCTACATCGCCAGCACCCCGGAGAAGGTCTGGGACGCGCTCACCGACGCCGACCTGACCGCGGCCTACTGGGGGCACAGCAACGTCTCGGACTGGCGGCCGGGCTCCCGCTGGGAACACCGGCGCACGGACGGCACCGGGATCGCGGACGTCGTCGGCACGGTCGTCGAGAGCGAGCGTCCGACGCGGCTGGTCACCACCTGGGCCTCGCCCGACGAGGAGGGGCGAGCGGACCGGCACTCGCGGGTCACCTTCGACATCCGGCCGCACGCGGACATCGTCCGCCTCACCGTCACCCACGAGGACCTCAACGACGAGGGTGAGCTCGCCGCCGTCTCGGGCGGCTGGCCGGCGGTGCTGTCCAACCTCAAGTCGCTCCTGGAGACCGGCAGGACGCTGCCGCAGGAGCCGTGGTCGGTGCCCGCCCACTGAACGGCGAACGCGGCCAGGCCGGCCCGCGGGTGCGGGCCGGCCTGGCCGCCTTCCTGGTCGTGGGGTTCAGGGTGGTGGGCTCTACGGCTTCGGGGCGCTCCTCGCTGCCGTGAAGGCGCACATCGCCCCCAGGATCACTGCCAGAGCGCCGATGATGATGTTGTTCACTGCGACACCGGCGTCCGGGCTGTCGCCGACGACCCACGGTGCGATGATCATCCACACGCCCAGCGCGCACATGGCCCAGCTCAGGCCGTACATGCGGGCGGGAGCCGCGGTGAACCCGAGGGCCAGCAGGCCGATCGCGATGCCGACGATCAGGTTGTGGGTCACGAGTGCCGGCTGGCTGGCGGTGTAGTGGAGTATCCACGGGGATACGGCGCAGTACAGACCGAGCAGGAACACCGGTCCGTCGACGAGCGCCACATCACGGCCACCGAGCATCCGGTCGTAGCGTGCCTGCATCTCGGATACGTCGGGGTGGGTCGATATGTCACTTCTGCCGGGCGAGACGTTGGCCATGACTCGTCTCCTTTGACTTGGCTGGCCTGACCGCGTCTGGTGCGGTGTGCGGTAAGCGCCGCGCAAGTTCATTCTGCCCTTATTTGGCCCTTATGTGTAGTGGTCGGAGGCGTCAGCCCAGTTTCTTGAGCAGTTCGACGGCGAGCGGGGCGGAGGAGGCCGGGTTCTGGCCGGTGACCAGGTTGCGGTCCACGACCACCTTGGGCGCCCACGGCTCGCCGACCTCGACGTCCACACCCGCCTCGGTCAGCCGGTCCTGGAGCAGCCATTTGGCCTTCTCGCCGAAACCGGCCTGGATCTCCTCGGCGTTGGTGAAGGCGGCGATCCGGTAGCCCGCGAAGGCGTTGGCGCCGTCCTCCCGCACGGCGGCCAGGAGCGCGGCCGGGGCGTGGCAGACGACGCCCAGGGGCCTGCCCGACGCGAGCGCGTCGATCAGGAGGCGGCCGGAGACCGCGTCGACGGCCAGGTCCTCCATCGGGCCGTGACCGCCGGGGTAGAAGACGGCCGCGTAGTCGCCGAGATCCACGTCCTCCAGGGGAATCGGCTGCCGCAGCTCGGTCATGGCGGCGAGCGTGGCGGCGATCCGGTCGGCGCCCTCCTGCCCGCCGTTGACCTCGGCGGCGAGGCTGCCCTTGTCCACCGTGGGGACGACACCGCCGGGTGTGGCGACGACGATCTCGTGCCCGGCCGCGCGGAACGCCTCGTAGGGCGCGACGGCCTCCTCGGCCCAGAAGCCGGTGGGGTGCTCGGTGCCGTCGGCGAGCGTCCAGTGGTCGGCGCCGGTCATCACGAAGAGGATCTTGGCCATGGGGGTGCTCCCGGTGTGTGAGGGGTGGGGCGTACGGGTGTTGTACGAAGTACCGCGTCTTCGAACCTAAGCCCTCCCGAGCCCGCGCGATGCACGGGGTCGGGTCGGGCCACTTCATCGGTGCGCCGGATGTACCGAGATCCGCGAGACGGCAATGGGCGCGCTTCAGGGACTCCGGGGCTTCGCACATGATCGCGCCGATCCGGGGCAGGCGCACCTCCGACGACAGGTGTCCATCGGATGGAGGTGTCTGCCGCTATGCGCGCGAAGGTGTTGGAGCGGTTTCCAGCGGGAGCTCCGCGCGGATCGTGGCCGGCGGAGGAGTACGCGGCGCGTCGGAGGGCGGAGGGGGAGCCCGCGACCGTGGTCATGGACCTGAAGTCGGACGCGTTCCTCGTCGTGGTCCCGGCATCCGAGGAGGACTGACCGGGCCGGGGCAGGATCCCGTCCGGACCCCGGACCCCGGACCCCGGCCCCCGGACGCCGACAGCATCTTCCGGGCGCCGCTCCCGTCCGGCCCCCGGCGCCCGGCCCCGCACCGTCCCACTGACCCGGTGCTGCTCGCCCGCCGCCGTGCGCGGTCGGTCCACCGCGGCCGACACCCCGATGGTGTGCGGCAGTAGGTCCCGGCCCGAGGCGCTCATCGTGGCGCCAGTTCGCCTGCGCTCCGGCAACTCCGGCCCGAGTTCGCGCTTCAGATGCCGTTTCAATGGTTCGCGATGCGAGACCGGTTGGGTTTTCCTTGACCGCCGTCGCCGACGGCTGCCACGATCGATCGCATGACGATGCGACTGGACCTCACGCGGCGACGCCATGTCGACCTCGCGCGGGTCTCCAGCGCCTCCTGTTGCGCCGCGTCCTGATCCCTTCCCCACGATCCGCCGCGCTCTTCGCTTTCCCCGCCTGAATTCACCGCGCCGGCGCTCCGTCGCGTCTCAACGTCCCCCGGCCCTGCGCACCCCTTGAATTCGGCGTGCCCGAAAACATTCCGCACCGTCACCGGTGAGATCGCCGCCGTGCCGCGGCCTGCTCCAGGACCTTTTGATCGGAGACCCCACATGTCCCTCGTCTTCCACTGGTTCCTCCCCACCAACGGCGACAGCCGCCATGTGGTCGGCGGCGGCCACGGCACCCCCGCCACCGCCTCCGGACGGGACCGGCCGCCGACGGTCGCCTATCTGAGCCAGATCGCTCGCGCCGCGGAGGACCTCGGCTTCGTGGGCGCGCTCACCCCGACCGGAGCCTGGTGCGAGGACGCGTGGCTGACGACCGCCATGGTCAGCCGGCACACCGAGCGGCTGAAGTTCCTGGTCGCGTTCCGGCCCGGCTTCGTCTCACCGACGCTCGCCGCCCAGATGGCGTCCACCTTCCAGCGGCAGACCGGCGGACGGCTCCTGCTCAACGTGGTCACCGGCGGCGAGAGCCACGAGCAGCGGGCCTACGGCGACTTCCTGGACAAGGACGACCGCTATCGCCGTACCGGTGAATTCCTGGAGATCGTAAGGGAGCTGTGGGAGGGCGAGACCGTCGACCTGAAGGGCGAGCACCTCCGGGTGGAGGACGCGAAGCTGGCGCGGGTGCCGGACCCGGTGCCCGAGGTGTACTTCGGGGGGTCCTCGCCGATCGCCGGTGAGGTGGCCGCGCAGCACGTCGACGTCTACCTCACCTGGGGCGAGCCGCCGGCGCAGGTCGCCGAGAAGATCGCCTGGATCCGGGGGCTCGCTGCGAAGCGGGGGCGGACCCTACGGTTCGGGATCCGGCTGCACGTCATCACCCGCGACACCTCGCAGGAGGCCTGGGCGGAGGCGGACCGGCTGCTCGCCGGGTTCGACGCGGAGACCGTGCGGTCCGTCCAGGCCGGGTTGGCGCGCAGTGAGTCCGAGGGGCAGCAGCGGATGCTCGCGATGCACGGCGGGGGCCGGGACGGGCTGGAGATCCATCCCAACCTGTGGGCCGGGATCGGGCTGGTACGGGGTGGCGCGGGGACCGCGCTGGTGGGGAGCCACGAGGAGGTGGCCGAGCGGATCAAGGAGTATGCGGCGCTGGGGATTTCGGAGTTCGTGCTGTCCGGGTATCCGCACCTTGAGGAGGCCTACTGGTTCGGGGAGGGAGTGCTGCCGCGGCTCGCTGCACTGGGCCTGTGGCGGCACCCCGCTCGCTCCTAGAGGCCGACGGCCAGGGCGTTCAGGTGTGCCCGCCGTGACTCCTGGGTCTGGGCCTGCACCAGGAGGAACAGCGATTCCCTTGCCAGGCGTTGGGCCTTGTGCGTCAGGAGCATGGAGCGGCCGCCGCCCGTCACCACCGCCGCGGTGGTCGCCGCCTGCATCACCTTGTAGGCCATTGTCCTCAGGGCCAGGCGTTCCGTCAGGTGTTCGTGGGGTGCCGCGTCGTCGGCCAGGGCGTAGGCGCGGCGGCGCACGTCCGTGAGGCGGGCGCGCAGCGGGGGCGCCGTGTCCTCGTCCAGGAGGGTCAGGGCCGCCTCCGCGATGCCGAAGACCGCGGGGTTGGCGTTCACCGTCTTGAGACGGTCCGTCGCCGTCCAGCGCTCGTGCGGGGTGCGCAGGGCCACCGCCTCCTCCGGGAGCCAGAGGCCCTCCAGCTCCAGGGAGACCGTGCGGGCCGCGGTGAGGGCGGCCAGGCGCATCGGGGCCGACGCCCGCAGACCCGGCTGCTCCCGCGCCCGCGTGAAGGCGAACAGGGCCTCGTCGGTGTCGGTGACCCCGGCGAGGAGCATCACGTCGTTCAGGCCCCATCCCGTGTACCAGGGGACGGTGCCGTCGAACCGCCAGCCGCCCCGCTCCCGGGTGACCCGGACGGGAACGCGCGGGTAGGCCCGCAGGTGCGCGTATGCCACCCCGGACAGCAGTTCACCGCTCGCCAGCCGGCCCAGCAGGCGCTCGCGCAGCGGACCCGCGCTTCTGGCCAGGGTGAGCACCGGAGTGTGGTGCTGCGTTTGCACGAACCACGTCGAACAGCACGCGCCGGACAGGATCTCCGCCGTCTCGCGCACGACCGCGCCGGGTGCCGCGGCCCCGCCGTACTCCGTCGGCGCGTTCAGTCCGAGCAGACCCGAGCCCCTGATCTCCGTCAGATGGCCGACCGGTACCGCCCCCTGGTCGACCTGTTCCGCGTGCGGCGCGAGGAGGTCGTCGGCGAGGCTGCGGGCGCGGGCGACGAGGGGGTGCGGTGCGGTCATGGGGAAGATTCTTTCCCGTTTCGCGGTGTGGGGTGTCGATCCGGGGGACCGCCGTTCGTGTAGGAGGTGAGAGAACGGCACGAAGCCAAGGAGGACGTCATGCAGTACTACCTGCTCAGCGTGGTCCAGCCGACCGGCGGTCAGCCGCCCGCCCCCGACGAGATGGCCGAGATCGTGCGCCGCGTGGAGGCCCACAACGACGAACTGCGGGCCGCCGGGGCCTGGGTCTTCGCCGGTGGTCTGCACGGACCGGAGACGGCCACCGTGCTGCGCCCCAAGGACGGCGACGTGCTCGTCACCGACGGGCCGTACGCCGAGGGAAAGGAGTACCTGGGGGGCCTGTCCGTGATCCGGGCCGCCGACCTGGACGAGGCCCTGGAATGGGGCCGGAAGGCCGCCCTGGCCATCACCCTCCCCGTCGAGGTCCGCCCGTTCGTGGACACGCACTGAAGCCGGACCCGCCGTGATGAGCGATCCCGTCGACGTCGAGGCCGTATTCCGCGCGGAGTACGGTCGCGCCGTCGCCGTCCTCGTCCGTTTCCTCGGCGACATCGACCTCGCCGAGGAAGCGGTCCAGGACGCCTTCACCACGGCCGTGGTGCGCTGGCCGCAGACCGGTGTGCCGCCGAGCCCGGCCGGCTGGATCATCACCACCGCCCGCAACCGGGCCGTCGACCGGCTGCGCCGTGAGTCCACCCGGGACGCCCGACACACCGAGGCCGCCCTGCTGTACGCCGCCGATCCGCCCGTGGAGGAGGGCCCCGTGCGCGACGACCGGCTCCGCCTGATCTTCACCTGCTGCCACCCCGCGCTCGCCGCGCAGGCGCAGGTCGCCCTCACCCTGCGCCTCCTCGGCGGACTCGACACCGCGCAGATCGCCCGCGCCTTCCTCGTCCCCGAGCCGACCATGGCCCAGCGCCTGGTTCGCGCCAAGGCGAAGATCCGGGACGCGCGGATCCCGTACCGCGTGCCGCGCGACGCCGATCTGCCCGACCGTCTCCAGGGGGTGCTCGCCGTCGTCTACCTGATCTTCAACCAGGGGTACGAGGGTGACGACGGCCTGTGTGCGGAAGCCGTACGGCTTGGGCGGCTCCTCGTCGCGTTGATGCCGGACGAGCCCGAGGCCGTCGGCCTGCTGGCGCTGATGCTGCTCGTCGAGTCCCGCCGGACGGCACGCGAGGACGCCGACGGCACGCTCGTACCGCTGCCCGAGCAGGACCGCGGGCGGTGGGACCGGGAGCTGATCGCCGAGGGGCAGTCGCTCGTCCGCCGATGCCTGCGCCGCAACCGTCCCGGGCCGTATCAGATCCAGGCCGCCGTCCAGGCCGTCCACAGCGACGCGCCGACCGCCGACGCCACCGACTGGCGGCAGATCCTGCACCTGTACGACCAGCTCATGCAACTCGCCCCGAGCCCGGTCGTGGCCCTGAACCGGGCGGTCGCCGTGGCCGAGACGGAGGGACCGCGCCGGGCCCTCGAGCTCGTCGACGCGCTGGACCTCGACGGCTACCACGTCTGGCACGCCGTCCGCGCCGACCTGCTACGCCGCCTCGGCCGCCGCACCGAGGCCGCCCAGGCCTACGAGGCGGCCCTCGCGCTGAGCGAGAGCCCGGCGGAACGCGCCTTCCTCGACCGGCGCGGACACGAACTCGGGGCCGGTGGACGGGCCGAGTGAGAGTGGTCGCCGCCTCGGGAATGTATTTTGGTACATGAATGGTTGGCATATACACCGAGCTGACCGCTCGCCCCGAGAACCCAGGGCCGCAAGGCCCGCGCACCCCAGCGAGGCACCGTGACCACCGCCGCCACCCCCGAACAGCCCGCCGACGTCGTCGCCCGACTGCGCCGCACGTTCCGCACCGGCCGCACCAAGCCCCTCGCCTGGCGCACCGACCAGCTGCGCCGGCTGCGCGCGCTGCTCACGGAGCAGGGCGCCGACCTGGCCGCCGCCCTCCACGCCGACCTGGGCAAGAGCTCCACCGAGGCCTACCGCACCGAGATCGACTTCACGGTCCGGGAGATCGACCACACCCTCGATCACCTCCAGGAGTGGCTGCGCCCCGAGTCCGCCCCCGTCCCGGCCCACCTCGGAGCCGACGCCACCGCCTGGACCCAGTACGACCCGCTCGGCGTCGTCCTCGTCATCGCGCCCTGGAACTACCCCGCCCAGCTGCTGCTCGCGCCGCTGGTCGGCGCCCTCGCCGCCGGCAACGCGGTGGTCGTCAAGCCCAGCGAGCTGGCGCCCGCCACCTCCGCCGCCCTGGCCCGACTGCTGCCGGCCCACCTCGACACCGACGCCGTCGCCGTCGTCGAGGGCGGCGTCCCGGAGACCACCGCCCTGCTGGCCGAGCGCTTCGACCACATCTTCTACACCGGCAACGGCGCCGTGGGCCGTATCGTCCTGCGCGCCGCCGCCGAGCACCTCACCCCGGTCACCCTCGAACTCGGCGGCAAGTCCCCGGCGTTCGTCGACCGGGACGCCGATCTCCCCGTCGTCGCCGACCGGTTGGCCCGCGGGAAGTTCCTCAATGCGGGGCAGACCTGCGTCGCCCCCGACTACGTCCTCACCGACCCGGAGACGGCGGCCGCCCTCGAACCCCTGCTGACGCGCGCGGTCGAGGCGGCCTACGGGACCGACCCGCAGACCTCCGCCGAGTACGGCCGCATCATCAACGAACGCCACTTCGACCGGCTCGCCGGCCTGCTCGGCTCCGGCCGCGTCGTCGTCGGCGGCGGCAACGACCGTACGGACAAGTACATCGCGCCGACCGTGCTCGCCGACGTCGACCCCAAGTCGCCGGTCATGCGCGAGGAGATCTTCGGCCCGATCCTGCCGATCGTGACCGTCGACGGTCTGGACGAGGCGATCGCCTTCATCAACGACCGCGACAAGCCCCTCGCCCTGTACGTCTTCACCGGCTCCGACGACACCCGCGGCCGCATCGCCGCCGAAACCTCCTCCGGCGGCCTCGGCTACGGGCTGCCCCTCGCTCATCTCACCGTCTCCGACCTGCCGTTCGGCGGCGTCGGCGAGAGCGGTATGGGCAACTACCACGGGCGCTACTCCATCGAGACGTTCAGCCACCGCAAGGCGGTGCTGGACAAGCCGCTGGGCTGAGCGGGCTCACAGCGGTGGCGGGCGGCGACGACGGGCGGCAGCCCGCAGCGGACAGGAGCGGACGCGAGCGGGCGGAAGTAGCCCGCCAAGTGGCAACGGGGGAACGGGAATTAGCCCGGAACGGCACGGTCCGTAGTTCGAAACGGCCAATTCCAGCGGACTTTCGAAGCAGGCATGCACGAAACGCCTCCGCCGGACGCCGTGGAGGCAGAAGGTGTAACCGTCGCCTTCCGGGGCTCCTGAGTCCCGTACAGCCAGCGGAAGGACCGAAGGGTCCGTGAACGACCAGTTCGAACAGTTCGCCCGCGACGTGGCGATGTCCCTGCTCGCCCTCCGGGTCTTCGGACCCGGCGTCGTCACCCTCGCGCGCCGGTTCGTCGCCGCTCTCGTGCGGGTCGGCGTCCGTGAGATGGACCACCGGCTCCCGGGGGGAGATCGGTGACCCAGGAGGAGCTGCGCCCCGCGGGAAACCCACGGGCGCCGGAGAAGCTGCCGTTGGACTTCACCGCCTTCCACCAGATGCACCGCCCCCTCTACGTCCGCGAGGCCGAGCGCTCGCTGCGCTGCCGCGCCGACGCCGAGGAGGCCGTGGACGAGGCATTCGTCCAACTCGCCCGGGAGTGGCCGCAGATACTGCGCGCCGAGAACCCCGCCGCCTACGCCTGGCGGGTGATGAAGAACCGCATCATCGACCACGCACGGGCCCGTGGCAGGCGCGCCACGCTCATGGACACCGCCGTCTTCGAGACGGTCACCCTGCAGGGCGCCGAGGACGCCTTCGAGGTGATCGAGCAGAACCTGCGGATGTTCCACGCGATCTCCACCCTCCCCGAGCGCCAGCGGGACGTCATCCGGCTGCGCTACTGCGAGGGCTACAGCACCGCCGACGTCGCCTTCCACCTGGGCATCACCGAGGCCGGGGTGCGCTCCAGCGAACGGTATGCCAAACGCCGGCTCCGGGAGATCTACACATCGTGCGCCGAGGAGGAGGCGGAGCGGTCATGACCTTCGACACCGCGAGCGACATCGACACCCTGCTGTCCAGAGCGCGCCTCGTGCCCACGGCGCCCTACAGCCGCGCGGACATCGAGGCCGCCGAGGCCCGCATAGCCGCCCGGGTCGCGGCCGGCGGCGCCGACGGACCTGTGGCGGGGGACTGCCCACAGCGCGCCGTGGCGGGCCGCCGTCCCCCGCGGGCCCACCCCGCGGCCCGGGACCTCAAAGCGCTGTGCGAGGCGCTGCTGACCCGCCCCGGCGCCCTGCAGGGCCTCGGCAACTTCCTCGGCAGCGCCCTCCCCGAGCCCTCCGGGGCGCGCATCCTCGGCAGCCTCCTGTACCTGGCCGGCTGCGAGGACAGCGCCCGCTTCTGGTGGCAGTACGGCGCCGGCGCCTCCGACACCGTCTCCTCGTACTGCCTCTACCTCCACCACCGGTCGATGGGGGAGGACGAGGAAGCCGACTGGTGGCTGCGGCACACCGAGATCACCCCCGCCACGCTGAGCAGGGAGGCCACCGAACGGGAGATCGCCACGGCGCTGCATGTGCTCAGCGGACTGCGGCGCGGCCGTCGCGGACTGCCCAGGGCCCTGCGCGCCCTGGTCGAGTACGTGCCGGCCGTGGTCGGCTTCGTCGACGACGACCTCGAACTCCCCCTCCCCGACGGCGATCTGGCCGAGATCGTGGAGGAGGCCGTCGCTCATGGCACGCCGCCCGCCAAGGAGCGCCGGCGCGCCAGGTCGGGCGCACTGCCCGAACGCCGGGGGCCCGCCGTGCACACCGTGTCCTCGGCCACCCCCCGCACGTCCCGGCGTTGGAGCCGTGACGTCCAGGAGGCGCTGCGCCGGTGCGAGGAGACCGTGGCCTGTTGAGAGGAGACCGTGGCCTGTTGAGGGGCCGCTGCAGGCACCGGGGCGTGTCCGTGGTGCGTGCGGGGCTCCCCGACCGACCACCGCAACGGTCCCCGCGCAGGCTGCCGGCGTCCGGCACCCCGGCCACCTGCCCGTCAACCGCGCCGGCTTCGGAGCGACGCGGCTGACGGGCAGCGCCGCCTGCTGCCCCGGTACGCCCGGCGATCGAGCTCGGCGTTCATTGCACCGACACCGCCGCCTGCTGCTTCTCCGTCCTGCGCGGGCCGCGCGACCCGCATCCGACCCGTACCGGATGCGGCCGGGGCGGCGCCGGCTCCTCGCGGCGGGCCTGCACCGCCACCAGCACCGGAGGCGACTGGCGCGAAGTAAGTTTTACGTATAACCTCTCCCGTCAATCGCCCCTCCCACAAGCCTCCCGTACCTCCCCGAAAGGCCCCGATGAGTCGTATCGCCCTGGTCACCCTCGTCGTCGACGACTACGACGAGGCGATCCGCTTCTACAGCGAGGCGCTCGGCTTCCGGCTCGTCGAGGACGAGCCGCGCCCCGACGGCTCGCGCTGGGTCGTCGTACGGCCGGGTGCCGGCCAGGACGGCACCGGGCTGCTGCTCGCCCGGGCCAAGGGCGACGCCCAGCGCGCCCGGATCGGCGACCAGAGCGGCGGCCGCGTCGGGTTCTTCCTGCACACCGACGACTTCGCCGACGACCACGCCCGGATGCTCGCCGCCGGCGTGACCTTCCTGGAGGAACCACGCCACGAGCCGTACGGCTCCGTCGCCGTCTTCGAGGACCTGTACGGAAACCGCTGGGACCTGCTCCAGCCCGCCACCACCGCCTGAGAACCACCTGCCGAGGAACACGCTCATGACCGCGCCCCACATCGACACCGACACCCTGCGCCGGCTCCCCAAGGCCGTACTGCACGACCACCTCGACGGCGGCCTGCGCCCCGCCACCGTCGTCGAACTCGCGCAGGAGGTCGGCCACACGCTGCCCACCACCGACCCCGACGAGCTCGCCGCCTGGTACTTCGAGGCCGCCAACTCGGGTGACCTGGTGCGCTACATAGCCACTTTCGAGCACACCCTCGCCGTCATGCAGACCCGCGAGGGCCTGCTGCGCACCGCCGAGGAGTACGTCCTCGACCTGGCCGCCGACGGTGTCGTCTACGGCGAGGTGCGGTACGCGCCCGAGCTGAACGTCAACGGCGGGCTGAGCCTCGCCGAGGTCGTGCAGACCGTCCAGGAGGGCCTCGCCGCCGGTATGGCGAAGGCTGCCGCCGCGGGCACGCCGGTCCGGGTCGGCACGCTGCTGTGCGGCATGCGGATGTTCGACCGCGTGCGCGAGGCCGCCGACCTGGCCGTCGCCTTCAGGGACGCGGGCGTCGTCGGCTTCGACATCGCCGGCGCCGAGGACGGCTTCCCGCCCGCCGACCACCTCGAGGCCTTCGAGCACCTGCGCCGCAGATGCGTCCCCTTCACCATCCACGCCGGCGAGGCCCACGGCCTGCCCAGCATCCACCAGGCCCTCCAGGTGTGCGGCGCCCAGCGCATCGGGCACGGGGTGCGCATCACCGACGACATCGTCGACGGCAAGCTCGGCCGCCTCGCCGGATGGGTGCGCGACCGCCGGGTCGCCCTGGAGATGTGCCCGACGTCCAACCTGCAGACCGGGGCGGCGACCTCCATCGCCGAGCACCCGATCACCGCGCTGAAGGACCTCGGCTTCCGCGTCACCCTCAACACCGACAACCGTCTGGTCTCGGGCACGACGATGACCCGTGAGATGGCGCTGCTCGTCGAGGAGGCGGGCTGGGGCGTCGAGGACCTGCGCACGGTGACGGTGAACGCCCTCAAGAGCGCGTTCATCCCGTTCGACGAGCGCAAGGCCCTCATCGAGGACGTCGTCCTTCCGGGTTACGCGTCCGCGCTCTGAAGCAGCCCGCGCAGATAGGCGGCCTGGCCGACGTGCTCCAGATCGTCGGCCAGGACGCTGACCAGCCGGACGCCCAGCGTGACCGGCGGATCCCAGCGCTCGTCCACGATGCGCTCCAGGTCCGCCGCCGTCAGCGCGCGCAGCGCCGTCAGGCTCTGCTCGTGCACGGCGTCGTAGTACCCCGTCAGCAGGTCACCGTCGGGAACCCGTACCTTCGCGACCTTCGCGGCGCTGTGCCCGTACCCGATGTCCTGGCGCGGCAGGTCGAGGCCGAACCGTTTCTCCCAGTCCTGGGTCAGCCACACCTGGTCGAGCTCGAAGGCGTCGGCGAGATGGTCGTCCTGGACCCGTGTGAGGTGCCAGATAAGCCAGGCGATCGAGTTGGCGTCGGGGGAGGGCCGGGTGTTGAGGACGCCGGGGTCCAGGCCGTCCACAGCGGCATGGACTTCTTCCTGGACGCGGTTGTACCCGTCGATGAGGATGTCCTTGGCATGCATGCATCCACCATCTCGCAGCCCGCGCTCACCCGCCGCCCGTTTCCAGCAGTGCCATGAGCGCCCGGGCCGCCGGACTGGTCGCCTGCCGGGGCGGCAACAGCGCGACCGTCTCGTACACCGCCTCGCCCGTGCCCTTGAGGGGCAGTGCGGTGAGCGCCTCGCGCTTGTGCCGGAAGTGGCGCGGTACGACGGCGACGCCGAGGTTCTCGTCCACCAGGTCCAGCAGACTGTGCACGTCGTTGACCTCCAGGGCGACCGTGCGCCGCACTCCCGCCTTGGTGAACGCGGCGTCGGTGGCGCGCCGCGGGCCCCAGTCCGGGTGGAAGTCGACGAACACCTCGCCGGCGACGTCCTGCGGCAGCAGCGCCGCCGACGCCGCGGCGAACCGGTGGTCGGGATGGCACAGCACATACATCGGCTCGGTCGCCAGCGGCACGCAGCGCAGCTGGTCGGTGTCCGTCTGGGTGCGGTAGGCGAAGGCCAGGTCGAGCCGGCCGGCCGCCACCTCCTCGCCCAGCGCGCCCGAGCCGCTCTGCCGCAGCCGGATCTCCACGTCCGGGTGCTGCCGCCGGAACGCCGCCAGCAGCCCCGCCACATGCACCCCGGCGATGCACTGCTCGGTGCCCACGGAGAGGGGGCCGCGGACCACGCCCTGCACGGCGGCCACGGCCTCGTGGGCCGCCCGCACCTGCGCCAGGATCCGCTCCGCCTCGGCCAGCAGCGCCCGGCCCGCCTCCGTCAGCGTCACCCGCCGCGTGGTCCGTACGAACAGCGGGGCGCGCAGCTCCCGCTCCAGGGCGCGGATCGACGCCGACAGACCCGACTGGGAGACCATCAGGCGTTCGGCGGCCCGGGTGAAGTGCTGGTCCTCGGCGACGGCGACGAAGTGCTGGAGGTGACGCAGTTCCATGATTGAGAAGCCTAGCCGCACAATTCCATCGGATTCTTCTGTTGGACCACTACCCGCAGGTCGGGCCAGAGTGGGTAGCGGTTCCCGAAACCGATCTTCTTGGAGTCGCGTTGTACACCGCACACCCCGACCGTTACGCGGACATGCCCTACCGGCGCACCGGACGCAGCGGCCTGAAGCTCCCCGCGCTGTCGCTCGGACTGTGGCACAACTTCGGCCCCGACCGCCCGGTGGAGACCCAGCGGGCCATCCTGCGCCGCGCCTTCGACCTCGGCATCACCCACTTCGACCTGGCCAACAACTACGGCCCGCCGCCCGGCGCCGCCGAGTCCGCGCTGGGGCAGTTCCTCAAGGCCGACTTCGCGCCCTACCGCGACGAGCTGGTCATCTCCACCAAGGCCGGCTACCTGATGTGGCCCGGCCCCTACGGCGAGTGGGGCTCGCGCAAGTACCTGCTGTCCTCGCTCGACCAGAGCCTGACCCGGATGGGCCTGGACTACGTCGACGTCTTCTACTCGCACCGCCCCGACCCGGAGACTCCCCTGGAGGAGACGATGGGCGCCCTGCACACCGCGGTCCAGCAGGGCAAGGCGCTCTACGCCGGCGTCTCCAACTACTCCGCCGAGCAGACCCGTGAGGCCGCCCGCATCCTCGGGGAGCTGGGCACCCCGCTGCTCATCCACCAGCCGCGCTACTCGATGCTCGACCGGCGCCCCGAGAGCGAGGGCCTGCTCGACGCCCTGGACGAGCTCCAGGTCGGGTCCATCGTCTTCTCGCCGCTGGAGCAGGGCCTGCTGACCGGCCGCTACCTGGACGGCATCCCGGAGGACTCGCGCGCGGCGAGCGACAGCCCGTTTTTGAACTCCGACGCGCTGACCGAGGAGCTCGTCGGCAAGCTGCGCGCCCTCGACGACCTCGCCAAGTCCCGCGGCCAGTCCCTGGCCCAGCTCGCCCTGGCCTGGGTGCTGCGCGGCGGCCGGGTGACCTCCGCGCTGGTCGGCGCGAGCAGCGCCCGGCAGATCGAGGACAGCGTCGGCGCCCTGGCCAACCTGGACTTCGACGCCGAGGAGCTGGCCCGGATCGACGCGGTGATCAACGGCTGAGCCGCTCCGTCATGCGGACGGTCACGCAGTCGCCCTCCTGCTTTCCGATGCCGGTTCGCGGGTGCCGAAGAATGGCGACGGACTCCGGCCGGACGACATAGGTCCAACCGCCGAATGCCGGACCCCTGCGCGGGACGGCCGTGAATTCGGCATTGCGTATTCCGTTTCCGGTCCCGTTCGTGATGTTCCTCCGCTCGCGGTGATCCCTTTACGGGTGGACCGCCGCGAGCGGAGGAATTCATCCTGGCCCGGTCCTCAGGCTTCCGCGGGCACCCGGTCGAGGAATCCGAGGACGGAGGTGATCCGGTCCTGCGCATCCAGGGTGATGACGTCGGATCCGGCCACCGGCGCCGAGCCGTCGGCCTCGCTCACCAGCTCCCAGGAGAAGCGAGCCGTGTCGTGGTGCCCGTCGACTGTGCCGGTGAGCCGGAAGAAGAAGCCCGGGAACTGCGCGTGTGCCGCCGTGACCACGGCCGCGATCTGCTCGTGGCCGCTGACGTCGGCGAGGGGGTCGGTGTACCCGCCGTTCACCGCCCACGCTGCGTCAACAGCCTTGGCCAAGGCCTTGGGCTCCCGTGCGTTCCAAGCCTCGAAGTAGCGGGCGACGGCGTTCTCGTAACGGTCGGTGTTCGCGGACATGGGAAATCAGCCCCCAATGAGGTCATCGATACTGGTCAGAACCCGGATCCAGGTCTTCGCCGATCCGGTGTGACCACCTTGCCCGTCCCCGTCGCCCGGGTCGATTACCCGCCGGGTAATGACGGCATGGCCCGAGGCCTGCCGCATTTCGGCCATGAACGGCCTTGAATATGCCAAGAGACTGGCCAAAAAGTCATGGTGACAGTGTTTCAACAGTGAACATACTCGAACGTCAGGGGCAGTTCACTCACAGGAGCCGCACGGAAAGCGAGGCACTACCAGCAGGCGAGCACCGGGGGAGAGGGACGTGCACGACGAATTCCTGTGCCATGTCACCGCGTACGGCGTCTGCGCCGGCCGGCGCATCGGCGTACCGCTCGGCACCTACCGTGCGCCGACGCTGGCGCTGGCCCTGTGGTGGCTGCGGGACCGGGCCTCCTGGATGGCCGAACGGCTGGATCCCCGGCCCGAGGACGAGCACATCCCGCCGGGCGCCCTGGTCCCGGTCGCCGACAACGTGCCGGACGTGCCTGCACTGCTGCGGGCCTGGTGCGCCGACATCGACCGGCAGGAGCTGGTCGCCGACGAGTTGGCGGGCGGCCGGCTGGTGCGGATCGCGGTGAGCGACGAGACCACCGAGTACGAGCTGCTCGCCGAGTCCGTCGACGCGCTGCGCATGCAGCGGACCCTCCCGGCCCTCTTCGTCCCCGTCGGCTGACGCCCACCGGACAACGCCACCGGGACACGGCCGGCGCGCGCAGCCCAGCACGGCACCGTCACGCTCACGTCACCCTCGCGCCCGCCCGTCGGGCGCACAGGGGTGCGAATCGATAGAATTCGGTCATGGTTGAGCGGCCGGTCTCCTCGACTGCGCCCGAACTCGTGCTGGAGACCGAGACGGGCACCACCGTGCTGATCCCGGGCCACGACTATCACGTCGGCCGGGACCCGCGCAGCGACATCGTCATCGACGACATCCGCGTCTCCTGGCACCACGCGGTCCTGCGGCCCGACGGCGGCCACTGGACCATCGAGGACGAGCACAGCACCAACGGCACCTATGCCGACGGCCGCCGCGTCCACGAGTGGGGCGTCGGTCCCGGCACCGTGATCCGCTTCGGCAGCCCCGCCGACGGGCCGTGCGTCGTCCTGTCCGGCCGGCCCACGCCCCCGGCCGAGCGCCCCTCGTCCGTCTCCATGCCCGCCCTGACCGGCACCTTCCGCCGGCCGACCTCCGTACGGCCGCTGTCCTCGCGTACCGTCCGCATCGGCCGCGCCACCGACAACGACCTGATCGTCGACGACCTGGTCGTCTCGCGCCGGCACGCCGAGCTACGGGGGCTGCCCGACGGCGGCCACGAGATCGTCGACCTCGGCAGCCACAACGGGACCTACCTCAACGGGCTGCCCGTCAGCAGCGCCCCGATCGGCCCCGGCGACATCGTCGGCATCGGCCACTCGGCGTTCTGCCTGGTCGGCGACGAGCTCCAGGAGTACGTCGACATCGGCGAGATCTCCCTCGACGTACAGGACCTGACGGTCGCCGTCGACCGCGGCCGCAAGGTCCTCCTCGACCATGTCTCGTTCCCGGTGGGGGAGAAGTGCCTGCTCGCGGTCGTCGGACCCAGCGGCGCAGGCAAGTCCACCCTCCTCGGCGCCCTCACCGGCCAGCGTCCCGCCGGCCACGGCACGGTCGTCTACGACGGCCGCGACCTCTACCGCGACTACGCCGAGCTGCGCCAACGCATCGGACTGGTCCCGCAGGACGACATCCTGCACGCGCAGCTGACCGTGCGCAGCGCCCTCCTCTACGCAGCCGAACTGCGCTTCCCGCAGGACACCGCCAGGGCCGAGCGCCGCGAACGGGTCGAGGAGGTCATCCGCGAACTGGGCCTCGAACAGCGCGCCGGCCAGCCCGTGCACAGCCTCTCCGGCGGCCAGCGCAAACGGGTCAGCGTGGCCCTGGAGCTGCTGACCAAGCCGTCGCTGCTCTTCCTGGACGAGCCGACCTCCGGCCTCGACCCCGGCATGGACCGCTCGGTGATGCACATGCTGCGCGGACTCGCCGACGACGGCCGCACCGTCATCGTCGTCACCCACAGCGTCCTCAGCCTCGACGTCTGCGACCGGCTCCTGGTGCTCGCGCCGGGCGGCAAGGTCGCCTACTACGGGCCGCCCGAGGACGCCCTCGCCTTCTTCGGCTTCGAACAGTGGCCCGAGGCCTTCGAGGCCTTCGAACGCGATCAGGACCGGGACTGGGCGGGGGAGTACGACGACTCGCCGTTCCGCCGGCAGTACGTCGTCAAATCCAGCGAGCAGCCCCGACTGCCCCGCTCCGGCCCGGTGATCATGCTGCCGCCGCCCCGGCCCCGCAGCAGGGGCGCCCAGCTCGGCACCCTGGTCCGCCGCTACACGGCCGCGCTCGCCGCCGACCGCACCTTCCTCGCGATCATGATCGCCCTGCCGTTCGTGATGGGAGCGATGGCCCGCGCCCTGGCCGGCGGCAGGCTCGACCAGGAGCATGTGATGGACGCGCTGCTGATCCTGTGCGTGGGCGGCGTCCTGACCGGGGCGGCCAACGCCGTGCGCGAACTCGTCAAGGAGCGCGTGATCTACCAGCGGGAGCGGGCCGTCGGCCTCTCCAGATCGGCGTACCTGCTGTCCAAAGTCGTCGTCCTCGGCGCGATCACCGTCGTACAGGCGGTGGTGCTGACCCTCGTCGCCCTGCTCGGCGTCGACCTCAACGCGCCGGACGGCAAAGGGGTATTGATGCCACCGCTGATCGAGATCACCGTAGCCGTCGCCCTGTTGGCCTTCACGGCGATGATGCTCGGGCTGCTGGTCTCCGCGCTGGTGAGCAAGGAGGAGGTGACGATGCCGCTGCTCGTGCTGCTCGCCATCGTCCAAGTGGTGTTCTGCGGCGCGCTGCTGAAACTGCACGACGTGGCCGTTCTGGACCAGCTGTCCTGGCTCGTGCCGTCGCGATGGGCGTTCGGCGCGATGGCCGCCACCCTCGGGCTGTCCCGGATCGTGCCCGGGGACAAGACGAGCGATCCGCTGTTCGAGCACTCGGCGGGGGTGTGGCTGCTGAACATCGGGATGCTCGTCGTGCTCTCGCTGGTCTGCGGGTTCGCCGTCTCCCGGCTGCTGCGCCGGCACGAGCCCGCCGTGATGCGGAAGTAGGGGAGGCCGATGACGACTTCCGGATTCCGGCCCACACATGTCGTCCCGCAGCACGGCATGCCCGCCTGGGAGGCCCCCGACCCGGACCGCCCCACCGTGTCCCTCGACCCGCTGCTGCCCGTCCGGCTCACGGAGCGGCGCGGCGACTGGGGGCGTGTGGTGTGCTCCAACGGCTGGTCGGCCTGGGTGGACGGCCGCCACCTGGTCGCCGTCCCCCAGGACCCGCCCCGCTCCGACGGCCCCCTCGCGAGCGCCGCCGACCCGCGCCCCCTGCTCGGCCGCACCGAACAGGCCCTCGCCCGCTACCGGGCGGCGGTGGAGGAACTGGCCGACGGCGGCCTCGACGGCGAGTCCTTCCGCCGCCGTACCCGCGGGCTGCGGATCGGCGTGGTCGTCGACGGCGAGAACATGTGGCTGTACGACAGCGCGCACAGCCGCTGGGTGTACGGCGACGGCACCCGCCTGAGCACCTACGCGACGGACGAGGTGCCCGAACTGCCCGAGCCGGCCGAGGACCGGGACTACACCGCCACCCGGATCGTGGACCTCGACGGGGGCTCCTGATGGCGCCCGGCACGAGTCCCTTCTCCGGCCGCCCCTCCGAACTGATCGGCCGCCAGCTCGCCGGCTACCGCATCGAGTGCGAGATCGGACGCGGCGGCATGGCCGTCGTCTACCGGGCCCATGACCTGCGTCTGGACCGGACCGTCGCGCTCAAACTGCTCGCCCCCGAGCTGGCCCGCAACGACACCTTCCGCAAGCGCTTCACCCACGAATCGCGGGTCGCGGCGGCGATCGACCACCCGCACATCGTGCCCGTCTTCGAGGCGGACGAGACCGAAGGGGTGCTCTACATCGCCATGCGGTACGTCGACGGGAGCGACCTGCGCCATCTCCTGGACCGCGAGGGCCCGCTGCCCCTGCCGACGGTGGTCCGCATCGCCGCGCAGGTCGCCTCCGCGCTCGACGCAGCCCATGACCACGGACTGGTCCACCGGGACGTCAAGCCCGGCAACATCCTGGTCTCCCGGGGCACCGACAGCGACCATCCCGAGCACGTCTACCTCACCGACTTCGGCCTGACGAAGAAGTCGCTGTCCCTGACCGGGTTCACGACGGTCGGACAGTTCGTCGGCACCCTGGACTACGTCGCCCCCGAGCAGATCTCCGGCCGCCCCGTCGACGGCCGCTGCGACGTCTACGGCCTGGCCTGCGTGGTCTACGAATGCCTCGCGGCCCGACCGCCGTTCCTCCGTGACGACGACATGGCCCTGCTCTGGGCCCACCAGAACGCCGACCCGACCCCGCTGACGGAGGTCCGGCCCCAGCTCCCGTCGTACCTCGACACGGTGTTCGCCCGGGCCCTCGCCAAGAATCCCGAGGCCCGCCACCCCACCTGCGGCGCCTTCGTCGCCGAGCTGAGGGAGCGAGGCGGCGGCGCGCGCCGGCCGGTCCACTCACCGACGGAGTTGGTCGACACGCCGGAGCCGACGCGGCGACCCCCTCGCTGGGCACGGCCGGTCCTGCCCGACCGCCAGTCCTGAACCACCGCCGTCAGTCCTGAACGACCGTCGTCAGTTCTGAACCACCGGGTCAGCGGAGTGTCAGCACGCCCCGGTGGCGGACCAGCCCCGCCAGCAGCCCGCCCAGAAACCCGGTGACCAGCCCCCACAGCGCGGCGAGACCGAGAGCGGACCACACCTCGGCGTGCAGGAACAGCTTTCCGGCCAGATTTCCGCCGAGATCGCCGATGCCGAGCACGGAGAGGCCGTAGTGCGCGGAGATCCGGCCGACCAGACAGACCATCAGCACGGTGAGCACCAGCGCGACCGCCATGTGCACGGCGTGCCGCCAGGCACGCATCCGGGCCGGTGAGTGGGCGGCCAGCCCGAACGCCGCCGCCAGCAGCAGAAGCCCGTCGACGACGACCAGCCACCACACGCGGCCGTCGTACTCGGCGAGCGTGCTCAGGTTCAGCGCGGCGGTGTCCCGGCCGCGCAGCACCTCGTCCAGCACATGGGGCATCGGCAGCCCGAACGGGCCCTCCACGCGGCCGCTCCAGGTGGCACCCAGCCCGATCGTGAACGTCAGCCACATCAGATTCGGCATGCCGAGCAACACCACCGCGAGGGTCTCGGCCGCGTGCCCCCGGGTTGCCGCGACGACCAGCGCGATGACGACGCCCAGGGCCACGCAGGCGAGCAGCAGCACGACCATCGCGTGCGCGGCAGGCCGCACCGACTCCTGAAAGCGCAGCAGCCGGCCCGGCAGCGGAGCCCCACGCGCGACCAGCAGCGCCAGCACCAGCACACCGGCCAGCCACAGCAGCCCGATCGCGAGCGTCGGCGGCACGTTGGTGGTGAAGCCGACCTCGGGGCTGACGCCGAACAGTTCACCCAGGTCGCTCAGCGTCTCGTCACCGAGGGAGAGCTTGAAGGTCTGGCGTGCGCCGAGGGCCAGCCCGAGCAGACCGAGCAGCCAGACCACGGCGATCCGGGCCGCCCACCCGGCCAGCTCGGCGGCGCCGGCCACCGCCCGGTGCCGCAGCGGCCGCAGGAATCCGGCGCCGACGACGAGCGCCCCCACGAGCGTCACCGACAGCGGAGTCACCGTCAGACCGGCCTCGGTGCCGGCGAGTCCACCGGCGTTCCCCGAGAGCTCGACCGTGCCGCCGACCGCCGTGACGACGGTCGCCGCGACGACCCGGGGGAAGGCGCCCTGAGGCAGGTCCGAGGCCCCGGCCGCCCACAGTCCCAGCCCGGCCACCACCCCCATGGCGAGCAGCCCGGCCAGCGCCGCGGCGACCGCCTGCACCCATCCGTGGCGGGAGACTGCCTGGTCATACGGGGTGTACGAGCTCACCCTGCCCACGCTAAGCAGCACCGGGAGAGCGCGCCTGTCGAGAGGGCCGTCCGCGTCCGGCTTGCGAGCCGCGCCCGATCGGGGCACACAATAGGTCCGTTGTGGAAGAAAACGGCGCATATCGAATGGATCGCAGGGATCGCACCGGACGCACCGGACGAAGCGCCGCGGGAAACCCACGTCGGGAGTGCTCGTGAGCGTCGAACCTCCGTCTTCCGGCCGCCCCTCGGAACCGCCCACGGAACCCACGGGGCAGCCCACCGGGCGACCGACCGGCCCGCCCTCCGGACCACTGTCGGGCTCCCCCCGGCCGCCCTCGGGCCCGCCCCCGCCTTCCGAGCCGACCGGAGGCGACTCGGGGGGCGGCGGGTGGGAACCGCGCCGGCCCTGGTGGAGGTCCGCGCCCCGGGTCGCACTGATCACCACCGCAGTCGTGGCCGCGACGGCCCTCGCCCTGGTCCTCACCCGGCCCAACGGCGGCGGCTCGAACCAGGCGGGCGAGCTCTTCATGCAGCCGGCCGCCGAAGAGGGTCCGAACAGCTTCACGCCGAAGACCAACAACCCGGGTACCGCCTCCGTCCCGCCCGCGACCGTCGCCCCGTCCGCCTCCTCCCCGCCGGAGAACACCGTCCCCGGTGTCAGGGGCGGGCAGGAGGGGCTGTACGGCGGCACCCTCAAGGTCGCCAGCTGCGATGTGGAGCTGCAGATCAAGTACCTCCAGGAGGTCCCCGCCAAGAACAGGGCGTTCGCCTCCGTCCTCGGCATCGACCCCTCCCAGGTCCCCGGTTATCTGCGCTCCCTCACCCCCGTGCAACTGCGCCTGGACACCCGCGTCACCAACCACGGATACCGTGACGGATCAGCCACCGGCTACCAGGCCGTCCTACAGGCCGGCACGGCGGTCATGGTCGACAGGTACGGCGTCCCCCGGGTGCGCTGCGCCTGCGGCAACCCGCTGACCCCGCCCGTCGCCCAGCAGTCCGGGTACAAGCGGACCGGCACCACCTGGCCCTCGTACAGCCCCTCGACCACGGTCGTGGTCAACCCCTCCGTGACGGTGGTCAACGTCTTCGTCCTCTACGACCCCCACTCCGCCCACCACTGGATCGCCCGCAAGCCGGGCGCCGGCGTCCACCAGGACCGGCCCACCCGTCCGCCGGTGAGGCCGACGCCGGTCATAGGCGTCAGCACCCCGACGGTCCCCGGCTCGCGTACGCCGCCGTCGTGCGTCTCCCCGCCCACCGGTGCGGCGACCGGCTGCGTGCTGCCGCCGTCCGGGTCGTCCTCGAAGCCCCCGTCCTCGCCGTCGTCGTCGAAGTCGAAGGGCTCCGAGCCCTCGAGCTCCCAGCCCTCCTCCAAGCCCCCGAGCTCCAAGCCCCCGAGCTCCGAGCCCCCCTCTTCGGAGCCCCCGAGCTCCGAGCCCCCCTCTTCGGAGCCCCCGGGTTCCGGTTCCTCCTCGTCCGAGCCCCCCGGCTTCGCGCCCCCGTCCTCGGCACCGGGGTCCCTGGAGCCGCCGAGCACGCTCTCCGAACTCACGGGCCAGCCGGTGAGCTCCCTCTCCTCGCTCCCGCAGTCCCCGCCGTCGGTGGCCGTCACCAGCCAGTCGCCGCCTCTCTCGGCCGGGTCCTCACCCGCCGTGTGAGGCGCCCCACGGTCGTCACGCGCACAGGGTGACGACGGACGGGGACTGTGCGGCGCGGCACGGGGTACGAGCACAGGTGCACAGCAGCGTCCGGCCAGTCCGGCTTCCGAGAGAGAAACGCATGTTCGAGCACCTGGGCGGGGCAGTGATACCGACTGGCTTCGACGTACCCGTGGAACCGCTACGGCGGGCGGCGCACTACACCGGCGAACCCGGCTGCATAGCCGAGGCCCGGTCCTTCGCCGCCCATTTCGTCGACCAGCTCAGGACGGAGTGGTGTGCCACGATCGGCGACCGCGCGAGCGGCGAGGTGCTGCTGGTGGTGAGTGAGCTGGTCACCAACGCCGACCGGCACAGCAACGGGCCCTACATCCTCGAACTCGAAGGCACGGACGCCTCGGTGGCGGTGTGCGTGTACGACAGCAGCGACGCGCTTCCCCTGCGGTTCCCCAAGGACCCCGAACGGATCGGCCGGCACGGTCTGGAGATCGTGCACGCGCTGGCGGCGGAGATCACCGCGGAGCGGGTGCCGGTCGGCAAGCGGGTCCGTGCCCTGCTGCGGTTGGGCGGCTGAGCCCCAGGACCGCCATCGGGGAAGGCCTCAGGCGCAGCCCAGCTCGCCCAGCATCCCGCGGCGCAGCCGCACGATGATCCGCTTGATCAGCCGGGACACGTGCATCTGCGAGCAGCCGAGCCGTTCGCCGATCTCCGCCTGGGTGGCCTCCTCCACGAACCGCAGGTGGATGATCTGCCGGTCGCGTTCGCTGAGTTCGGCCATGAGCGGCGCGAGCGAGTGGAAGTCCTCGACGAGCCGCAGCCCCTCCTCCTCCACACCGATGAAGTCCGCGAGGACCGCCTCCCCGTGCTCCGGACCGTCACCGGTGAGCGCCGCGTCCAGCGAGGAGGAGTTGTAGCCGTTGGCGGCGATCTGCGCCTCGACCACCTGGCTCTCCGAGAGGTTCATCAGCGTGGCCAACTCCGCCACCGTCGGCTCCCGGTCCAGTCGGCCGGCGAGCTCGTCGCGGGCCTTGGCCAACTCCACGCGCAGCTCCTGCAACCGCCGCGGCACATGCACCGCCCAGGTCGTGTCCCGGAAGAAGCGCTTGATCTCACCGACGATGTACGGCAGCGCGAACGACGTGAACTCCACCTCGCGCGAGACCTCGAACCGGTCGATGGCCTTGATCAGGCCGATCATCCCGGTCTGGACGATATCCTCCATGTCGTCCCCGCGACCACGGAACCGGCCGGCGGCGAACCGCACCAGGGACATGTTCATCTCGATGAGCGTGTTGCGGGCGTACTGGTAGTCGTGCGTGCCCTCTTCGAGCACGGTCAGCCGCCGGAAGAACTGGCGGGACAGTTCGCGGGCGTCGCGCGGTGCCACACTGCGCGGCGTCTCGATCCCCGGCAGCGGTGCGCCGTCCGTGCTGGTCCCGGCGGTGTCGTCGACGACCTTGGCCTCCGACCGGATCACGGCGGTCTGCATGGCCTCTCCCTCGAACGTCACGGTTCGGCGTCTGCTGTTCTCGGTCCGTGAGCGGACCCGCACATGCGAAACCCGCTCAGGAGGCGGGTACCCGGTCCGTGACGACCCATGCGTGCGGGATCCGGGCACACTCACGCCCACCGATTCCACCGAGGGCGCAACCCCGGACTCCTCCCCGCGGACGCCCGCGGCTTCTAGGCTGGTGAGGTGAGCAACCAAGCGCCGAACCAAGCCCGCGTGATCCCGCTGCGCCCGCCCGCCGTGCGCCCGGAGACCGTCGCCCCCGCCCCCGCCCCCGCCCCCGCCTCCACACCCAGCTCCGCGCCGCGCGAGCCTCTGTGGCGCGACCTCGTCGGAGACGTCCTGCGTCGCGAACGCCAGGCCCAGGAGCGCACGCTCAAGGACGTCGCCGACTCGGCCCGGATCTCCATGCCGTACCTGTCGGAGGTGGAGCGCGGCCGCAAGGAGGCCTCCTCGGAGGTCCTCGCGGCCGCCGCCCACGCCCTCGGCCTGGGCCTGGGCGACCTGCTGGCCCGGGCCCAGGGAGAGCTGGTGCGGCTCAGCAGCCGGCACTCCGACAGGAACCGCGCGACGACGAGTTCGTCGTACAACGCGCTCTGCCTGGCCGCCTGACGAGCCGCGCGGGCCGGCGTCTCACCACGTCACGAGACGCCGGCTCACCACCTCGTCGGCCAGCCCGTACGCCACCGCCTCCGGCGCGGTGAACACCTTGTCGCGGTCCATGTCCGCGCGCAGGGTCGCGAGGTCGTGGCGGGTGTGGCGGGCCAGCACCTCCTCGACCTGGCCGCGGATGCGGACCATCTCCTTGGCCTGCAGCGTGAGGTCGGAGACCGTGCCCTGCCGGCCGCCGCTGGCGGGCTGCCCGAGCAGCACGCGCGCGTGCTCCAGCACGAACCGCCGCCCCGGGTCGCCGCCGGCCAGCAGCACCGCCGCCGTGGACGCCGCCTGCCCGACGCAGAACGTCGAGATCGGCGACTGCACGTACGTCATCGAGTCGTAGATCGCCATCAGTGAAGTGAACGATCCGCCGGGGGAGTTGAGGTAGATCGAGATCTCGGTCTCCGGGGCCGCCGACTCCAGGTGGAGGAGTTGTGCGATGACGACGTTCGCGACCCCGTCGTCGATCTCGGTGCCGAGGAAGATGATCCGCTCGGACAGCAGCCGGCTGAACACGTCGTAGGACCGCTCCCCCTGCGGGGTGCGCTCGACGACGTTCGGAATCGTGTAGCTGCCCATGTCACAGCCCCATCCGCCGCTTGGCGGCGGCCGGGCGGACGTCCGCGAGGGACTCCACGACCCGGTCCACCATGCCGTACGCCCTGGCCTCCTCGGCCGTGAACCAGCGGTCGCGGTCGCCGTCCCGGGAGATGGTCTCCGGCGTCTGGCCGGTGTGCTCGGCGGTGATGCGCTCGATGGTCCGCTTGGTGAACTCCAGGTTCTCCGCCTGGATCTCGACGTCCGCCGTGGTGCCGCCGATCCCGGCCGACGGCTGGTGCATCATGACGCGCGCGTTCGGCAGCGCGTACCGCTTGCCGGCCGCGCCGACGCTGAGCAGGAACTGGCCCATGCTGGCCGCGAAGCCCATGGCGAGCGTCGAGACGTCGTTGGGGATCAGCCGCATCGTGTCGTAGATGGCGAGCCCCGCGTGCACCGACCCGCCCGGGCTGTTGATGCACAGCGCGATGTCGGTGCGCGGATCCTCCGCCGACAGGATCAGCAACTGCGCGCAGACACGGTTCGCGGACACCTCGTCGACCTGGGTGCCGAGGAACACGATGCGCTGGGCGAGCAGTTGGGCGGCGAGGTGGTCGTCGAAGCGGGTGGGCGGCGTGTCGCCCTCCTGGGCACGGGGAGCGAGCGTGGTGAGTGGAGTCATCGGTTCTCCTCGTCGTGGCGTGGCTGCCGTCGACTCCACTGTTGACCTCGGGCGACGCCCGCACGCGGTTTCTCTGCCCGCCGCAGATTCGCCCAGGGCAGAGCACGATCCGGGCGGCAGCACGGCACGCCAACGGGGGAAGCGGCCGCGGCCGTCCGGATGAACGCACGGCCCGAGCGATGAGTTCCGGCGCGGACCGCGGTCGACACTGATGACCGCGTTCCACGCCCAGGAGGTACTCATGACCACCGACGGATTCACCACGTGTCTCTGGTTCGACGGCCAGGCCGAGGAGGCCGCCCATTACTACGTGTCGATCTTCAAGAACTCCAGCATCGGAAAGATCGGCCGCTACAACGAGGCCGGCCCCGGTCCGGCCGGCTCCGTGGTGGCCGTGGAGTTCACTGCCAACGGGCAGAAGTTCGTCGGAATCAACGGCGGCCCGGAGTTCACCTTCAGCGAGGCGATCTCCTTCCAGATCTTCTGCGCGGACCAGGAGGAGGTCGATTACTACTGGAACAAACTCACCGAGAACGGCGGCGAGCCCGGCCCGTGCGGGTGGCTCAAGGACAAGTACGGCCTGTCCTGGCAGGTCATCCCGGACGGGCTGATCGAGATGATCGGCGACCCCGACGCCGAGAAGGCCGTCCGCACCACCAAGGCCATGTACGCCATGGGCAAGCTCGACATCGCCGCCCTGAAGAAGGCCTACGACGGAGCCTAGGAGCCGGCCACGGAGGCGTCGGCGGGCCGGGTCTCGGCCAGGATCTCCCTGATCACATGCCGGGAGTTCTCCGCCAGCGGCGGATTGGTCTCCCAGTAGTACGGCAGTTGGATCAGTGAGATCGACAGCGCCCAGCCCCGCCCGCGCGCCCACTCGGCGTCGTCCGCTCCCACCGCCTCCCGGAAGACGCCGCGCACCGACGCGGGCAGCAGGTTCCAGGCGACGATCAGGTCGACGGCCGGGTCGCCCACCCCGACGCCGCCGAAGTCGATCACAGCCGACAGCCGTCCGCCCTCGACCAGCACGTTCCCGGGCGAGAGATCCCCGTGGGTCCACACGGGCGGTTCCGTGCGCCCCGGCGCCCGCAGCGCCTCCTCCCACAGGGCGGTGACCGCGGCGGTGTCGATCCGCCCGTCCAGTTGAGCGAGGGCGTCGCGCGTCGGGGCGTCCCGCTCGGCCAGCGGCACACCCCGGTCGTTGGGCGGACCGCCCTGCGCCTCGATCCCGCGCAGGGCGGTGACGAACGCCGCCAGGTCCGCCGCCAGCGCCTCAGGCTGTTCGACGGCTCCGGCCACCGGATTACGGCCGTCCAGCCAGCCGTAGACCGACCAGGGCCAGTCGAACCCCTCACCCGGCCCGCCCTGCTCCAGCGGCACGGGCGTGGCGACGGACAGCCTCGGCCCCAGCCGGGCCAGCCAGCGCTGCTCGTGCGCCACGCTCTCGACGGCGTCGGGATGCCGGGGCAGCCGCACCACCTTGTCGGCGCCGAGCCGGAACATCGCGTTCTCCGTCCCCGAGGAGGCCAGCCGCCGCACGGGCAGCCCGGCCCACTGCGGGAACTGGGCGGCGACGAGCCGGCTCACCAGCGGGGCGTCGAGGTCGACCTCGTCCGGACGCATCTTCGCAAGCCACATGCGCCCATTGCAGGGCGTCGACCGCCTTGCTGTCCAACGGAATTCAGATCCGGTCGGCCGCGATCATCAGATACTGGAAGCTGCCGTTGCGGTAGGCGGTGAGGAATGTCTCCTCGATGCCGGTGACCAGGTGGTCGGCCTGACTGCGCAGCTCCCAGTAGGGGATGGCCGCCTCGGTGAGGTCCTCCACGTGGACCGGCACCAGCCGGTTGCGGGCCAGCGCCCGGAAGTAGGCCGAGCGCGGGTGGATGTCGCAGATGTAGTGGGCGTTGATGAGCGACACCTCGCGCGAGGCCTGCCCGTAGGCGTCGTTGTAGCAGCCGGTGATGACGACGTAGCGGCCGCCTCGGCGCAACAGCCGGGCGTGCTCGGCGAACAGCAGGTCCAGCTCGACGTACATGGTCGACTCGTTGTTCCAGGACGCCGCGTAGGCGCCGGACTCCAGGCCGGTGTCCAGCATGTTGCGGTGGTGGTATCGCACCTTGTCGTCGATGCCCCGCTTGCGGGCCTGCTCGTTGGCGAACTCGGCCTGTTTCGCGGAGATGGTGACGCCGTCCGCGTGGCAGCCGTGCCGCAGGTTCGCCACGACGCTGCCGCCGCCGCGGCCGCACCCGGCGTCGAAGACCCGGTCGGCGGGGGTCAGCCGGCCGAGCCGGGCGGCCAGCAGTTCGGCCTGGGCGTGCTCCAGCCGGTGCAGTTCGGCGGTGAGCCGCTCGCGGCGCAGTTCGGGGTCGGGCTCGTCGAGCACGGTCCAGTCGGCCGCGCCGATGCCGTAGTGATGGTGGTAGAGGTCGTCGATCCTGCCGAGTTCGAGATTGACCGGGTTCTCCTCGGCGTTCCAGTAGTCCGCGACCCGGTCCTGGTAGATCGACTGGGTCGGGAGCTGGACGGTCTCGGTCATGGCGTCAGGGATCATGGTCAACGGTGGCTCCTCAGGATGTGGAATGTGGCGATCTGTCAAGAAAGCGTTGGTCACCAGTAGTCGGGCAGGTGATAGCGATGGGTGTTGGTGGCGTGCCACTCGTGGTTGCCGGCCACCCAGTCCGACAGCCCCTGGAGATAGCGCCCCACGAGCGGCGACATGGCCGCCAGGACGGCCGACTCCTCCTCGAACGCCTCCATCACCTCGTTGTGGATCTCGACCGCGCGCAGATAGCCGGCCTTCAGACCACAGCGGCCACGGGCGGCCACGACCTGCGGCAGGTTGAGGTGGGTGGGATCGGAGGCCAGTTCCTTGGTGAAGGAGTACAGGTCGTTGACGATGGTGGTGGCGTTGCAGGCCAGTGCCGTGACCCGCTGGATCTCCGGGCGGGCGTACAACTGCTCGGGCAGTTCGTAGCCGTCGACCGCGTCCACCAGGGACAGACAGGGCCGGAAGTTGTTGAACTGCCGCATGACCAGGTACTCCCAGACCTGCGGCCGGTACCGGGTCTCGCTCCAGGCGGCCTCGGCGAGGTAGCCCAGATGCAGCCGCGCCATGTCGTGCACGAACCGGTCGGTCTGGCTGGGGGTGGCGAAGGCCGCGTAGTCCTTGAGCGCCCAGTAGTAGGAGCGCAGCGGACCGTCGGCCTGCATGCCCCGCTCCCATTCCTGCTGGAAGCCGGGCGGGCCGTGGAAGGGGTCCAGCGCCGACTGCGCGAGAACCAGCCGCCCGCCGAGGCCGTTGCGGGACGCCCCCCGGCCCTCGTCCTCCTCGCAGTAGCAGCTGTCGACCATGTTCTCCGCCAGCAGCAGCTTCCCGGCCGCCGTCAACCGGTCCAGGTCGAACGCGCCCGGGTGTTGGAGCACGACGGCGCGCCCGACCTGGAACCCCGCGAAGTCGCCGTCCCAGGCCGGCGGGAACAGATCGAGACCGCGCGCCCACTCCTCCAGCCGACGGTCGACCTCCGCCGTCTTCACCGGGTCGGCGAGGGCGACCTGCCGGTGTCGCAGCCCGGGAATGGTGCCTTGGCGACGGGCCCGGATGCCTGCGGCGAGGCTCGGCGGCCCGGGCAGCGCGTACCCCGTGCTCACTCGGCCGTCCGGCCGATCTGTACGTTCTCCAGGACCCCGGCCGCGTCGGGGACGAGCAGCGCCATCGAGTAGTAGGCGGTGACCAGGTAGCGGATGATCGAGTTGCCGTCGATCCCCATGAAGCGTGCGTTCAGGCCGGGCTGGAACTCCTCCGGGATGCCCGTTTGGTACAGGCCCACGACACCCTGGTCGGCCTCGCCGGTGCGCAGCGCGATGATGCTGCTGGTGTGCTGCTCGGAGATCGGGATCTTGTTGCAGGGGAAGATGGGCACCCCGCGCCAGGCTGGGATCTCGTGTCCCTCGACGGTGGCCGTGCCGGGCACCAGACCCCGCCGGTTGCACTGCCGGAAGAACGCCGCGATCGCCTTCGGGTGGGCGAGGAAGAGCTTGGTCTTGCGCCGCATCGACAGCAGCTCGTCCATGTCGTCCGGGGTGGGCGGCCCGGTGAAGGCGCTCACTCGCTGCCCGTAGTCGATGTTGTGCAGCAGCCCGAACTGCCGGTTGTTCACCAGCTCCCACTCCTGGCGCTCCCGGATCTCCTCGACGGTGAGCCGGAGCTGCTGCTGGGTCTGGTCCATCGGGTGGTTGTAGAGGTCGGCGACCCTGGTGTGCACCTTCAACACGGTCTGGGTCAGCGACAACTCGTACTCGCGTGGCGAGAGTTCGTAGTCGACGAAGCCCGCCCCCAGCGTCGGCTCGCCCACATGGCCGGCCTGGATCGGCAGCTCGGCCTCGCCCTTACGGTTCATGGGCCGCCGCTGCAACTCGGCGTACGCCGACAGCTGCGCCGCGAGCGACGGCACCCGGTCCACGAACTCCCGCAGCACGTCCCAGGGCAGCGCGAGGAGCACACCCGAGGTGTCCGAGCGCACCGAGGTCAGCCACAGCGGGTCGTCCTGGCCGACGGCCTCGTCACCGAGCTGGTCGCCGCCGGACACCACCCCGATGATCTCCTCACCGCCGTACTTGCCGGAGGTGAAGCGGGTGAACCGGCCGTGCACGACGAGATACGCCTCGGTCACGGGCTGACCGGCCTCGAAGATCACCTGGCCGGCCCGGACCTCCCGGGGCTGGAAGCGCGACGCCAGTTCCCTCAGCGTCCCGTTGTCGGAGTAGCCGCGCAGCACGGGCAGCTCGGTCAGGGTCTCCGGAATCACCCGGACGTCGTCCGCGCCGTTCTGCTCGAACTGCACCCGCCCCCGGCCGACCTTGAGCTGCAGGCGCCGGTTGACACGGTACGTTCCGCCCTTGACGTCCACCCACGGCAGCCTGCGCAGCAGCCAGCGCGAGCTGATCGCCTGCATCTGGGGCTCTGACTTGTGGGTGGTGGCGAGCTGGCGGGCCGCCTGGGTACTGAGACTGGTGAGCTGTCCGTCGGCGGAGGGCTCGGGGTCGGGCTCGTCGAGGGTGGAACCGGTGGCACTGTCCGGTGTGGACACATTCCCTCCAGGAAGATCGGTTCGGTGACGCGGGCACCAGCCAAGCACTCTCCGTGACGGGCGGGAACGGCGTGTAAGGGGCGGATGCATGCGTCAGAAGGTGCAAACCGTGTGGATGATGTAGAAGGCGCATCCCGTGCCGTCGTGTGTCCGGGCGAGTGCCCCCGCACGCCGGTGATCAGGGGGATTGGGAGACGCCGTTCACCGGGACGGAGCAACCGGTTCGGCGCGCGCCCCGACGGCCTGGTGACTAGCGTGAGGAACCGGACAATCCATCTCATCGGGAGGGCCGCGGTCATGGCCGTACGACCAGAGGGAGCCCCTTGCTGGGCCGACGCGATGTTCAGTGATCTGGAGGGCGCCAAGCGCTTCTACGGCGAGGTACTCGGCTGGACCTTCGGCGAGGCGTCGTCGGAGTACGGGAACTACACACAGGCCTACGCCGACGGCAAGGCCGTCGCCGCAGTCGTCCCGCCGATGCCCGGCCAGGAGGGCCCCTCGCAGTGGTGCCTGTACCTCGCCTCCCCGGATGCCGCCGCGACCGCCCGCAAGATCCGTGACAACGGCGGCGAGGTGCTGATGGAGCCGATGAAGGTCGGCGACTTCGGCACGATGTGCCTGGGCCGCGAGCCCGGCGGCGCCGTCTTCGGCGTGTGGCAGGCGGGCGTCCACGAGGGCTTCGAGGCGCCGCCCGAGCAGCCGGGCGCGTTCTGCTGGGCCGAGTTCTTCACCCGTGAACCGCACAAGACGGACACGTTCCTGCCGGCGGTGTTCTCGTACACGGCCAAGCAGCTCCAGGACGACTCGGTCGACTTCCGCCTGTTCGAGATCGGCGGCGACATGGTCCTCGGCCGGATGAAGATGACGGAGGAGTTCCCGCCCGAGGTGCCCTCGTACGTCAACGTCTACTTCACCGTCGACAACTGCGACGACGCCGTGGCCCGGGCCATCAAGCTGGGCGGCGTACTGCGCTTCGGCCCGATGGACACCCCGTTCGGACGGTTCGCCGCGATCAGCGACCCGCAGGGCGCGAACTTCTCGGTGATCGACGTCACCACCACCGCGGGCGAGATGCCGCAGACCGAGGACGTGTCCTAGGCCAGTCCTGGGCCGCGTCCCGGGCGGGGGCCGGGCGCCCCGTTCGGCCATGGCATGATCGTGCGCATGCGTGAACGAGTGGTGGCCGCGTGCGACGGGGCTTCGAAGGGAAACCCGGGACCGGCTGGCTGGGCGTGGGTGGTGGCGGACGACACGGAGACCCCGGCCCGCTGGGAGGCGGGCCCGCTCGGCAGGGCCACCAACAACGTCGCCGAACTCACCGCGCTGGAACGCCTGTTGGCGTCCACCGACCCGGCCGTGCCGCTCGAGGTCCGGATGGACTCGCAGTACGCCATGAAGGCCGTCACCACCTGGCTGCCCGGCTGGAAGCGCAACGGCTGGAAGACGTCCGCCGGGAAGCCCGTCGCCAACCAGGAGCTCGTCGTCCGCATCGACGAACTGCTCGACGGCCGCTCGGTCGACTTCCGCTACGTGCCCGCCCACCAGGTCGACGGCGACCCCCTCAACGACTTCGCCGACCGTGCCGCAAGCCAGGCGGCGAGCGTCCAGCAGCCCGCCGGCAGCGACCAGGGCTCCCCGGCGCCGCCCGCCTCGCCGGACACCCCCAAGCCGAAGTCCGCCCGCGCCCCAGGAAGCAAGTCCCCCCGGCGCGGAGGGAGTTCGTCGTCCCGCACGCTCAAGGCCAAGTTCCCCGGCCGCTGCGTCTGCGGCCGGGGCTACGCGGCAGGCGAGCAGATCGCCAAGAACGCGCAGGGCTGGGGCCACCCGGAGTGCCGCGGCGCCGAGGCCTGATCGGGCGTCGAAGGTGTAGTGGGCCGGGTGGTCGATCAGGGCGGCCGGGGTCGCGTCGTTCCACGGCCTCATCGTCTCGTCCAGGTCGACGACGTCCGGCGTCCCGCCGCCCGGGACGTACGTCGACCCCGGATGACGGCGCCGCCACTCGGTGACGTTGATCGGCCAGTTGCCCGCCTTCGCGGCGAACGGCCCGTCCATCACCCGGCCGTCCCGGCTGCGCCCGCTGCTGCCGAGGAAGTCCGGCGCCCACTGCGAGGCGCGCGTCGACCGGTCTGCCGACCGGTCCCGCCGTGGTGGTGACCGCTCCCGGCGACAGGCCGGCCCTGTATTCGGCGGTAGACGGGACACCGGCGGCCCAACGAAGATGATCTTGCCGTCGGTATGGCTCACGCAGGGCGGAACGGGCAATTCCTTTCCGTGGCACCGCCACTTCCGGTGGTCTTTCACGCGTCGGCACCCCGCTCGTGGTGTGGCTCACATGGGAAAACCGGCGCGATCGGGCAGGCGGGGCATCCGTCGGCGGATATCGCACCCTGCTACCCTGCGTCGTCAATCCACCACGTCCGGTTAACACCTAGGGGTGCGCGTGAAGGTCGCCTGTGTCGGCGGCGGGCCCGCCGGCCTGTATCTCTCGATCCTGCTCAAGCGGCAGGACCCGTCCCACGACATCACCGTCCACGAGCGCGACCCGGAGGGCTCGACCTACGGGTGGGGCGTCACCTACTGGCAGGGACTCCTCGACAGACTCCGCGCCTGTGACCCCGAGTCGGCGGACGCGATCGACGAGAACTCCGTCCGCTGGAACGAAGGGGTCGCACACGTAAGGGATCTGGCGACCCGTCAGCCCGGCGACGAGGGGCGCGGCATCGGCCGGCACAAGCTGCTGGAGATCCTCGCCGCCCGCGCCCGCGCCCTCGGCGTACGGATCGAGTACGAGAGCGAGATCACCGCCGAGAACCTGCCGGCCGCCGCCCTCGTCGTGGCCTGCGACGGCGTCCACAGCGCCCTGCGCACCCGCCACGCGGACGATTTCGGCGCCGCACTCGCGCCGGGCCGCAACTCCTACGTCTGGCTCGGTACCACCAAGGTCTTCGACTCCTTCACCTTCGCCTTCGTGGAGACCGAGCACGGCTGGATCTGGTGCTACGGCTACCCCTTCACCTCCGAGCAGAGCACCTGCGTGATCGAGTGCGCCCCCGAGACCCTCGTCGGGCTCGGCCTCGACCGGGCGAGCGAGGGCGACGGCATCGCCGACCTGGAGAAGCTCTTCGCGCACATCCTCGACGGCCACCCCCTCATCGGCCGCGCGTCCGCCGCAGGCAGCGCCCAGTGGCTGACCTTCCGCACCCTCACCAACCGCACCTGGCACCGCGACAACCTCGTCCTCCTCGGCGACGCCGCGCACACCACCCACTACTCCATCGGCGCCGGCACCACCCTCGCCCTGGAGGACGCCATCGCCCTCGCCGACGCCCTGCGCGGGAGCACCGACCTCCCGCAGGCCCTCGCCCGCTACGAACAGGAACGCAAGTCCGCCCTGCTCTCCCCGCAGAGCGCCGCCCGCTACAGCGCCCAGTGGTACGAGAACCTCACCCGCTACATCGACCTGCCCCCGGAGCAGATGTTCGCCCTGCTCGGGCAGCGCCACTCGCCGCTGCTGCCCTATGTGCCGCCTCAGCTGTACTACCGGCTCGACCGGGCCGCCGGGCGGCTGGAGGCCCTGCGCCGCTTCAAACGCTGGCTGGGCCCGAAGCTGGCGCGCGGCGCGCACACCCGGGCGCTGGCCTCCCGTGACTAGTGGGGACCCCGCGGCCCAGGGGGAAGAGTCGACCGTGCAGCGGGGCGCGGAACACCCGGTGCGGGTCCAGTTGTTCGAGCGTCTCCGCCGCCTCGTCCCACGCGGAACCGAAGGACTCCGGCACTGCCGTCCCCAGCACCTCCCCGTCGCTCCAGCTCGCGGTAGAAGGCGTCCGCGTACGGCGTCCCCGGCAGCGTCAGGACGTCCAGCCAGACGGCCGTGTCCCACTCGGGGTGGTCGGGGTCGGGCCGCAGCGCGGAGAGCGACGGCGCCCGGACGCCGGTGAGTTCGGCTTCGGCCGGGTCGTCGAGACCGGTCACCCGGCACCCGTCGACCCATGCGGCCACCCTGTCGAACGCCGTCACTCTTGTGGGTGAAAGACTCACAGATGACGGCCCGGAGCGGCCCGTTCCGCACCCGGTCATCCCGGATGACAGACTGACCTCATGGACGAGCGCGAATTCGGTAGATCTGGTCAGCACGCATCCGTTGTCGGTCTCGGCACCTGGCAACTGGGCGCCGACTGGGGAGACGTCGACGACAAGGAGGCCCTGACGGTTCTGGAGGCGGCCGCCGAGTCGGGCGTCACCTTCTTCGACACCGCCGACGTCTACGGCGACGGACGCAGCGAGCAGACCATCGCCGCCTTCCTGAGCGGCCGGCCCGACCTGCACGTGCTGGTCGCCACCAAGATGGGCCGCCGGGTCGAACAGATCCCCGAGAACTACGTCCTGGACAACTTCCGCGCCTGGAACGACCGTTCCCGCCGCAACCTCGGCGTCGACCGCATCGACCTGGTCCAGCTGCACTGCCCGCCCACCCCCGTCTACTCCAGCGACGAGGTCTTCGATGCCCTCGACACCCTCGTCGAGGAGGAGCGCATCGCGCACTACGGCGTCAGCGTGGAGACCTGCGCCGAGGCCCTCACGGCGATCGCCCGGCCGGGCGTGGCCAGCGTGCAGATCATCCTCAACCCGTTCCGCCTGAAGCCCCTGTACGAGGTGCTCCCGGCGGCCCGCGAGGCAGGCGTCGGCATCATCGCCCGCGTCCCGCTCGCCTCCGGACTGCTCTCGGGCAAGTACACCGAGGACACCGTCTTCCCGGAGAACGACCACCGCACCTACAACCGGCACGGCGAGGCCTTCGACCAGGGCGAGACCTTCTCCGGCGTCGACTACGCCACCGGCGTCCGGGCCGCCGTCGAGTTCGCGGCCCTCGCCCCCGAGGGGTACACCCCGGCCCAGCTGGCGCTGCGCTGGATCATCCAGCAGTCCGGTGTGACCACCGTGATTCCGGGCGCCCGCTCGGCCGAGCAGGCCCGCGCCAACGCGGCCGCCGCCAAGCTCCCGGAGCTCTCCGGCGAGACCCTCGCCGCCGTCCGCGACCTGTACGACCGGCGTATCAAGGAGCAGGTCGAGGGACGCTGGTAGGCCACCCGGGCGGTGATCGAGGGACGATCGCCGCCCACGGGGTACTCGCCGGGAGAGAACACCGAGGAGGTACTCGGACCGGGCGGAGGAGGCCACGTGACGGACACGGCGGGAGCCGAACGGCGCAGGGGGCGCGACGAGACCGAGGAGGAGCGAGCCGACCGCATGTGGGGGGAGCTCATCCAGGAGGTCCGCGTCGCCCAGACCGGCGTGCAGATCCTCTTCGGCTTCCTGCTGACCGTGGTGTTCACCCCGCGCTACGCGGACCTGCCCCAGACCGACCAGGTCATCTACATCGTGACCGTCTGTCTGGGCGCCTGCTCGACCGGCGCGCTCATCGGCCCCGTCTCCCTGCACCGCCTGGTCGCCGGACGGCGGGTGAAGCCGCAGGCGGTGCGGTGGGCGTCCCGGCTGACCCTCGTCGGCCTGATCCTGCTGCTCGCCACCATGACCGCCTCACTGCTGCTGATCCTGCGCGTGGCCACCCACGACGACTACGTGCCCTGGCTGGTCTCCGGCGTGGTCACCTGGTACGCCCTGTGCTGGTTCGTACTGCCGCTGTGGACCCGGCACCGTTATACGACACAGTGACGCCGGGTGCCGCCGGTGACGCCGGGGGCGGGGACGCATGCCGGCGCCGGACGCACGGCTGCTCGTCCTACGGCTGCTCGGCCGCGGGCGCGTCGCCGCGACGCGCACCGCGCAGTGCGGTGATGCAGCTGCCGATCGCCTGCTGGAGCTCCTCCAACTGCTGCACCATGTCGTCCTCGTAGAAGTCCTGTGCGTCGACGTCGTCGAAGGTGAGCTCCTCGAAAACCTTCGTCGCCCGCTGCAGACTGCTGTAGAACTTCGTGCGCCGTTCCTGGACGCGCAGCTCGGGATCGGCCTCCACGGTCTCCACGACGAGGTGCTTCATCGTGTCGTAGGCCTCGGCGGCCCACTCGCCGGCGTCCTCGTGGTCGTCCAGCTCGTCGAGCAGCGAGAGGTGCCGCTCGGCCTCCTGACGCAGCTCGACGGGAGCGTCGATGGTCTGCCCTGCGGGCGTCTTCACCTGGCCGGACTCGGCGATCTGACGGACGTAGCCGATCCGGTCGGCCGAGCGGCTCTCGGTCGCCACGGCCTTCTTGAGGTCGTCGGTGCGCACGACGTCACGGGCCAGCTCGGCCTGGAGGTCCGGGTCCTCCTTGATGCGGTCCAGGAGCGCGGCGCGGGCCGCGCGGGCGGTCGAGGGATCCGCGAGGATCGCGGCCCGCAGGGCGGTGGGGTTCTCCGCCACCTCCAGCGCCTTCGTCGGGCGGATGCCCTCGGCCTCGGCGGCCTCCGCGATCGCGGTGCCGCGCTCGGAGGCGGCACTGGAACGCGAGACGTAGTAGGTGAGCCACACCTCGGCGTCCGGCAGTTCGACCTCCTGGCCCGGCGCCAGCTCCTCGAAGTGCGGGACGAGACCGTCGTCGGCGGCCCGGTCCCAGGCCTTGTAGTAGCGCATGACGCGCTCGGGAGAGCACCCGGCCAGTTCGGCGAACTCCTTCGCCGAAACCTTCGGCGTCTCGTCCGCGCTCTGCCCGCCCGGCCGGACGCTGCGCGCCACCATCAGGCCGAAGGCCCACCCGCCGGTCCGCGCGTAGACGCCGAACTCGCGGGCGTCGCGCGCCACGAGGTCGGACAGGGGCGCGGGGGACGTCGCGGCGGACGCCTCGGAGGACGTTGCGGCGGGCGTCTCGGGCAGGTCGATCGCCAGGGTCACGGATGACTCTCCTCTGCGGGCTGCTGAACATAGGATCGGCACTGCGGGAGTGCAGACCGGCAGCCTATATGGGCCCATTGGCGATGCTTTGACAGACCCGCGTGCGGGGTGCGAGGTGTGCCAGCCCCTCAGCCGAGGGCGTCGCGCAGTGCGGGCAGCAGGGTCTTCTCCGCCCAGTCCAGGTAGGCGGGCTGCGAGTCGCCGCCGATCTGCACCAGGGCGATCTCGGTGAACCCGGCTTCGGCGTACGGGCGTACGGCCTCGACGAAGTCGTCCGGATCGTCACCGCAGGGGATCGCCGAGGCGACGTCGTCCGGTGTCACGAACTGGGTGGCCGACTCGAAGGAGTCCGGGTGCGGCAGTTCGGAGTTCACCTTCCAGCCGTTGCCGAACCAGCGGAACTGGGCGTGCGCCCGCTTCACGGCCGTGTCCCGGTCGGGGTCGTGGCAGACCGGGAGCTGTCCCACGCGCGGCTTGCCCTGGCCGCCGTGCCGGTCGAACGCCTCCAGCAGACCGGCCTCGGGCTCGGTGGCGATCACCAGATCGCCCAGCCTGCCCGCCAGTTCGCAGGACTGCTCGCCGGAGACGGCGATGCCGATCGGCGGCGGCTCGTCGGGCAGATCCCACAGCCGGGCCGAGTCCACGTCGTAGTGGGTGCCGTGCCGCGTCACATGTCCGCCGCCGAACAGCGCGCGGATGATCTCCACCGCCTCCTCCAGCATCTCGTGCCGCACATCCACCGGAGGCCAACCGCCGCCCACCACATGCTCGTTGAGGTTCTCCCCGGCGCCGAGCCCCAGCCGGAAGCGCCCCTCGGCCAACAATTGCATCGTCGCCGCCTTCTGTGCCACCACCGCCGGGTGGTAGCGGAAGGACGGACAGGTCACATACGTCATCAGCGGAATGCGCGACGTGGCATGGGCGGCGGCTCCGAGCACGCTCCACGCGTACGGTGAGTGTCCCTGCGCGCGCAGCCAGGGGAAGTAGTGGTCCGACGTCACCGAGAAGTCGAAACCCACCTCCTCGGCGCGCACCACGTGGTCGACCAGGTCACGAGGGCCGGCCTGCTCGGTCATCATCGTGTATCCGATTCGCACCATAGGACCCGAGTCCCCGGCCGCCGGGGGAGGAAACGGGCCACCGCTGACCTGAAAAGAGAGTCGATGATCGTCGGCCGTCCGGGCAGGATGCAGGTATGAGCGAGCGCCCACTGCCTTCGAGCCCCCCGTCCGCCGAGGGCGTCGACGCCTCCGGCGTCCTCGCCTTCCTCGACGCCGTGGAGGCGGCCGAGATCATCGAGCCGCACAGCCTGATGATCCTGCGTCACGGCCGGCTCGTCGCCTCCGGCTGGTGGGAGCCGTACACCCCCGACCGGCTCCACCTGCTGTACTCGCTGAGCAAGAGCTTCACGTCGACGGCCGCCGGGTTCGCCGTCGCCGAGGGGCTCATCGACCTCGACGACCCGGTTCTCTCGTACTTCCCGGAGCTCGACGCGGACATCACCGACCCGCGCAGCCGCGCGATGCTGGTGCGGCACGTGGCGGCGATGGCGAGCGGGCACGAGGCGGAGACCTACGAGCGGGCGCGCGCTCTCGACCACGACGACCCGGTCCGCGGCTTCCTGCTGCTGCCGCCGGACCGCGACCCGGGAACCGTGTTCGCGTACAACCAGCCCGCCACCTTCACGCTCGCCGCGATCCTTCAGCGCGTCACGGGCCAGTCGCTCACCGCCTATCTGCGTCCGCGCCTGCTGGACCCGCTCGGCATCGGCGAGGTCGCCTGGCTCACCGGCCGGTCCGGGCGCGAGCTCGGCTTCAGCGGTCTGCACGGCACCACCGACGCGATCGCCCGGCTGGGGCAGCTGTACCTGGACGAGGGAGTGTGGGACGGCGAGCGGCTGCTGTCGCGGGAGTGGGTCGCCGAGGCGACGCGCGAGCAGGTGGCCACGGCGCCCGGCGCGGCGGCCGACGCGGACCGCCTGGACTGGGACCGGGGCTACGGCTTCCAGTTCTGGCGCTCCCGGCACGGCTACCGCGGCGACGGCGCCTACGGACAGTTCTGCCTCATCCTGCCCGAGCACGACGCCGTGATCGCCACGACCGCGGCGACGAACGACATGCAGGCCCTGCTCACCCTCGTCTGGGAGCACCTGCTGCCCGCGTTCCGGCCACAGCCGCTGACCGGCCGCGAGGACGCCGACGCGGCCCTCGCACATCGCCTGGCCCGGCTCGCGCTCCCCCCGGCCCCCGGGAAACCGGCACCGCCGGAGCGGGACGGGGAGTGGTCGGCCGCCGCGTTCACACCGCACGGCGGTGTCTGCGCGGCCCTGCCGAAGCTGACCGGCGCCGCGGTGACCGGGGGCCCGGACGGCTGGTCCCTGAGTCTTGTCGAGGAACCGGGCGGCACGCGACTGGAGGCGCCCCTGGGCTCCGGCGGCTGGCAGGTGACCGACGAGCCGCTGCCCATCGCCGTGAGCGGCGGGTGGACCGACGGCGACACCCTCACCGCGCACCTCGCGTTCCTCGAGACCCCGCACCGCCTGCGGGTGACATGCTCCCTCGCCGAGCGGACCTTCACCGCCCACTGGGACACGGAGCCCCTGCACGGCGGCGCGCTGCGCTCGCTGCGCGCCCCACGGCCGTCGGGACGCTCAGGCGGCTGAACCCGGCCGGAAGGTCCGCAGGAACGTGTCCAGGGCCTGCCGGTTCGCGCTCTTGTCCCAGTCCGCGGCGGGCGTCGTCCAGCGCAGCGAGAAACTGCGGTGCCCGCCGAGGAGGAAGCCCCGGCCGAACGTGCGCACCTGTGTGCCGTCGACGTCCTGGAGCCACTCCATGTCGGCGGCCTTGTACCCCTGGTACGTCCTTGCCTCGATGTCGCCGAGCCGCCGGAAACCGTCGGCCTTCCTCAGGTTGGGCTCGACCTCGTCGCGCCAGATGGCCACCGGGTCCGGTCCGGCGCTCTCGCTGTAGGTCACCGCGAGGGTGCGCGGGTCGCCGGCCGCCCCGAAGGTGATCCGGTACGCCTGATCGGCGCCGCGCGCCGTTTGCAGCCGTTTCCAGTCCGCGGGCAGGGCGACCGAGAACCCCTCGGGCGCACGGTAGACGCGGAAACCGTCCGGGAGGGCGTCGGGGGAGGCCGACGGCGTTGCCGAGGCGGGTGCGGAGGGGGAGACGTCCGGGGACGTGCTGGGGGACGGACGGCCCGAAGGGGTCGGGGGCGCCGTCGGAGTCGGCGTCGCGGGGCCTCTGTCACCGGCGTCCTCGCTCGGCGGCCCGGCGGACGCGGACGGCCGGGTCTGCGCGCCGCCCGACGCCGTGTCGTCGCTGTCCGGCAACTGGTGGGTCACGGCGAGCGCGGCGACCGCCACGGTGACCACGGCCAGCGCCGTCCCGGCCGCCATGGCCCGACCGCTCCACTGCGGACCGATGTGCCGGGCCGCCGCGCAGGCCCGCTTCAGCTTGGGGGTCGGCATCACCCCGTGCGGGTCCTCGTCCAGCACCCGGGTGAGGGACTGTCGTACGACCGTCCGGGTCAGCCGCTCCCGGGAGTCCTTGCGCAGCAGCCCCTGCACGGTCCCGGTGAGCGGGCCCGCGCGCAGCGGGGTGCGCAGCGGCAGCCGGTCCACGCCCTTCAGCGTGCTCTCCGGCCGGTCCCGGTCCCGGTACGGCGGCCGCCCTTCGACCATCGTGTAGAGGATCGCGCCCAGCGCCCACAGGTCGGCCGCCGGACCGATCCGCTCGTCCCGGGCCTGCTCGGGCGAGGCGTACGACGGCGCCGCCACCCGTGGGGCGAGGGTCGCGCCCGCCAGTCCGAAGCCGGTGAGGACGAGCGGGCCGCGGGCCCGCAGGAAGACCTGGCCGGGGCTCAGCTCGCCGTGGGTGATGCCCTCACCGTGCGCGGTCTCGAGCACGTCGAGCAGCTCCAGCCCGATCGCCGCGGCCCGCGCCGGACTGAACGACCCCTTCTGCGCGAGGAGTTGCCCCAACGGCAGGCCGTCGATCCACTCGGTGACGGTCCACAGTGAGCCCTCCTCCTGCACGGCGTCGACGACCGTGGCGATCCGGCCGGGACACAGCCGCGCCACCGTCTCGGACATCCGCAGGACCCGGTCGGCGGCCTGACGTGCTTTCTCCTCCCCCTGATCGGAGGGCAGCCCGATCCTGGTGACCAGGCACGGCCGCGCGGCTCCGGTGTCCTCGACGTACTCGCCGTACCAGCTGACGCGGTTCGTCTCCTGGTGGACGACGTCTAGCAGCCGGTACCTCCCGGCGACCAACTCGTGCGTGGAGACGTGCGTCTTGACCATGGCCATCCCTCGCTGAACCGCCGGTACTCACCCTTGCCCATGGGTACGACCGGCGAGAGGGGGTCCGTTCAATTGGAAGGCAACTCCGACGGGATTCCTGTCTTTCATTCAAAAGGTCGACCGTATGAGCCGAAGACATGTGCGAGAAAAGGGAATTGCCGGGGTGCGTCCGGGGACCGTCCCACGATGTAACCAGCGGTAAACAGGGCCGCGGGCGGCTCCCCGGGGATCCCGGAAAGGACATTCTCGGCCACGGTTCCATTCCTGCCCGGACGCCGCCCGGCCGGATTTCCCTTATCCCGGCCGAGAGGTGTCAGTGCAGCCCGAACCGATCCATCCAGGCCCTCATGTCCGCGGCCGCGGCATTGCCCCCGCAGACCACCAGCCCCAGCCGGGCGCCGTCCCCCACCCGTTCCACGATCTGCCGGGCCGCGGGCAGGAGGCAGCCGGCCGCCGGTTCGGTCCACACCTTGGCGTGCTCGGCGAGCTCCAGGCAGCCCCGCACGGCCTCCCGGTCGGGCACCACCAGCACCTCGCCGACCAGGGCGCTGACATGGTCGTACGTCAGCTGCGAGACACTGGGCGCGCTGAGGGTGGAGACGATCGACGACAACTCCACCTGTACCGGGCCGCCCGCCGCCAGCGCCTCCGACATCGCCTGCGCGCCCTCGGTCTCCACACCCCAGATCCGCAACGCCGGGCGGCGGGCGCGAAGGGCCGCGGCGACACCGGAGATCAGGCCGCCACCCCCGACGCTCACCAGGACGTCCGTCAGCTCACCGGCATCGGCGGCGAACTCCAGGCCGACCGTGCCCTGCCCCGCGACGACCACCGGATCGTCGAACGGATGCACCAGCGTGAAGCCCTCCTCCCGCAGGCGCTCCGCCAGCGTGAACGCGCCGCCCATCGTGTCGGTCAGCCGCACCGAGGCACCGGTCGCCGCCACGATCTCGACGGAACGGGCGGGCGCCGAACGCGGCATCACGACCGTGGCCTTCACATCCAGCGCGGCCGCCATGACCGCGAGCGCGATCCCGTGGTTCCCGCCGCTCACGGCCACGACCCCCGCCGCCCGCTCGGCCTCGGTCAACGACAGCAGCTTCGCCGTCGCCCCGCGCGCCTTGAACGAGCCGGTGCGCTGGAGAAGTTCCAGCTTCATCGTGACGGGAACGCCGAGCAGCGCCGACAGGCCCGGGCTCGGCACGGTCGGGGTACGGACGAGATGTCCGGCGATCCGCTCGGCCACGCCTTCGATGTCCGAGATACCGATCAAGGCAATCACCCTTCCGACGCGGGAGAGGAGGAAGTACCGCGCCTGGTCCTGTCGCACCCTGACGGGGCATCGCCCGGCAGGTCAACTCGGCCATGGTCCTGGGGGCGTCGGCGCGATGGCCGGCGCCGTTCACCCATCGGTCGGGCGAAGGCGACCGCCATCTTCTCTCGCGCTCTCGCGCCCGCTCTCGGCACCGAATACCGGACGGCGGTCCGAGCCTGGGCAGCCGTCAAGGTGACGGCCCCGAACACGCCGGCCGCCGCGCCCGCCCCGGTCGCGAGGGGGGGAGCGGATCAGCCGGACGCGCCGAGCTCGGGTTCGAGGAGCCGCTCGCGATAGGCGATCGCCACGGCCTCCGTACGGCTCGCCGCGCCGAGCTTGGCGAGGATGTTGGAGACGTGGACGCTCGCCGTCTTGCCGCTGATGAACAGCTCCTCGCCGATCTGCCGGTTGCTGCGGCCGAGGCCGAGCAGCCGCAGGACGTCCTGCTCGCGGGCCGTCAGGGTGAGCGAACGGTCCCGGCCGCCGGACGGGCCGTGGGGGAGCCGCCCGCGCCGGATCAGGGCGTCCACCCGCTCAAGCAGGGGCGTGGCGCCCAGCCGTACGGCCGTGTCCCGGGCGGCGCGGGCCTCCAGGCCCGCTTCCTCGCGCCGGTCGGCCGCCAACAGGGCCTCGGCGTACCGCAGTCGGCAGCGGGCGAGTTCGTAGGCGTCGCCGTAGTCGAACGCCGCGACCGTCCTCTCCCAGGCCGCCGGGTCCGGTCCCGTCGTGGCCCACGCGCACTCGGCCTCGGCGCGGGCCAGCCAGGCGTGGCCCTCCGGGCCCTGGGGCAGGCCGGTCTCGCCGCGCAGGGTCACCTCCCGCGCCGGTTCCAGGAGCTCGTCGGCCACGGCCGACCAGCGGCGGGCCGCCGTCTCGTCGCCGGTGAGCCTGGCCCCCGCGGCCGCGTCGGCGACCGCCGTGAGGGCGAGCGCGGTGAGCCGGACCAGGACGTCCGGGCGCGTCCCCGACTCGTCCGCGAGGGAGTCGACGGTGGACCGCAGCTGCGCCACCGCCGCCTCGGCGTCCCCGCTCTGTGCCGCCGCGTCGGTCAGCACATTGCCCGCCACCAGCGCGGCCATCCAGTCGAAAGGCCCCTCCAGCAGGGCCCGGGCGCGCTCGACGACGCTCTTCTCGCCGCGCGCGAGGGCCACATACAGGGCCGGCCCCACCGCGAACCCGCCCGAGGCCGGCAGCACCGCGAGGTCGGTGGCCGCCGTCCGCACACACTCGTCCCAGCGGCCCAGCGTGTAGAGCACCAGCAGATGCAGATGCCGCATCCCCAGCGGATACGGCGAGGACAGCAGCCCGGCCCGGCGGGCGCGGTCCAGGCCCTCGGCCAGCCAGGGCAGGCACTCCTGCGGCTCCCCGGCCTCGTAGGCGCCGATCGCCAGGGTGAACAGGGTCCGCATCTCCACCGGGGCGTTGCCGCCGCGCCGGGCCAGTTCACGCGCCTCCTTCAGGCGCGCGCGGCCCTCGGGGGAGCGGCGGCCGTCCCCCTCCAGGTTGGCCAGGGAGACCAGGAGGTCGGCCCGCGCGTCCGTCAGATCCAGCCGCTCGGCGACGGGCAGCGCCTGGCGGGCGATGCGCAGGGCGCTCTCCGTGTCGCCGACCTGACGCGCCGCCAGCACGTGGGTGGCCGCGGCCCACACCCACGTCGGCGACGGCGGTTCGGCGGGGATCATCGCGAGGGCCTCGCTGCTGTAGGCGAACGCCGCCGACTGACGGTCGACGCCCATGAGAGTGCCCGCGAGCGTGTACCGCACCCGGGCGGCGAGTTCGGAGTCGGCGTCCTGGCCGACGCCCGCGAGTGCGGCGCGGGTCAGGGAGACCGCGCGGTGCGCCTCCCCGGCGTGCGCGGCGGCCGCCGAGGCGCGCAGCATCAGTGTGACCCGGTGGGTCCCCCCGCCCTCGCCCGACGGCAGGGCCGAGGCGGGCACCGACTGCCACAGGTCGAGGACGGCTTCCAGATGGTGGAGTTCCTCGGCGGGCGCCCCGACGTGCTGGGCGTGGTCGGCGGCCTCCAGGGAGGCGGCAAGCGCCTCGCCCAGGTCGTGGCTCTCGCGGTGGTGGTGGGCGCGCTCGGCGGCCGTCTCGGCACGGTGGGGTCGACCCGCCAGCAGGCGGGCGAACGCACCGTGGAGCCGGGAGCGTTCACCCGGGAGCAGGTCGGCGTAGACCGCCTCACGCGCGAGGGCGTGCCGGAACGCGTAGGTGCCGTCGTCGGCCGCGACCAGGAGCTGGTGGCCCACGGCCTCGCGCAGCGCCGACTCCAGCTCGTCCTGCGGCAGCCCCACCGCGTCCCGCAGCAGGTCGTGCTCCACGCGCCGACCGGCGACAGCGGCGGTCCGCAGCACCTGCTGGGCGGTCTCGGGGAGCTGCTCGACCCGGATGAGCAGAAGGTCCGCCAGCCCACTGGGCATGCCGCCGGCCTCGGTGTCCGAGGCCGCGAGCAGCTCCTCCGCATAGAAGGCGTTGCCCTCGGCGCGCGCCACGATCCGGCGCACCGTGGCCTCCGGCAGTGGCCGGTCCTCCAGGGCGCGCACCAGGCGGGCCACCTCGGCGTCCGCCAGCGGCCGCAGCTCCAGCCGGTCCACAGCCGGCAGCCGCACCAGCTCGGCCAGCAGCGGGCGCAACGGATGCCTGCGGTGCAGGTCGTCCGCGCGGTACGAGGCCAGCACCGCCAGCCGGTGACCCGGCCCGTTGCCCGTCGGGCGCTGCAGAAAGCCCCGGCTGAGCAGGAAACGCAGCAGGTCCCGGGAGGACTGGTCGGCCCAGTGCAGGTCCTCCAGGACGAGAAGCAGCGGCGCGACCTCCGACAGGTCGGCGAGCAGTCCCGCCATCCCTTCGAGCAGCCTCAGCCGGCCGCCCTCACCGCCCGCCCGCGCGGCGGGGGCCGCATCCTCGCGCACCGTGTCCGGCCCCGCGCCCAGCAGCCGGTCCACGACCGGGTGCGCGGCGAGGACGGCGGCGAACCGCTCGTCGGCGGCGAGCCCACCCAGGATCTCCGTGAACGGCAGATAGGGCAGGCCCACGTCACCGAGGTCGACGCAGTGCCCGGTCAGCACCGTCGTCCCCGTGCGCGCGGCCCGCGCGGCGACCTCGTCCAGCACCCGTGTCTTGCCGACGCCGGCGTCCCCGGCGATCAGCACCGCGCGCGCCTCACCGCCCCGGGCACGGTCGAGCACGCCGGAGAGCCGGGCGAGCTCTTCCTCCCGGCCGATGAACGGAGTGGCGAACACTGTCTGTTGCACGGCTCCATCCTGGCACGCGGCACCGACACCACGTCCCCGCGACCAGGAACGGAACCCCGCCCGGAAGGCGTCAACGGTGCAGCAACCGTGCCCAGTTGGCCGGTACACGCCCCGCCGGGCCCGGCGCGGGCTGGTCCGCCGGGTGGCTGGCCGGCGGGGCCAGCTCGGGTCCCGACTCGTACAGCTCGTCCGTGGAGTAGTCCCAGAACCACTCCTCGCCCGGCTCGAAGCTGCGGACGATCGGATGCCCGCTCGTCTTGTAGTGGGCGGTGGCGTGCTGGGCGGGCGAGGAGTCGCAGCAGCCGACGTGGCCGCAGGTCGCGCAGCGCCGCAGATGGAACCACCAGCCGCCCGCCGCGTCGCAGTCGACGCACCCGCCGCCGCTGGGCGGGACGCTCGGGTCGATGGCGTCTACGTCGGTCATACGGGCTCCTCCGCGGTCTCGGGGTCCTCGGCGTTCTCGGGGTCGGGGGCGGTCAGCGGCAGCAGCACCTGGAAACGGGTGTCGCCCGGCGCGGACTCGACATGGAGGCTGCCGTGATGCTTGTTGACGACGATCCGCCAGGAGATGTCCAGTCCGAGACCGGTGCCCTCGCCCACCGGCTTGGTGGTGAAGAACGGGTCGAAGATACGGCTGCGGATGTCCGGCGGAACACCGGGGCCGGTGTCGCGGAACTCCACCAGCACCCGGTCGCCCTCCCGTGCGGTGCGCACGGTCAGCGTGCCGTCCCCGCCGACGCTGTTGACGGCGAACACCGCGTTGTCGACGAGGTTCGTCCACACCTGGTTGAGCTCCGCCGGGTAGGCGGGAATCTCCGGGAGCGTCCGGTCGTACTCCTTGACGACCTCGATGCCCCCGATCTTGCTCGACAGCATCAGCAGGGTGCTGTCGAGGAGTTCGTGGACGTCGACGGTCCGGTAGGGCGCGCGGTCCAGCTGCGAGTACTGCTTGGCCGCGTCGACGAGGTGCGAGATACGGGTGGTGGAGTCCTCGATCTCGCCCATCAACAGCTCGGTCTCGACGGTGTAGTTGAGCCAGCCCACCGCGTTGGGCAGGATCTCCGCGTCCACGGCCGCCGCGACCTGCTCCAGCCAGTCGACGTCGAGCCCGGCCTGCACGAAGGTCGGCGCGTACTGCCAGCCGTAGTCCATGCCGTGGTCCTCGAGCCACTCGGTGAGCGCGTCCTCACGGTCCGAGGCCTCCAGCGGAGTCAGCGCCGGCGCCTTGGCGACCCGCTCGGCGGTGCGTTCCTGGACCTCGATCAGGCTTGCCAGCGCGTCCCGGGAGAAGGGCCCCTCGGCGATCAGGCCGAGCTTGTGGCGCATCTTCGCCACCCGCTCCCGCAGCGTCGCCGTGGCCCGTACGGCCGCCGCGGCCGGGTTGTTGAGCTCGTGCGTGAGCCCCGCCGACAACGAGCCCAGGGCCAGCAGCCGTTCCCGCTGGCCGATGGCCCGCTGCGTGTTCTTCGAGCCGAAGAACAACCCCTCCAGCAGGTGGGCCGCCATCGGGAACCACTCCTGCATGACGTCCGAGAACGACTGCGCCGGCAGCACGAAGAACCGCGTCGGCTCGGTCACCCGCATCGAGTTGTTGTAGACCTGCGGCACTCGGTCCCCCAGGTACGCCTGCATGGCCCCGGAGTACACCCCGCGCTGGGAGGTGCGGCTGACCTCGATGTCGTCCCCGCCGACCCGCCGGTACAGCACGACCGTGCCCTCGATCATCACGTAGAAGCAGGTCGCCGGATCGCCCTCGGTGTACACGGGCCCGGGCTCGAACTTCTCCACCCGGCCCTCGCTGCACAGCCGTCCGAGCTGCTCGGGGGAGAGCTTCTCGAACAGGAACAGCGAGCTGATCTCGGCCGGGCTGCACGGCATCAGCCGCCCGCTCACGACTGCTCCAGATACCGGTGGACGAGCATCACGGCCATGGCTCCCTCTCCTACGGCGGACGCGACGCGCTTGGCGGACTCGGCCCGTGCGTCGCCCGCCACGAACACGCCGGGAATGTTGGTCTCCAGGTGGTACGGCGGCCGGTCCAGCTCCCAGTCGGCCGGCGGCCGCCCGTCCGGTGTGAGGTCGGGGCCGGCCAGGATGAACCCGCGCTCGTCGCGCAGCACCGTGCCGTCCAGCCAGTCGGTCAGCGGGGCCGCGCCGATGAACACGAACATCCACTGCGCGTCGACGAGTTCGCTCTGGCCGGTCGTCATGTCCCGCAGCGTCAGCTGCTCCAGGTGACCTTCCCCGTGCGCGCTCTCGACGACCGTGCGGGGGCGCACACCGATGTTGGGCGCCTCCTCGATCTGCTGGATCAGGTAGTGCGACATGGACGCCGCGAGGGACTCCCCGCGCACCAGCAGCGTGACGGACTTCGCGCCCCGCGCCAGGTACATCGCCGCCTGCCCGGCCGAGTTGGCGCCGCCCACGATGTACACGTCGTGCCCCTGGCAGGAGGCCGCCTCCGTGAGCGCCGAGCCGTAGAACACTCCACAGCCGGTCAGGTCGTCGCAGCCCGGCGCCGCCAACTGCCGGTAGGAGACGCCCGTGGCGAGGATGACGCTGTGCGCGGCCACCGCCGAGCCGTCCGAGAAGCGGACCACCCGCGCGGACCCGTTGACCTCCAGCCCCGTCACCTCGCACGCGGTGAGGATCTCGGCGCCGAACTTCGTCGCCTGCCGCCGCGCCCGGTCGGTGAGCTGCCCTCCCGACACGCCGTCGGGGAAGCCCAGGTAGTTCTCGATCCGCGAGCTCTGACCGGCCTGGCCGCCCGTCGCCGACCGCTCCACCAGCACCGTCCGAAGGCCCTCGGAGGCCCCGTAGACGGCCGCGCCGAGCCCGGCCGGGCCGCCGCCGATCACCACGAGGTCGTAGAAGTCGGCCGTCGGCGTCGTCGCCAGCCCCACCTGGGCGGCCAGCTCGGGGGCGTCCGGCTCGACGAGGGGCGTGCCCTGCGCGGTGACCACCAGCGGCAGCCGCTGCCCGTCGACCCCGGCCGCGGCCAGCAGCCGCTGCCCCTCGGGCTCGTCGGCGGAGTACCAGCGGTACGGCACCTGGTTGCGGGCGAGGAACTCCCGCACGTCCGAGGAGCGCGCCGACCAGCGGTGTCCGACCACCTTGGTGGCCGGCACGGGCCGGTGGTCGCTGGACCGCCAGGCGTCCAGCAGGTCGTCCAGGACGGGGTAGAGCTTCTCCTCCGGCGGGTCCCAGGGCTTGAGCAGATAGTGGTCGAGGTCGACGACGTTGATCGCGTCGATCGCCGCACTCGTGTCCGCGTACGCGGTCAGCAGCACGCGCCGGGCGCCCGGGTACACGTCCAGGGCCTGTTCGAGGAACTCGATGCCGTTCATCTGCGGCATCCGGTAGTCGGCCAGGATGACGGCCACCAGATCACCGCGCAGCTTCAGCTCGCGCAACGCCTCCAGTGCGGACTCCCCGGACTCCGCGCGCACGATCCGGTACGAGGCGCCGTAGCGGCGCCGCAGGTCACGGGCGACGGCACGGGAGACCCCCGGGTCGTCGTCCACGGTCAGGATGACGGTCCGCGCTGCATCGGCGGCCTGTGCCATACGTCTCCCACCCCGAGAGCGGTCGGTCCTTGCGACGGCACGGCGAAGCCCGAGCCGGCTCCGCCCATCGTATGTTCGATCGCCCCGGTTCGCTCCGGGGTATCGGCACCGGTGCGCTCCGGCACAGCGCGGGGCGCTCGCGATCAAGGCGGCTGCCGCTCTGCCGGCAGGCCGGCTCACGAACGCGTCTCCCGTTCCGCGCCGCTGACGATCGACGTGGTGAAGACTGGCGGCGAACGATCTGATCAAACAGGAAGGCAGCGCGATGACGGGCCCGATCACGGCAGGGGTCGACGGGACGGACGAGAGCCTCGCGGCGCTCGCCTGGGCGGCCAGGGAGGCCGTCCGGCGCGATCTGGCGCTGCGGGTGGTGCACGCCTGGCGGTTCCAGCCGAACGCGGCCGCCGAGGTGGCGGACCGCGACGCACAGGAGCGCTGGGTGCGGGACGCGGCCGAGCAGGCGGTCGCGACCGTCCTCGAGCGCCACCCGGGACTGACCGTCACCACCGACGTCCTGGAGGGCGGCCCGGTCGGGACGCTGGTCGCCGCCGCGGCGCAGGCGCAGTCGCTGGTGCTGGGCTCGCGCGGGCACGGACCGCTCGTCGGGTTCCTGCTGGGCTCGGTCGGTCAGCAGGTGATCGCCGAGGCCGCGTGCCCGGTGGTGCTGGTGCGGGCCGGTGACCGGCCGTCGTCCGAGGTGGCCGGTCATGAGATCGTCGTCGGCCAGCACGGTGAGCCCGAGGACAGCGCCCCCGCCCTGCGCTTCGCGTTCGAGACGGCGGCGGCGCGGGGGGCGAGCGTGCGCGCCGTGCGGGCCTGGACGCTGCCGCCGGTGTTCGCCTACAGCCCCGGCTCGCTCAGACTGCTCGACGACGCGGGCGGCCTGGAGCAGTACGAGCAGAAGGCGCTGGCCGAGGCCCTGAAGCCATGGCGCAAGCGGTTCCCCGACGTGCATGTGGTGGAGCATGTGGAGATGGGCAGCGCGGGGCAGGTGCTGCTGTCGGTGGCGGGGCGGGCGCAGCTTACGGTGGTCGGCCGCCGCGCCCACCGCACGGCCGTGGGCGCCCGGATCGGCTCCGTCGCGCACGGGGTCCTGCACCACGCCGACTGCCCGGTCGCCGTCGTGCCCCACGCCTGAGGCACACCGGCCCCATCGCGGCTCACTCCGGAAGGGTCGGCTCCAGGGTCTCCCGTGCCGTTGGCAGGATGTTCGTGATGTAGTCCTCGACGACGGTGTCGAGCCCGATGTCGTGCTGTGCGCGCTCCGACAGGTACCAGCGGTGTTCGAGGAGCTCGTGGTAGATCTCCGCCGCGTCCATGGAGCCGCGCAGTTCGAGGGGCACCGCGCGCACGGTGGGCCGGAACACGTCCCGCACCCACCGGTGGGCCAGCACCTCGGGGCGGGCCGCGAGGGGGTCGCCCGGGGCGTAGTCGTCCTGGGTGGCCATCCAGCTCTCCAGGTCGCTCAGCAGCCGCCGGGCCTGGTTCTCCTCGGTGTCCAGGCCGGTCAGCCGCAGCAGTTGGCGCTGGTGGTGGCCGGCGTCGACGACCTTCGGCACGAAGGTGACCGTGTCGCCGTTGGAGGAGTGCTCGATCTGCATCTCGGCGACGTCGAAGCCGAGCTCGTTGAGCCGGCGGATCCGGCGCTCGATGTAGTGGTACTTGCCCGCCGGGTACACCGAGGTGCGGGTCAGCTCCTCCCACAGCGCTCCGTAGCGGGCGCAGATCTCCATGCCGAAGTCGATCGGGTCCACCGACGGGTGCAGCGCCCCGGACGCCTCCAGGTCGAGCAGCTCGCCGCTGATGTTGACGCGCGCGAGATCGAGGTCGTAGTCCCGCTGCCCGGTGCTGAGCCGCGGGTGCAGGTCGCCGGTCTCGGCGTCCACGAGGTAGGCGGCGTAGGCGCCCGCGTCCCGCCGGAACAGCGTGTTGGACAGCGAGCAGTCGCCCCACGCGAACCCGGCCAGGTGCAGCCGCACCAGGAGCACGGCGAGGGCGTCCATCAGCCGATGCATGGTCGCCGGGCGCATCGTCGTCTCGAACATCGAGCGGTACGGCATCGAACCGCCCAGATGCCGGGTGACCAGGACCGACTCCAGCGGCCCGCCGTCGTCCGCGGTGCGCCCGGTGACCACCGCGAGCGGGTCGACGGCGGGGATGCCGATCCGGTCCAGGTCGCGCAGCAGCTCGTACTCGCGCAGCGCGGGGCGCTCGGCGAGCTCCTTGACGGCGATCACCTCGTCGCCGGCCCGGGCGTAGCGCACCACGTGGCGGGAGATGCCGCGCGGCAGCGGGACGAGGACCTCCTCGGGCCACTCCTCCAGGGGCAGGTGCCAGGGCAGCTCCAGCAGGAGTGCCGGATGCTCCGGGTTGGTGGCGCTGATCTGCAAAGCCATGGCCTGACCTTAGACGGCGCGCTGGCGGGCCTGCTGCGCCGCCGCCTTCACGGACCCCTGGTGCAGCGGTCCGTGTCCGGGCAGCAGCAGATCGCCCGCCAGCCCCTCGATGACCTCCAGCGACGCGACGGCCCGGGCGCGCTCGTGGTGGAACATGTCCGGCAGCAGCTGCGGCCCCCGTACCCGCGATGTCGGATGGGCGCTGACCAGCGCGTCGCCGGAGACGACGACGCCGGCGTCCGGGAGGTGGAAGACGGCGTGGCCGTCCGTGTGGCCGGGGGTGTGCACCGGCACGGGACGGCCGGGCAGGTCGAGCGGCCCGGCCGTGGCCGGGAACGCCTCGGGCGCGGTGACCGGGTGCTGTTCGGTGCCGCCGGAGCGCAGCGCGTGCACCATCCACGGCAGGACGCCGGGACGCCAGGCGTTCCTCAGTACCTCGCCGACGGTCACCTGCTGGAGGAAGTCCCGGCGGGCGTGCGGCACTTCGGCCTCGTGCAGATACACCGGGGTGCCGTAGGCAGCGCCCAGGTGCTCGGCGGAGCCCAGGTGGTCGTTGTGGGCGTGGGTGATCAGCACGGCCGTGACCGCCTCCGGCGAAGCGCCCACCGAGGCGAGGGAGTCCAGGACCAGCTCGCGGTCGCCGGGGTAGCCGGTGTCGATCAGGGTGACGGCGTCCCCTTCGGTGAGGATCACCCAGTTGGTGTTGCTGCCGTGCACCAGGTAGGTGCCGTCCGCCACTTGCCGTACGTCTGCCCGCATGGCCGTCCCGTGTCCTGGAGAGGGGTGCTCGACGGGGACAGCAAAGCAGATCACGGGGTGGATGCGGACGGTGGGGTTCCAGGCATGCCGGACAGGAACCGTGTCACCCGCCTCCGGCGCACCCCGGTGTGCTCATCGGGATGTCAGCCGTTCACTGTCACGGCCATGACGAGCGTGGCGAGAAGGGTGTCGCAGGACGAGGCAGAACTCCGCGAACGGGCGGACCACCACCTGGTCGATCCGGTGGTGACGGGCGTCCCGGAGCGCGTGGCCGAGCAGCCCGCCGGCCACCGGGTACGCGGCCGCGTCGAGCGAGCGGGGCGTAGGGAGGAGGCGAGGAGCGGGGCGGCGAGCGTGAGCAGCACCCAGGTCGGGTCGACGTCGCCGCCGCCCAGCGCCTCCGTCGCGAAGACGACGACGCAGGCCGCGAAGAACAACGGCCACGCCGTCGACGCCCTGCGCAGCGCCGCGGCGCCGAAGCAGACGAGCGCGGAGGCCGTCGGCGCGGGTGCCAGGTCGACGCCCTCCGCCATGTCGAAGGCGATCAGCGCGCTCGCTCCGCCGGCCGCGAGAGCGGGCCAGTGGCGCAGGATTCCCGGCCGGCTCGCGGACGACGGCACGGGCTCCGGTGAGTTCGTCATGGCACCGACGTGCATACCCCTGAGGGGTAGGGAAACGGGTACCGTCGGCTCCGTTTCACCGCACTCCGTGCGGCCGGAACTGGATGCTGATGCGCGGTCCGGCGGCCCGGGCGGACTTGGGGACGCAGTGCTCCCAGGTCCGCTGGCAGGAGCCGCCCATCACGATCAGGTCGCCGTGCCCCAACGGGCGTCGTACCGTCTCGCCCCCGCGCAGCGGGCGCAGCAGCAGATCGCGCGGCGAGCCCACGGAGAGGATCGCGACCATCGTGTCCTGGTGGGCGCCCCGGCCGATGCGGTCGCCGTGCCAGGCGACGCTGTCCCGGCCGTCGCGGTAGTGGCACAGCCCGGCGGTGACGAACGGCTCGCCCAACTCGTCGGCGTAGTGCGCGGACAGCGCTCGCCGGGCCTCCTCCAGCACCGGGTGCGGCAGTGTCTGCTCCGCCGCGTAGAACGCCAGCAGGCGCGGTACGGCGACGTCGTTGTCGTACATCTTCCGGCGCTCCGCGCGCCACGGGACCTCGGCCGCCAGGTGTTCGAACAGCGCGTCCGAGCCGGTGAGCCAGCCCGGCAGGACGTCGATCCAGGCGCCCGCACCGAGTACGGTCCGGCGGCTCCCGTCGAGGGGGCCGAGGCGCAGTTCGTCGGTCTGGTCGAAGAGAGAGCCCTGGAGGTGGTGCGCGGTCATGCCTCCAGCGTACGCCCGAATCGAAAATGTGTTCGTTCCGCGACCCCTTCCGGCATCCCGCGGTTCCCCGCGTGCCCACCCCTTTCGATACATGGATGTATCCGATACATTCGCGTATCGAACGGAGGTCCGATCATGGCCGTGCGGCAGACGCACCAGTCGACGGGGCGGGTCACCCGACGCCGGGTCCGCACGCGGGCCAACCTGCTCGAAGCCGCGTTCGCCGTGTTCGCGGGCAAGGGTTTCGGGCGGGTCTCCATCGAGGAGGTCTGCGAGGCCGCCGGCTACAGCAGAGGCGCCTTCTACTCCAACTTCGACAGCCTGGACGAGCTGTTCTTCGCGCTCTACCGGGAGCGCGCCGACCTGATCGCCGAACAGGTCGCCGACGCCCTCGCCGGGGACGGCCCCGACCTCGATGTGCAGGCCTCCGTGGACCGTGTCACCGAGGTCCTCCTCCTCGACCGGGACTGGCTGCTGGTGAAGACGGACTTCCTGGTGCACGCCGCCCGTGACCCGGCCGTCGCGCAGTCACTCCTCGAACACCGGGCCAGGCTGCGCCGCGCGATCACCGACCGGCTGGAGCGGGCACGCGGTCACACCGCCCTGCCCGCCGTCCTCGGCGACGCCGCCTCCGCCGCCCACGCGGTGATCGCCGCCTACGACGGGGTCACTGTCCAACTCCTGCTGGACAAGGACGCCGACGGCGCCCGCGCCTGGCTCAAGCAACTGCTCACCGCGCTGCTGACCGATGGCAGCGGACACCACGCATAGCACCTCAGGCAGAAAGGCAACGGTCGCCATGGACGCGGACGTCATCGTCGTCGGAGCGGGTCTCGCGGGCCTGGTCGCGGCACATGAACTCACCAGCAGGGGCCGACGGGTCGCCCTCGTCGACCAGGAGAACGCCGCCAACCTCGGCGGCCAGGCGTTCTGGTCCTTCGGCGGACTGTTCCTCGTGGACTCCCCGGAGCAGCGCCGGCTCGGCATCAAGGACTCCTTCGACCTCGCCTGGAACGACTGGCAGGGCAGCGCGCAGTTCGACCGGACCGAGGACGAGGACTCCTGGGCGGTGCGCTGGGCCCGCGCCTACGTCGAGTTCGCGGCGGGGGAGAAGCGCACCTGGCTCGCCGGGCACGGGATCTCCTTCGTGCCGACCGTCGGCTGGGCCGAACGCGGTGACCTGCGCGCCGACGGACACGGCAACTCCGTACCCCGCTTCCACGTCGCCTGGGGGACGGGCACCGGCGTCGTCGAGCCGTTCGCGCGCCACGCCAAGCAGGCCGCCAGGGACGGGCTGCTGACCTTCTACCACCGCCACCAGGTGGACGAGCTGGTCATCGAGGGCGGTGCCGCCCGAGGGGTGCGCGGCACGGTCCTCGCCGCCGACGACGGCGCACGCGGCGTCGCCTCCAACCGCGACCGCATCGGCGACTTCGAACTGACCGCGCAGGCCGTGGTCGTCACCAGCGGCGGCATCGGCGCCAACCACGACATCGTGCGGCGGTACTGGCCCGAGCGGCTCGGAACCCCGCCCGCCGAGATGGTCACCGGCGTCCCCGCCTACGTCGACGGGCGCATGCTCGACATCAGCGCGCAGGCCGGCGTCCGGCTGGTCAACCGCGACCGCATGTGGCACTACACCGAGGGCATCCAGAACTGGGACCCCATCTGGCCCGGCCACGGCATCCGCATCCTGCCCGGACCGTCCTCCCTCTGGTTCGACGCCCTCGGCCGCCGGCTCCCCGACCCGTGCCTGCCGGGCTACGACACCCTCAACACGCTCAAGCACCTGCGCACCACGCCGGACATCGCCGACCACGACCACTCCTGGTTCGTCCTCACGCGCAAAATCGTCGAGAAGGAGTTCGCGCTGTCGGGCTCCGAGCAGAACCCGGACATCACCGCCAAGGACCGGGGGGCCGTCCTGCGCGACCGACTCCTCGGCAAGGGCGCCCCCGCCCCGGTGCAGGCGTTCCTGGACAAGGGCGCGGACTTCGTCATCGCCGACACCCTCGACCAGCTCGTCGAGAAGATGAACGGGCTGACCGGCAAGGCGCTGCTCGACGCGGACGGCCTGCGCCGCCAGATCGAGGCCCGCGACCTCCAGATCGCCAACCCGTACAGCAAGGACGCCCAGGTCCAGGGCATCCGCAACGCCCGCCGCTACATCGGCGACCGGCTCGGCCGCGTGGCTACCCCGCACCGCGTCCTCGACCCGGAGGCCGGCCCGCTGATCGCCGTCAAACTGCACGTCCTGACCCGCAAGACCCTCGGCGGAATCCAGACCGACCTCGACTCGCGCGCCCTGGGCGCCGACGGGCAGCCGGTCGAGGGACTGTACGCGGCGGGCGAGGTCGCCGGCTTCGGCGGCGGCGGCGTCCACGGCTACAACGCCCTCGAAGGCACCTTCCTCGGCGGCTGCCTCTTCTCCGGGCGGGCGGCGGGACGGGCCGCGGCGCAGCAGACCGGCTGACCCGTCAGCGCGGGTCCGCCTCCAGCAGACGGAGCAGCACCGCCGTGTGGCTGTGCGCCGACGCCTTCCCGGCCGTCACCAGCGTCACCGGCCCCTTGGCGGCCAACTCCCGGACATGGTCCAGGAGTTCGGCCGCCTCCGGGGCGGCGAGCTCCGCCTCGTAGCGTTGCGCGAACTCCTCGAACGACCCCTCGTCCGCGTGGTACCAGCGGCGCAGCTCGGTGGACGGGGTGAGGCCCTTGGGCCACTCGTCGACATGGGCAGCGTCCTTGGACACCCCGCGCGGCCACAGCCGGTCGACCAGGACCCGCACGCCGTCGTCGGACTCGGGCGGATCGTAGACGCGACGTACACGGACACTCATGGGCGGGCCGTCCTCGGGTTCGGCGGATGGACGTCGAGCGTAGGCTCGAGACGGCCGCCGGCGCCGCTCGGCTTGACCTGAATGGGGAGGAAAGCCGGGTGCCCAGTCCCTAGTCTGGGAACGTTTGATCACACGCCACCCCCCCCAGGAGCGCACGTGACACATTCCCGCAGACGGACGACCACCCCCCTCCTGCGCCGTGAAGCGGTCGCCGCGACCGTGCCCGTCGCCGTGGCGGCGCTGCTCTTCGCGGCCGGACCCGCCACCGCGGCCGGCCCGACGGGCACGTCCGGAGTCGGCGACCCCTACTTCCCGCTCGCCGGCAACGGCGGCTACCACGTGGCCCACTACGACCTGACCCTGCGTTACGACCCGGGCAGCCGCCACCTCGACGGCAAGGCGGTCCTCACCGCCCGCGCCACCCAACGGCTGACCCGCTTCGACCTCGACTTCCAGGGGCTGAAGGTCACCGCCCTGACCGTCGACCACGTCAAGGCCGACTACCGGCGTGACGGCCAGGAACTCGTCGTCACCCCCAAGCGCGCCCTGCGCAAGGGCGAGCAGTTCCGCGTCACCGTCGCCTACAGCGGCACACCCGGACCGGTCACCGACCCCGACGGCTCCCTCGACGGCTGGATCCCCACCGACGACGGGGCCTTCGTCGCCGGCGAACCACAGGGCGCCATGACCTGGTTCCCGGCCAACAACCACCCCCTCGACAAGTCCTCCTACGACTTCACGATCACCGTCCCCAAGGACCGCGCCGCCGTCGCCAACGGCGTCCTTCTCGGACAGCGCACCACCCACGGCAGGACCACGTTCCGCTGGCGCCAGACGGAACCCATGGCCGCCTACCTGGCCACCGCCACCGTAGGCAAGTTCCAGGTCAAGCAGTACACGACCCGCACAGGCCTCAAGGTCTACGACGCCGTCGACCCGCGTGAGGCCACTACCGCCACGCCCGTCCTGAACAAGCTGCCCTCCGTACTGGAGTGGGAGAGCTCGCTGTTCGGGCCCTATCCGTTCCGCGCCGCCGGCTCGATCGTCGACCACGCCCCGAACGTCGGCTACGCCCTGGAGACCCAGTCACGGCCCGTGTACGACCGCGCGCCCTCCTTGAGCACCCTCGTCCACGAGAGCGCCCACCAGTGGTTCGGCGACTCCGTCTCCCTCACCTCCTGGAAGGACATCTGGCTCAACGAGGGCTTCGCGACCTACGCCGAGTGGCTCTACGCCGAACAGCACGGCGGCGACAGCGCACAGAAGTCCTTCGACGCCCTGTACGCCAGCCCCGCGACCGACGGTCTGTGGGAGTTCCCGCCCGGCGACCCCGGCAGTGGCGCGAACATCTTCGGCACCCCCGTCTACGCCCGCGGCGCCATGACCCTGCACGTCCTGCGCACCGCCGTCGGCGACCGCGCCTTCTTCCGCATCCTGCGCGGCTGGGCGGCCGCACACCGCTACGGCCACGGCACGACCGCCCAGTTCGAACAGGTCGCGGAACGGGAGTCCGGGAAGGACCTCGGCCCGCTGTTCCAGACCTGGCTGTACGGTCGAGGCAAGCCCAGCAAGCCGTAGCGCCCCAACGGGGCCCCGAACCTGACAAGTTCCACACACCTGTGGGCCACGATCGACCTATGTTCACGCACCGATCCCCTGCCGCACTGCTCGCCGCGTCCCTCCTGCTCACCGGATGCGGCGGCGCGGCGACCGCACCCGAGCACGGGCGCACCGCCACTGTCACGGCGGCGGCGCCGGGACCACCCGCGAACTCCGTCAGGACGGCGCCGCAGCGGATACCCGGCCTCGGAACCAGGACATGGGCCGCCGTGCCGGCCGACGCGGACCAGGTGGTCGTGGTGACCGGCCGGGGCATCGACTCCCCGGCCGCCACGGTCGTCCTGTACCGGCGCACCGAGGCCGGCTGGCGCGCCGGGGACAGCTGGCCCGCGCACAACGCGCTGCGCGGCTGGAGCGACCACCACATGGGCGGCGACCTGCGTTCCCCCATCGGCGTCTACGGACTCACGGACGCCGGCGGACTGCGGGGCGACCCCGGCACGAAGCTGCCCTACGACCACGGCAGCGGCTTCCACGCGCCCGGCACGGGATTCGAGGGCGAGCCGCTGGAGGGCTCCTTCGACTACGTCGTCGCCATCAACTACAACCGCGAGCCCGGCACTTCACCCCTGGACTGGACCCGCCCCCTCGGCGCCGGGCGCGGCGGCGGCATCTGGCTGCACGTCGACCACGGCGGCCCCACCCGCGGCTGTGTGAGCATCGAGAAGCAGCATATGAAGGAGCTGCTGCGCGCCCTCGACCCTGCCTTGCACCCCGTGGTCGTCATGGGCGACCACGCCTCCCTGGCCCGCTGAGGAAGAGTCAGGGAGCGGGGCGCTGTGCGGGGTCCCGTTTCACGAACTGCGCCGGCCTGCCTTGATGCGGCGCTTGAGGGCGCGTCGTTCCGTCTCGCTCAGGCCGCCCCAGACCCCGAGGGTCTGATCGGTCTCCATGGCCCACTCCAGGCATGACTCCCGCACCGGGCAGCGTCGGCAGACCGCCTTCGCCTGTTCCGTCTGCAGCAGTGCCGGCCCCGAGGTGCCGATCGGGAAGAAGAGGTCGGGGTCCTCGCGGCGGCACGCGGCGTGCTGTCGCCAGTCGTCCATCGAAGTCACCTGCGATCACGTCGTATGTGCTTTTCCGGATGAGTTGCTCCCGGTCGGGTCACCGGAGGGGCGGATGTGAAACGGCGCGGGCCGCAACGACGTTCACCACTCCCGCGGGCCCCACGAGGAGCCGGCTCAGTTCCTGAGGGTTCGGGCCGCCGTCGCCGCCACCGCGTCCGCGACCGCCGCCAGCGCGGGCGAGTCGAGCTTCCACTGCTGCCAGTACAGGGGGACGTCGAGCGGGCGATCGGGGGCGAGCAGGACCAGGCGGCCGGAGCGCAGGAACGGCTCGGCCTGCGCCTCGGGCACCATGCCCCAGCCGAAGCCCGCGGCGACGGAGTTCACGAAACCCTCCGAGGTCGGCACGGCGTGCCGTACCGGGCTCGCGCCGCCGGAGCCGCGCCCGAGGCCGCGCACGAACGTGTCCTGGAGGTCGTCGCTGCGGTCGAAGCTCATCACCGGCGCCCGGGTCAGCGTCTCGTGCAACGGGCCGTCGGCGAGGTGACGGTCCGCGAAGTCCGGGCTCGCGGCGGCCAGGTAGCGCATCGTGCCCAGCGCCCGCACCGAGCAGCCGGTGACGGCCTCGGGCGACGAGGTCACCGCGGCCATCACCCGCCCCTCCCGCAGGAGTTCAGCCGTGCGCGTCTCGTCCTCGCGGTGCAGTTCGAAACAGAGCGGCGGCTCCTGCGCCACCCGGACCAGGGCCGTCAGGAACCAGGTGGCGAGGGAGTCCGCGTTCACCGCGACCGTCACGCGTGTCGGCTCGCCCTCGCCGCTCATGCCCAGCTCGGACCGCGCGTCGCGCTCCAGCCGGGCCAGCTGGCGGGCGAACCGCACGACGATCTCACCCGATTCGGTCGCGCGCACCGGCTTGGTGCGCAGCAGCAGGACCCGGCCCGTGCGCTGCTCCAGTGCCTTGACGCGCTGGCTGACCGCCGACGGCGTCACATGCAGGGCCGCGGCGGCTGCGTCGAAGGTGCCCTCGTCCACCACGGCGAGGAGCGTCCGCACCTGGTCGAGGGGGAGGTCCGTCATCATCCGTACATCACGAGAGCTAATGATACGTAAGAATCTTTAGCTGTACGCCCACTGATCGTTTCCCTAGCGTGGACGGCATGTCCCACGCTCTCTCCGCCGCGGCCGCCGGTTTCGGCACCGGCCTGTCGCTCATCGTCGCCATCGGCGCCCAGAACGCCTTCGTCCTGCGTCAGGGGATCCGCCGCGACGCCGTCCTCGCCGTCGTGGGGATCTGCGCCCTCTCCGACGCCCTGCTCATCGCCCTCGGCGTCGGCGGAGTGGGAGCGCTGGTGGTGGCCTGGCCCGGGGCGCTGAGCGCGGTCGGCTGGATCGGCGGCCTGTTCCTGCTCTGCTACGGGGCCCTGGCGGCCCGGCGGGTGCTGCGACCCGGGGGAGCCCTGACGGCGGAGGGGGAGCCCGCCGGCTCCCGACGCCGGGCCGTGCTCACCTGCCTGGCGATGACCTGGCTCAACCCCCACGTCTACCTCGACACCGTGTTCCTGCTCGGCTCCATCGCCGCCGACCGCGGCCCGCTGCGCTGGACCTTCGGTCTCGGCGCCGCGTTCGCCAGCGTGTGCTGGTTCGCCGCGCTGGGCTTCGGCGCCCGGCTGCTCAGCCGCTTCCTGTCCCGCCCCGCCGCCTGGCGCGTCCTGGACGCCGTCGTCGCCGCCACGATGATCGCCCTCGGCCTGACGCTCCTGGCGGGAGCCTGAGCGAGGGGAGTCCGGCGACCGGAGTCCGGAATGTGAGATCGCCTGTCCATAAGGGCGGCGGAACCACAGGAGTTGCTGGGATAGTGACCCCCGGACCCGAAAGATGTAACGAGCAACCAGGAAGCGTGTGGATACCAGCGAGGGCAGCACCGCACCCGCGACCGAAGCCGACGACGGCGGCCCGAGTCCGCGTGGCGGGCCCCGGAGCGGCTGGCGCCGCTGGGCGATGGACACCCGGCCCCTGCGCCGGCCGGCCTACCGACGGCTGTGGTCCTCGACCGTCGTCACGGCCGTGGGCAGTCAGCTCACCGCCGTCGCCGTGCCCAAGCAGATCTACGACATCACCGGCTCCTCCGCCTGGGTCGGCTACGCGAGCCTCGCCGGACTCGTGCCGATGGTGCTGTTCGCGCTGTGGGGCGGGGCGGTCGCCGACACCGTCGACCGTCGCAAGCTGCTGCTGATCACCAACAGCGGCATCGCCGTCACCTCGGTGCTGTTCTGGCTCCAGGCCGTCTCGGGACTCGACTCGGTGGCCGTGCTGATGGTGCTGCTCGCCGCCCAGCAGGCGTTCTTCGGCCTCAACTCGCCCGCCCGCAACGCCTCCATCGCCCGGCTGGTCCCCGCGCACGAACTGGCCGCCGCCAACGCCCTCGGCTCGACGGTCATGCAGACCGGTCTGGTCGCGGGTCCGCTGCTCGCCGGCGCACTGATCCCGGTCATCGGCCTGCCCGAGCTCTACCTCCTCGACGCCGTCGCGCTCTGCGTGACGCTGTGGGCCGTGGTCCGGCTGCCCGCGCTGCCTCCGCCGGCGGGCGCGAGCGCCCGGCGCGCGGGGGTGCGCGAGATCGCGGAGGGGTTCCGGTACATATCCCGGCACAAGGTCCTGCTGCTGTCCTTCCTCGCCGACGTCATCGCCATGGTGTTCGGCATGCCCCGTGCCCTGTTCCCGCAGCTCGCCGCCGAGACGTACGCCTCCTACGGCGAAGGGCTGGCCCTCGGCCTGCTGTTCGCGGCGATCCCCATCGGGGCGGTGCTGGGCGGACTGTTCTCCGGGACGTTCTCGCGGGCGCGCCGGCACGGCTGGATGGTCATCGGCGCGGTGGTCGCCTGGGGCGCGGCCGTCGCCGGGTTCGGGCTGAGCGGCGGTCTGTGGCTCGCGGTGCTGTTCCTGGCCGTCGCCGGCATCGCCGACATGGTGTCGATGGTCTTCAGGGGAGCCATCCTCCTGTCCGCCGCCACCGACGAGATGCGCGGCCGGATGCAGGGCGTCTTCACGGTGGTCGTGGCGGGCGGCCCGCGCCTCGCCGACGTCCTGCACGGCACGGCGGGCGCCGCCTTCGGGCCCCGTGCCGCCGTCGCCGGCGGCGGCCTGCTGGTGGTCGCGCTGATGCTGGGCCTGGCGACCGCAGTGCCCGCGCTGCGTCGGTATCGCATCTGACTCCACCGCCGCGTCCGGAACGGGCCGGCTCACGGCACTCCGGCACGGGCACGGTGTGCAGCACTCGGGCGCGGGCGGGCTCTACTGCCCCCCGCGCCGTTTCGTCCCGTACTGTTCCATCAGCCTGCCGCGGGTCATCTCCAGCCGGTGCGCGAGGATCTCGGCCACGATCCGCACCAGCGACAACCCGAGCGCCGGGTCCTCCTCGCACAGTTTGAGCACCGGCTGCGCCTCGAACTCGTAGGCGCGCACGGGGCTGAAGGCCTCCGCGCCGAAGTCCCACCGGTACGGCGGGAACAGCCACGACCAGCCCAGCAGGTCGCCGGCGCCGAGGCTCGCGACGGTGACCCGGCGCAGCGACGTCACCTGCTGGACGAGCGAGACCGCGCCGGAACGGATGACCCAGAAACGGTCGGCCGTGCCGTCCGCCTCGAAGATCCGGGCGTCTTCGGGGAAGGAGACCTCGCGGGCGAGCTCCATGAGGCGCCGACGCTGGGGCAGGGGGAGGGCGGTCAGCAGTTTGGTCGCTTTGGTCATGGCGCGGGGCTCCTCGCCGGCGATCGATGGGGGTGCTTTCCCCTTCCCATTTGAGCCGCTGCGGACGCCCCGGGCACCTCGGCGGACGGCACTTTCCGCAGGAGGGCATGGAAAAGCCCTGGCTGGACGGGGGAAGCCAGCCAGGGCAGCGCAGGTGTGGTGCACGGAGGAGGAGCGCCGTCGACCCCGCCCACCACGTATGAATGAACCGTAAACCATTCGGGGAGATCATGCGTACAGAAAAGCCGGTCAGGTGACCGGTTTCACTGTCGGCCGGGCGTCACGATCTCGTCCAGCACCCTGAGCACCGCCTCGTAGGCGAGAGCCCGGACCCGGGCCTCACGCGCCGCGTCCGCATCGGCCTGTGCGAGGTCGGCGCCCCGGGCCCGCCATGCCAGCAGTTCCTCCCGGGCGCAGGCCCTGGCCCGCTGGATGCGCCGCAACAGTTCATCCGAGTCCACGACATCGGTCATGTACTTCGCGTACCCCGCACCGGCGGGTCGATTGCTCCTTGTCCGAGAGGTTTGGCCGCCGCCGAGACGGCCAGCCGAAAAGGAACGACCAACGACCAGTCGGCAACTGTCAGGGGAGCGAAGGGATGCGTACGAACGACTCGACCGACCGCACGGACGTGGCGGAGAGCCCGTTCCGGTGCGAAGGACCCGAGCAGTGCCGACCGGCAGATGTCCGCAGTGCCGTGCGCCGTGCGGTGAGCGGGTGGCGCGGTGCCACCGGCTGCTCGTGCGACGAGGAGGCTCTCGCGGACGCGCTGCTCGTCGCCTCGGAACTCACGACCAACGCCATCCTCCACGGCGGCGGCGTCACCGGCTTCGACGTCGACGTGGACGGGCGGGCCGTACGAGTCTCCGTCAGCGACCGCAGCGACCGGCTGCCGGTCGGCGCCGACCCGCTCGACGGCGACGGGCGATGGCGCACCGGTGGCCGCGGCTGGCCGATCGTCTGCCGGCTGGCCCGCGAAGTCCGGGTGGCCGACCTGCCCTCCGGGGGCAAGCGCATCACCGCCGTCGTCCCCGTGTTCTGACCGCAGCCGCGCCGCGACCGGACCGGGCCGGCGGCCGGGACCCCCTGAAACGCCTTTCCCGCAGGTGGAGTTTGGTCCTCCAGGGGCCGGGCAGACGGAGGTTCGTGCTTCGGACCGGAGGCGCGCCGACGGGAGTGGTATGTCCGCTCCGGGGCGCTGCACGCGCCCCGGCCGGCAGAAGCCCGCCCGTCGCCAATCCCTGACACCACCGTTCAGGAGCGATTCCGTATGCCCATCGACATGTCGACAAACCGTTCCGCCGCGTCCGCGCCCACCGCCGCATCCACCCCCACGCCCGCCGCCGCGACCGCTCCCGCCACCGCACAGCTACGACGCACTCACGACGACGCCCCCGACACCGCGAGCCGGTTCGCGCGTCTCGTCACTCTGGAGGAGGGGCCCGAGCGGGACGCCGTGCGCGGCGAGATCGTCACCGCCTGGCTGCCCATGGCGCACCGGATCGCCGGCCGCTTTCGCGACCGCGGCGAGGCGATCGAGGACCTGCGGCAGGTGGCCGCCCTCGGACTGGTGAAGGCCGTCGACCGCTTCGACCCCGACCGCGGGGCCTTCGAGAGCTACGCCGTGCCCACCATCACCGGGGAGATCAAGCGGCACTTCCGGGACCGCATGTGGGCACTGCGGGTGCCGCGCCGGGTGCAGGAACTGCGCAACAAGGTGCGTCTCGCCCGCCGGGAACTGACCCAGAACCCGGGCGCGGCCGAGCCCTCGGTCGCCGACATCGCCGCCCACGCCGGGCTCACCGAGGACGAGGTGAGCGCCGGCCTGGAGGCCCTGGAGAGCTTCAGCACCCTGTCGCTGGACGCCGAACTCCCGGCCGGCGACGACGGCTACAGCCTCGCCGACACCCTCGGCGACCCCGACTCCTCCTTCGACGTCGTGGTCGACCGCGAGTCGGCGAAGGAAAGCCTGCGCCGACTGCCGGAACGCGAGCGCGCCATCCTCTACATGCGCTTCTTCGAGGACATGACGCAGAGCAGGATCGCCGACCGGTTGGGCATCTCCCAGATGCACGTCTCCCGGCTCATCAGCCGCAGCTGCGAGCGGGTACGCCAGGAGGCTCTGCGCTGACCCCTCGCGCCGCGCTTCCCACCTTGCGATTCCCACCTTGCGATTCCCGCCTGGCGACCCGACGGAGACCCCATGACCGCGGCTGCATCCGGAACAGCGGACGAGGACCCGGAGCGCATCGAACGAGAGCGAGCCGAACCGGAGCGAGCCGAACTGGAGCGCTTGCGTGCCGAAGTACGCGACCTGCGCGCCCGGTCTCGCGCCCACCCGCTGATCTCCCAGGCGCAGGGCATGCTCCAGGAGCGCTACGCCCTGCCCGACGCCGAGGGCGCGTTCACGCTCATGCGGCAGGTCTCGCAGCGGTTCAACGTCAAGATGCGCACCTTGGCCGGGATCCTGGTGACGACCCCTCGTCCGGACGGACGGACCGCGCTGTGGTTCCCCCGCCGCGTTCGCAGACCCGAGCCCGCCCTCGGCCTGTTGCCGGACGACCCGGCGGGCGGCCGCAGTCGCGGCGCGGTGCTCGGTGCCGTGCTGGACCGCACGCTCGCCGTGGTCGGCACCGGCATGGGCAACGTGCAGACGGTCGACCGGGTCCGGGGCGGCCTGCGCATCGAACGGCACACCGGTCTCACGCAGGACTTCGTCGACTTCTTCGAGCACGTCGGAGAGGCGGGCACATCCTGTGCCAAGGCCGCCCGCGATCTCGCGCAGGTCACCGTACGGGACGTGGCGAGCGACCCGGTGTTCACCGAGCCGGCCCGGGCGGCCATCCTCGCCGCCGGCAGCGAGGCCTGCCACAGCGTGCCCCTGACCTCGGCGACCGGCCTGTGCGTCGGCATGGTCTCGGCCCACGTGGACCACTCCCTGCCCGAGCTGCGCCCTTCCCAGCTGAAGACCCTGGACGCCCTCGGCGCCGAGGCCGGCCGCTGGCTCGCCTGGCACGAACGCACGGTCCTCCTGGACGCCCTGGAGTACCTGCACGCCCTCGGCAGGGCCCGGGGCGCCCGCAGGCCGGGGCCGTGAAGGCCACGGGCGCCGGGCCGGGCGTGTCCGGTGCGGGCCGGGGCATTCGAAATCGGCGAGGTTCGGGCACGCTTGGAGGAGGTCGGATGAACACCAGCGCTCTGGCGCACAGCGGCCGCGCCGAGGCGGAGCGGGCGGCGCGGGGGACGATGACGAAGGGCGCCGCCAAGGCCGGTCTCACCGCCCGTGGCGTGATCTATCTGCTGGTCGGAGCACTGGCCCTGCAGATCGCCTTCGGCCATGGCACACAGCAGGCCGACCGCCAGGGCGCCCTGGAGGAGATCTCGGAGAAGCCCTTCGGCGCCGTACTGCTGTGGGCGCTGGGCGTCGGGCTGGTCGGCATGGCGCTGTGGCGGCTGTCCGAAGCCGTCTTCGGCGAGGCCGGGCCCGACGGACGCAGGGCCAGGAAGCGGCTGCTGGGAGTCGTCCGGTGCGTGTTCTACTCCTTCGTCGCCTACTCCGTCCTCCTCTTCGCCGCCGGATCGGGCGCCGGACGCGGCTCGGGCGGTGGGGCCGGTTCGGGCGCCGGAGGCGGTTCGAGCGACGAGCAGTCCAGGGACGTCACCGCCCGGGCCCTCGACCTGCCCGCCGGGCAGTGGATCGTGGGGGCGGCGGGCGCCGGGATCGTCGTCGCGGGCGTGTGGATCGCGGCCCGGGCCGTCCTGCGGACCTACCGGGAGGACCTGCGGCTGGGCGAGATGTCGCCGGGCGTGCGCCGACTGGTGGACGTCACCGGCGTGGGCGGGGGCGCGGCCCGCGGTCTGGTGTTCGCCGCCGCGGGCGCGTTCGCCGTGCGGGCCGCCGTCGACTACCGCCCGAACAGGGCGAAGGGACTCGACGACACGCTCCGCTCGTTCGCCGACACCCCCGTCGGACCGGGCCTGCTGGCCTGCGTCGCGGCCGGTCTTGTGCTCTTCGGGCTGTTCTCCCTCGCGATGGCCCGCTGGCGAAACGTCTGATGTCCGCGTGGGTGGGAACACGGAGCAGATGAACGAACCAGAGTTCCCGCCCGACGGACAGCCCGTGGACATGTACCTCGACCTGTTGCGCGTCCGCATGGACAGCGAGGACTACCAGCTCCTGCTGCAGGTCGTCGCACCCGCGCTGCGCGCCCTCGACCAACAGCCACCGGGGAGTCTCGACTTCGCCCTCGACCCGGACGACACCCGGCAGCTGCCCCAGGAGGTCCGCGACGAGGCCGCGCTGGTCATCGCCACCGCGGTCACCGGCCGGCTGGACAACCAGCTGGTGGAGATCCATGTCGACGGAACCGGCCCGGTCCGGGTGGTCACCGACGCGGCCACCGCGTCCGACCCCACCCGCCTCGCCGAGATCGCCGGCTGCATCCGCCAACGCCAGAAGGACACCGACGAGCTGCGGGGCATCGCGGCCGCGAGCGGTATGTCCACGGAGTTCTGAACTCCCCGCCGGGGACGGCAGTGCCACCGCCCGTACGCTCACTTCGGCAGCGCCACCGGCGCCCCGAGCGGGCGCGCGAGGCCGACCACCGCCTCGTCCAGGCGCTGAAGGTGCCGCAGCACGCGGTCGGTCACTCGGCCGTAGCGCGGTGTCCCCGGCACCCCCGGCTTCAGCAGCGCGGCGATGCTCGGCCCGGTCAGCACCTCGGCGGTGCTTCGCTCCTGCGCGACGCGCGCGGCGATCGCCCCGATGTTGTGCAGGATGCGCTGCCCGGCCCGGCGCAGCCGCGGGTCCGCCGCGATCGACGGATGCGTCGGCAGCAGTTCGGCCGTGGCCGCCAGGGACCTGGCGTGGTAGGCACAGGTCTCCAGCAGGGCGACGACATAGCGGGCGGTGTCCCGGCGGGTCCGCAGCGGCGTCACCGGATGCGTCAGGGGCTGCGTGGCGGCCCGCAGGTCGGCCAGCGCCTGGTCCAGATCCCGGGCCCGGTCCAGCAGGTCGGCCGGGGGGCCGCCGCTCAGTTGCTCAACGGCCGCCTCGGTGACGTCCGTGAGCCGGTCCAGCACGGTCGTCAGCAGCTCGTTCGTCCGCCGGTCGGTGTGCACCGGCAGCACCAGCGCCGCCGCGACGATTCCGCAGGCCGCGCCCAGCGCCGTCTCCTCCACCCGCAGCACCAGCACCGACAGGCTGTAGGTGTGCAGCAGCGTGTACAGCACCCCGAGCGCCGCCGTCACGAAGAACGACATCAGCGTGTACGACAGCGGCGCGGTGTAGAACATCGCGAACACGCACAGCAGCACCACCGCGAACGCCGTCCACGTGTGATGGCCGACCAGCCCCGCCAGCACGATGCCCGCGACCACGCCGAGCACGGTGCCCAGCAGCCGCCGGTAGCCCTTGACCAGGATCTCCCCCGTGGAGGCGGTGTTCAGGAACACGATCCAGCAGGTCAGTACCGCCCAGTACCAGCGGTGCGAGGACAGCAGCTCGCCGCCGACGATGGCCAGCGACGACCCGACGGAGACCTGTACGGCGGCCCGGGTGGTCGGCCGCCGCAGCCCCCCGGCCTGTTGAGCCGCCTCCCTGTCCTCCTCGGCCCCGCCGATCGCGGCGTCCTCCGCGTCCAGCTCCTCACGGGAGCGGGCCGTCTCGGGACTGTCGTCGGACTCGTCCTGGGGCCCGTCGAGCGCGATGCGCAGCCCCAGCACCGCGCGGGCCGCCTCGCCGACACCCCGGAAGACGTCCTGCACGGGCGGTGACGCCTTCGGCAGGTTCTCCTCCTCCCGGTACCCGAGCAGCCGGTTGCGCACCAGCGCCGGCGCGGTCCCCGCATTGCGCGCGAGGGGGTGCCGTACGAGCAGCTGCAGGGCCGGCAGCTCGCACCGCAGGGTGTCCAGGGCCTCGTCCCGCACCGGCAGCGGGCCGGCGTGCGGCAGCGGCGCGCCCGGCAGATGCAGGGTCAGCGTGTCGGCCCGCTCGGCGCCACGGGCCGTCAGCAGCAGCAGGCCCAGCCGTTCGGCGGCGATCTCGGCGTCGGCGATCCGGCGCTGCACCAGCCGGGCCATCGCCTCGTCCCGGGTGCCCTCCTCCAGCCGGCTCTGGATCATCATGGCCGTGTCGTGCAGCCGGGCGGTGCCCTCACGCAGCCGGGCGAGAGCCTTGTCGAAGTCGTCGGGGCCGGCGTCGAGGAGTTCGAGCTGGGCGTCGAGCAGCTGCGCGAGCCGCGCCCGGAAAGCCTGCCGCAGCCGCTGCAGGATCCCGGTCGGGGTCTGGGGCACCAGCACGAAGCGCACCACCGCGCTGCACGCGAAAGCGACGGCGATCACCCCGTAGTACCCCGGCAGGGTCGACGTCCCGACGCCGACGAACAGCGACAGGAAGTACACCTGGAACCCGATGAGCCCCAGCGCCGTGCCCCGGTCGCCGAACCGGCGGCCGTAGACGGCGCAGAAGATCAGGGCGACGAAGAAGACGTCACCGGCCACCACCCGGGAGCTGAGCAGCGCCGCCAGCGACACCGAGGCCAGCGCCACCGGCAGGCCCAGCGCCAGCGTCACCGCCTGCCGGCCGCGCTGCTGCTCCCGGATGGCGAACGTGGCGACCATCGCGGCGATGGCCCCCGCCACCAGATGCGAGACATCCGCACCCAGCAGCGAGAGCACCGCCAGCATCAGGGCGATCGCGCCGACCGTCCGCAGCCCGGCCGCCAGCCGCAGCAGCCCGGGATCGGATGCCGCCACCCGATCCCGCCACCGTGCACCGAACGACCGGGCCGCCGCCCGTACGCCGCCGTGCTCTGCCGCCGGCCTCAGCGCCCGTGTCACGTCCCCGGCCGGGCGCGCGACGCCTGGCAGGCCCGCTCGCACGCTCCCTCACGCTCGGCTTCGCCCGAGCGGGGGGACCCCCATGACGCCGCACGCTGGTCCGGCCGGGGACATGGCACGGGCTCTCACTCCTCGTCGGGGCCGGAGCCCTCGAGGTGCGCCCGCACCTGGTCGGGCGTCAGATAGCTGTCCGTGTACTCGAAGTCCTTCAGCTTCGCCGCCCGGCGCGCCTGGAAGCCGGTGCGCACGAAATCGTCGCCCGCGACCGCGTTGAGCGTCCAGTTCGTCAGCACCCGGGCCTTGGCCACGCCCGTGCGCAGCGCGCCCCAGTGGTAGCCGCGGGCCACGGCCTGCGCGGGCAGCCCCTTCAGCGGGATGCCGAGCGGCTTGGAGACGGCGTCGGTGCCGCCGAGGTCCACGACCAGCCCGAGGTCCTTGTGCACATACGGCCGCATCGACTGACCCCGCAGCGTCGCGATGACGTTGTCGGCGACGACCTTGCCCTGCCGCATCGCGTGCTGTGCGGTCGGCGGACAGACCGCGCTCTCGTCCTCCTTGGCCCTGTCGGGTACGGCGGCGGCGTCCCCGAGGGCGAACACCCCGTCGTTTCCGGGCAGGTTCATCTCCGCCTCGACGGCGAGCCGCCCGCGGACCGTCTCCGCGCCCAGCGTCGCGATGAGCGGGCTGGCCACGACGCCCGCCGTCCAGATGAGGGTCCGGGTCGGGACGACCCGCCCGTCGGTGAAGGTGACCTCCTGCGGGCCCGCCTTGGCGATGGACACCCCCAGCGAGATGTCGATGCCCCGCTTGCGCAGTACTTCCTGGGCGCTGTGGCCGAGCTTGTCGCCGAGCTCGGGCATCAGCTTCGGGGCGATGTCGATCAGATGCCACTTGATCAGGCTCTGGTCCAGCCTGGGGTACCGCTTGACCGCGTTGTGCGTGAGCATCTGCAGACAGGCGGCGGTCTCGGTGCCCGCGTAACCGCCGCCCACGACCACGAACTGCAGCCGGGAAGCCCGCTCGGCAGGGTCGTGGCTGGCGTCGGCGAGGTCGAGCTGCGAGATGACGTGATCGCGGACGTACGCGGCCTCGGCGAGCGACTTCATGCCGAAGGCGTGGTCGGTCAGCCCCGGGATGTCGAAGGTGCGGGTGACGCTGCCGGGAGCCAGCACGATGTAGTCGTACGGCTCGTTGACGATCTCGTCGGTGATGGTCCTGATGACGCAGACCTTCGACTTGAGGTCCACGCCGATCGCGCCGCCCGGAATGATCCGGGTGCGGTACTTCTTGCTGCGGCGCAACGACACGGCGATCGACTGGGGCGTCAGCACCCCGGAGGCGACCTGTGGCAGCAGCGGCAGATAGAGCTGGTAGGCGAACGGTGTCACCAAAGTGACGTCGGCCTCCGCGGCGGCGAGTTTGCGTTCCAGACGCCGAACGCACCCCACTCCCGCGAAGCCCGCGCCCACCACCAGGATCCTGGGTCGTGTCACGATGTCCATCCCTTTCTGCGGCTCCAGGCGGTCTGCCCCGACCTCATGCGCGTGCCCCGCCCGCGGGCCCCTCGCACCTCATCGATCCCACCGCGACCGGACCGGTTCCGCCAGCCGGGCGAGGCATGCAGACGAACGTTTCTCCTGAGGCCACCGTCGTACCCGCCGAACGGCCCCTGTACGCCCCCACCTTTCGGGCAGGGCGACGTCCCTGGCAAGGGCCGGTCCGGAGAACGGACAGGGCACGGGCCGACTCGGGCCCGTGCCCCGTCCCCTCGGACGCGTCTTTCGCGCGCTGCGGCGAGCGCCCCCGTCAGTTCTGGCCGTCCTGGGGCGGCGCCGGCCGGTCGACGAGGGCCAGGGCCTCCTCGACCTCGGCCGAGACCGGAACCGTGAGACTGACGCCGGTGAGATCCAGGACCCGGCGGACGGCGGGCCTGGGGTTGATCACGTGCACGCTCCCCGGCAGGCCGCGGGCCTCCTGGTACACGCGCAGAATGATGTTCATGCCGGACGAGTCCATGAACGGCACCGCCGAGAGGTCGATGAGGAAGTGCCGTCGGCCGTGATGGAGCTGGTTGGCCAGATGGGCCTGGAACTCGGTCGCGGTGTCGAGGTCGAGATGGCCTTCGACCGTGACCAGGGCGACGTCCTCACGGGGCAGGGTGACCTCGACGGACAGGGGGTTCTGGGCGATGGACACGGATACCTCCGAAAGCAGACGGTCGTGGGCTCCGAGCTCGGTCCGAGCCCGGCGGCGATGCGGGCCTCAGACGAGGTCGGCCCCCAGCAGGCCGGCCCGTAGGCGCCGCACCATGCGGCTGAGCAGCCGCGACACGTGCATCTGGGAGATGCCGAGCTCCTGGCCGATCTCCGCCTGCGTGCGCTCCTCGACGAACCGCAGATGGATGATCTGCCGTTCCCGCTCGTCGAGTTCGGCGATGAGCGGTGCCAACGAGTGGAAGTCCTCCACCAGTTCCAGCGCCGGTTCCTCCGCGCCGATGAAGTCGGCCAGCACCGACTCGCCGTCCGCGCCGCCGTCGGAGGTGAGCGCCGCGTCGAGGGAGGCGGAGGTGTAGCAGTTGGACGCCTTGCGCGCCTCGATGACCTCCTCCTCCGACAGCGACATCAGCTGCGACAGCTCACGCGTCGTGGGCGCCCGGCCCAGCCGCGACTGCAACTCCTCGGTCGCCCTGGCCAGTTCGACCCGTGCCTCCTGAAGTCGGCGCGGCACGTGCACCGCCCAGCTGGTGTCCCGGAAGAAACGCTTGATCTCGCCGACGATGTACGGCACGGCGAACGAGGTGAACTCGACCTCGCGGGACAGCTCGAACCGGTCGATGGCCTTGATCAGCCCGATCGTGCCGACCTGGACGATGTCCTCCATCGAGTCTCCCCGGCCGCGGAAGCGCGAGGCCGCGTACCGCACGAGCGACAGGTTCATCTCGATCAGGGTGTTGCGCACGTACTGGTACTCGTGTGTGCCCTCCTCCACGACGGCCAGCCGGTCGAAGAAGCGGCGCGACAGCTCCCGCGCGTCCTTCGGGCTCACCTCGGTGGGTATGTCGATGAGCGGAACCCCTCCGCGCGGGTCCTCGGTGCCCGCCTGCTGTGCCGTGGCCGTCGTTGCCTGTGCCGTCACGGCATCCATGCCGCTCACTCCGTTCGTCGAGCCGGTCGATGACGCAGTCCGTCTGCCCCTGCATCCGCTTCTCATGCCGAACACATTCCGAATGCGGCTGCCGCGGCAGGGTAATTGGTGCTGTGGGGCGCGAGAAGGGAGCAGTGTGACCATCGACGGAATCTGGTCGTACGCGCCGGGCAGCGGCTCTGTCGAGGGGCAGGACCTGACCGGCTACGCCGTCGTGACCACCGACGGCACCCTCGGACATGTGGAACGTGAGGCCGGCCCGCACGGCATGCGGCACCTGGTCGTCGACACGGGCGTCTGGCTGTTCGGCAGGAGCGCCGTCGTCCCGGTGGGCGTCGTGACGCGCGTCGATCACGCGGGCCGCAAGGTCTCCCTGGCCTGTACCGGGGACGAGGTCAAGGAAGCACCCCGCTTCCGCACCGACAGCGAGACGACGGATCCGGCGTACCTCGCCGCCGTCGGCGACCACTACCGCCGGCTGACCCCGCGCGGGACGACGCCGGCGTGAGAGAGGAGGAACTCGCGTCCGCCGGGCCGGCCACCGGTCCGGCGGCGCCGGTGACGACCGCCGCGTCCGCCCGCGCCCACGCCCGCTCGGTGGTGGCCGCCGGCTGGGACCCGTCGGTGCGGCCGGCCCGGGAGGCGGACGTCATCGATCTGCTGCTGGTCGTCTCGGAACTGGTGGCCAACGCACTGCGGCACGGCGGCGGACTCGCCGGGTTCGAGATGACGCCGGTGGCCGACGGGATCCGGCTGGCCGTGCACGACCACAGCGAGGACCTGCCCGCCGCGGCGTGCGGAGCGGACGTGGCACCGGCCGGACACCGCACGGGCGGCTACGGCTGGCCCCTGGTCGTCCGACTGGCCCGGGACGTCACCATCGAGAATCGGCCGACGGGAGGCAAGACGATCACCGTGTTCGTGCCGATCCGGCCCACGGGACCGACGGGCTGACGGGAGCGATCGGCTGACGGGAGCGACCGGCCGCCCGTCACCGCCGTCACCAGGGCAGAAACACGTGGACGTCCTTCCCCTCACCTCGGCCCACCTCGTTCGGCACCACGCTGACCTGGCTGCAGAGGGTCTGCACCAGATACCACCCGATGCCACCGCCCCCGCTGTCGGGATGGAACGGCCGGGGCGCGGGCGGCGCGCTGTTGGTGTCGTGGACCGTGACATGCACACCGTCGAACGTGCGGCGAAGGTGCAGTTCGAAGGGGCCAGGAGCGTACTGGACCGCGTTGGCGGCCAGCTCCGCCACGATCAGCACGATGTCGTGCCAGTACTCCGGCGCCGTGGGCGGCGAGGCCCGCGCCAGCTCATCGAGGAACTCCTCCGCGGCCAGCCGCGCACCCGTCACATCCTGCGGTTCACCCGCGAAACGGGCCGTACGGCTCGGAATCGCCCAGGAGGACAATGCGTCGTTACCACGCGGCTCGGTTGCCATGTCGTCTGTGCGGCCCCGCTGCTGCCGGGACCGTCGTCCTTTCTCGTACGGCTCTCAGGCTTCGCCCCCTTCAGGGTTCCCGAGCCCGCACAGGCTACGCGTCCGCCACCCGCCGGCCCATGACCGCGGCGGCCCGCCCGGGGCCGCCCGCCGTCCACGCGCTGTGACTCAGCGGAACACGTCGTCCGCGTCGTCCCAGCTCAGCACCTCCTCCGGCGCGCTCTGCCGGGGCGGGCGCGCCCGCGCCTGGTACATCGCCTCGATCTCTGCCGCGTAGTGCGCCACGATCGAGTCACGGCGCAGCTTCATCGAGGGCGTCAGCAGACCATTGGTCTGGTCGAACGGCTGCGGCAGGATACGGAACGCCCGGATCGACTCCGAACGGGACACCGCGCTGTTCGCCGCGGCCACCGCCCGCCCGATCTCCTCCCGCAGGGCGTTCTCCTCACGGGCCTCCCGGCTCTGCGTGTCGCCGTACAGCGTGAGGCGGCCGCGCCAGTGCGCCAGGAAATCGGGGTCCAGGGTGATCAGCGCGCCCACGCAGGGCCGGTTGTCGCCCACGACCACCGCCTGGTGCACGAGCGGATGCATCCGCAGCCGCTGCTCCAGCGCGGTCGGCGCCACGCTCTTGCCGCTGCTGGTGATGATGACGTCCTTCTTGCGGCCCGTGATCGTGAGATAGCCGTCCGAGTCCAGGAACCCGAGGTCGCCCGTGGCCAGCCAGCCGCCCCACAGAGCGGCCCGCGTCGCGGTGTCGTCGCCCACATAGCCCTGGAACACCGACGGGCCGCGCACCAGGATCTCCCCGTCCTCCGCCACCCGGATCTCCGTGCCCGGCAGGGCCTGACCCACGGTGCCCGACTTCTCCCGGCCCAGCGGCTGCATGGTGATCCCACCGCCGGTCTCGGTCAGGCCGTACCCGTCGTGCACATAGATGCCGATGCCCTCGTAGAACAGGGACAGATCGCGGTGGAGCGGGGAGCCGCCCGACGTGGCGCGGTGGACGCGACCGCCCAGCGCGGCCCGGAGTCTGCGGTACACCGTCCGTTCGAAGAGGGCGTGCTGGAACCGCAGGTCGAAACCGGGCCCCGAGCCGCGGCCCAGCCGCTGCCGCTCCACGGCGGCGGCGAAATCCCGGGCCGTCTGCGCCGCCCGCTCGAACAGCGCCCCGCGGCCCGATTCCTGGGCCGCCCGCAGGAAGTTCTTGTAGATCTTCTCGAACACCGACGGGACCGCGTACAGATACGTCGGACGGAAGGTGCGCAGCGACTCCGACAGCGCGTCCGCGCCGAGATCGGGCTCGTGACCCATCAGGATGCCGCCGCGCAGGCAGAGGCCCTGGATCATCAGCCCGTACACGTGGGAGAACGGCAGAAAGGCGAGGACGCTCGGCTGCTCTCCCGCGGGCGCGGCGGTGTGCCCCCAGCCGGCCAGCAGCGTGTCGCAGGGGCTCGCCAGACTGCGGTGGCTCAGCGCGCAGCCCAGCGGCCGGCCCGAGGTGCCGGAGGTGTAGGCGATCACCGCGGTGGAGTCGGGCAGCACGATCCGGCGCAGCGAGTCCACCGTGGTCCCCGGCACCAACTCGCCGCGCCGCCCGAGTTCTTCGAGCGCACCCGCGTCCAGCTGCCAGACGTGCCGCAGCGCGGGCAGGGCCGCGCACACCGATCCCACGGTCATGACGCTCTGTTCGTCCTCGACGACCACGCCCACACAACGGGCGTCCCGCAGGATCCACTCGACCTGCTCGCGCGAGGACGTCGGATAGACGGGGACGACCTCGGCTCCCACCGCCCACAGCGCATGGCAGAGCACCGTCCACTCGTACCGGGTGCGCGCCATGATCGCCACGCGGTGACCAGGCTTGATCCCGGACGCCACGAACCCCTTGGCGAGGTCGACCACCTCGTCCCGCAGTTCGACGGCCGTGACCTCCTGCCAGCCGGCGGAGGCGGCGTCCGGGCGACGGGAGAGCACCGCGAGGGTGGGGGTACGGGCGGCTGTCTCGAAAACGCTGTCGGCGAGCCCTCCGGTCAGGGGCGGGACGGTGCGGGGAGCGAGGGCGAAGTCGCGCATGCGCTGCTCCTGTGACGTGTACGGGCTGTGACACCGCCGACGGGAACCGTTATCGACGGTGGTCGAATGTAGCCCAGGCGGGTCCGGTTGTGGCCTGGAACGAATAAGTAATCCGCCTTGATGATCCCGACGGGGCGGATCGCCTCAGGCCTGGGTGTGCCGTACGCACGTCGTGACGACCTCACGCAGACTTCCCGTGCGCTCCCACACCTCCCGCTGGATCCGCGAACCGTTGCCGTCCTTCAGCAGTTCGGCACAGGACGCCCGGGCCCGCTCCAGGTCCCCGCTGTCCGTCAGCGCATCCTCGACATGCGTCAGCAGAGCCCGTACGACCGTCTCGGCGCGGGTGCGCCGCATGGTCGCCGGGTGCAGCAGATCCGCGGTCAGCCCCGAGCGGGCGGCGCGCCAGCCGGCCAGCCGCAGCAGGCTCACACTGTGGTCCAGCGGATCGAGGCCGGCCTCCCACTCCCGGGCCGCCGTCTCGACCAGGCCCCGCACCAGCGTGGCGATCAGTACGGCGGTGTCCGCGTGCAGACAGACGTCCGCCACCCGCACCTCCACCGTCGGATAGCGCGCCGACAGCCGGGCGTCGAAGTAGACCATGGCCTCGTCGAGGATCGTGCCCGTGGCCACCATGTCCGCCACCCGCCCGTGGTAGCGCTCCGCCGAACCGAACAGCTCGGTCGGACCCGCCGACGGCCAGCGCTGCCACACCCGGCTGCGATAACTGCTGTAGTCCGTCTCCTTGCCCTGCCAGAACGGCGAGTTGGCACTCAGTGCCGCCAGCACCGACAGCCAGGGCCGGATCCGGTCGATGACCGCGACGCCCTCCTCGTCGGAGCCGACGGAGACATGGACGTGACACCCGCACACGATCTGTTCACGGGTCGCGATGCCGTACTGATCCGCCATCCACTGGTAGCGCCGGCCCCTGCTGACGGAGGGGCGCACCGCGAGCGGCGACGTGGCGAGCGCGGCGACCGCGCACCCCGTCTCCCGCGCGTGCCGTGCCGCCTCCCCGCGGATCCGCACGATCTCCGCGCCGAGCTCGCCCATGCCCGACTGCGGGTGGGTGGCGAACTCGAGCATCTGGTTGTGCAGTTCCTTCTGAAAGACCGGCGGCTCCTCCGCCTCCTCGCACCGCGAGGCGCGGGCGAGGACGGCGGCGGACAGGGCCTGCGGCTCCCCGGTCTCCGGGTCGACCAGGAGGAGTTCCTCCTCCACTCCGACGGTGCGCACGGGATGCGGCCTTTCTCTGCGGCCTTCGTAGGCGGGCGGTACGCACCCGACTGCCCCGTCCGGTCCTGTTCACACGGACGAAGGCGTCAGCCACACCGTGGCCAGGGGCGGCAGCGTCAGCCGGAGCTCCCCCCGCTCGGGTGCGACCGGGGCGGGGCCGACGACACCGCTGCCGCCGTAGCGCTCGGCATCGGTGTTCAGCAGCTCCCGCCAGGCCGGGGCGTCGCCGGGGACGGCGAGCGGGTAGTCGTGGCGCACGACGGGGGAGAAGTTGCTGACGGCGAGGAGCGGCGCGCCCTGGGCGTCGTGGCGCAGGAACGCGAACACGTTGTCGTCCGCGGCGTCGCCGACCACCCACCGGAACCCGGCCGGGTCGGTGTCGCGCTCCCACAGGGCGGGCGTGGCCCGGTAGACCGCGTTGAGATCACGCACCAGGTCCCGCACCCCCCGGTGGTCGCCCGCGGACGCGTACCCCGGATCCAGCAGCCACCACTCGGGGCCGTGTTCCTGCGACCACTCCGCTCCCTGGGCGAACTCCTGCCCCATGAAGAGCAGTTGCTTGCCCGGATGGGCCCACATGAAGCCCAGGTAGGCGCGGTGGTTGGCCCGCCGCTGCCACCAGTCGCCGGGCATCTTCGACACCAGCGCCTGCTTGCCGTGGACGACCTCGTCGTGCGAGATCGGCAGGACGTAGTTCTCGCTGTAGGCGTACACCATCGAGAAGGTCATCTCGTTGTGGTGGTACTTGCGGTGCACCGGCTCCTTGGCGATGTACTGCAGCGAGTCGTGCATCCAGCCCATGTTCCACTTCAGCCCGAACCCCAGACCGCCGCTGTCGGTCGGCCGGGTCACCCCGTCCCAGGCGGTGGACTCCTCGGCGATCGTCACGACCCCCGGATTGCGCCGGTACACCGTCGCGTTCATCTCCTGCAGGAACGCCATCGCGGCCAGGTCCTCCCGGCCGCCGAACACGTTCGGCGACCACTGCCCGGAGTCCCGCGAGTAGTCGAGATAGAGCATCGAGGCGACGGCGTCCACCCGCAGCCCGTCGACATGGAATTCCTCGCACCAGTAAGTGGCGTTCGCCACCAGGAAGTTGCGCACCTCGATGCGCCCGAAGTCGAACTCGAACGTCCCCCAGTCCGGATGCTCGGCCCGCCGCGAGTCCCCGGGCTCGTAGAGCGGATCCCCGTCGAACCGCGCCAGCGCCCAGTCGTCCTTGGGGAAGTGTGCCGGCACCCAGTCAACGATCACGCCGATTCCGGCCCGGTGCAGGGCGTCCACCAGGAACTTGAAGTCGTCCGGCGTGCCGAGCCGCGAGGCCGGCGCGTAGAAACCGGTGACCTGGTATCCCCAGGAACCCGCGAATGGATGCTGGGCGACCGGCATGAACTCCACATGGGTGAAGCCGAGGTCGCTGACATACGGCGGCAGCTCCTCCGCCAGCTGACGAAACGTCAGCCCAGGTCGCCAGGAGGGGAGATGAACCTCGTACACGGAGAACGGAGCCGCATGCACGGGCACGTCACCCCGGTGCGCCATCCACTGCTGGTCCGCCCATTCGTAGTGCGAGGCGTGCACGATCGACGCGGTGTCCGGCGGCACCTCCGCGCACCGGGCCATCGGATCGGCCTTGAGGAAGCGGTGGCCGTGGCGGGAGGTGATCTCGAACTTGTACCGGGCGCCCTCGCCGATCCCGGGCAGGAAGAGCTCCCACACGCCGGACGAACCCAGGGACCGCATCGGGAACGCGGTCCCGTCCCAGCAGCAGAAGTCGCCGGCGACCCGCACGCCCTGGGCGTTCGGCGCCCACACTGTGAACCGGGTGCCGATCACCCCCTGGTGGGCCATCGGCTCCGCGCCGAGCGCCTTCCACAACTCCTCGTGCCGCCCCTCACGGATGAGATGCAGATCGAGATCGCCGAGAGCCGGCAGGAAACGGTACGGGTCGTCCACCTTCTGCTCGACGCCCTCGTACGACACCAGCAGCGTGTACGCGGGGATCGCGTCGAGCGGCAGGACGACGGCGAACAGACCGTCGCCCTCGGAGACCAGCGGGGTGGGATCGCCGTCGATCACGACGCTCACGGCGTCCGCGAAGGGCCGCAGCACCCGGAAGAGGATCCCACCCGGCACCGGGTGCGCGCCCAGCAAGCCGTGCGGATCGTGGTGGGTGCCCGAGAGCAGCCGCCCACGGTCGCCGGCGTCGAGGGCGGGCGCCGTGCGCGGGCGGGGGCCGGCCGACTCGGGCGGAGAGATGTCACGCAGGGCCACAGGGGTCAGCCTCCTCGGACGGCGAGTCGCTCGATCGCCGCCATGGGTACGGGCAGCCAGTCGGGACGGTTACGGGCCTCGTACAGCACTTCGTACACGGCGCGGTCCGTCTCGTAGGCACGCAACAGGGCATGTTTCTTGCGGGGGTCCCAGCCCGCGCGGGCCGCATAGCCCGCGCAGTAGGCCTCCCGGCAACGGCGCGCCCACTCCGGCCGCCACGGGCGGCGCTGGCGGGCGGCGTAGTCGAACGAGCGCAGCATCCCGGCGATGTCCCGGACCGGGGAGTGGGCGCTGCGCCGCTCGGCCAGCGGACGCGACGGCTCGCCCTCGAAGTCGATGACGAACCAGTCCCGTCCGGCGCGCAGGACCTGACCGAGGTGCAGGTCGCCGTGGATGCGCTGGGCGGGCGGGCCGGCATCGCACACGGACAGCGCGCCGAAGGCGGTGGTCAGGCCCGGGACGAACGGGCGCAGCGCCGGCACATGGTGCGCGGCCGCCTCCAGCCGCTCGGTCATCGCCGCCGCCGTCCGCCCGTCCTCGGCGTCCGGACCGGCCGGGAGCGCCGCGGCCAGCGCGAGGTGGACGTCCGCCGTGGCCCGCCCCAGTTCCTCGGCCTCCGCGGTGAAGTCCTCCCCGCGGGCGAGGGCCCGCAGCGCCAGCGTCCAGCCGTCGGAGGCGTCGGGCAGGAACGGCTGGAGCACGCCGAGTGTCGCCTCCTGCGGATGCGTCGTCCGGAACCAGGCCACGGGCGCGGGCACCCGCCCGCACCCCTGCCCGGCCAGCGCGACGGGCACCTCCAGATCGGGGTTCACCCCCGGCTGGATCCGCCGGAAGATCTTCAGGATGAACGCGTCCCCGTACACCAGCGAGGTGTTGGACTGCTCGGCCTCCAGCAGCCGCGGCGCCAGCCCCGGAGGCAGCGACACACACGGGGCCGACTCGAAGCACAGCGGGCCCAGCGTGCCGGGATGCCGCATCCGCTCCAGGAGCAGATGCGCCGACCGGGGATCCTGCAACGCGTCATGGACCGTCAGCCCCGCCATCGGCCCCTCCTCCACCCTGCCGATCAGCGCACGGCCCAGGCGAGGCGACAGATGCTCCTGGACGCCGAGGAGCAGCTGATAGCAGTCACCGGCCGGGGGAGTGCCGCCGGGCGTCGGGACGCCCGACTGATCGGCGTGCACGAGCAGATGCAGACAACCCGGATACAGCTCGGTCATCGACAGCATGCGCAGGTCGGTGAGGGGCCGGTCCTTGCCGGCGAACCAGCGCTGGCGCGGCAGCCACTCGCACAGCAGCGCGGCGAGCGGCCCGCCGGAGCGGACGCCGCTCGCGCTGCTGGGGCGCAGGGGTGCGGTCTTCGTCACGGTGACCCATCCTTTCCTCGGCGCACCCTCACGGGCGGCGGCCGATCCGGGACGCGGCTCTGGTGAGCCGGAACCAGTAGAAGCCGTGGCCCGCGAGGGTGAGCAGGTAGGGCAGTTCACCGATGGCGGGGAAACGGACTCCGCCGAACAGCTCGACGGGGTGGCGACCGTCGAACCGGCGCAGGTCGAGCTCGGTGGGCTGTGCGAAGCGCGAGAAGTTGTGCACGCACAGCACCAGATCGTCCTCGTATTCGCGGAGGAAGGCGAGGACGGCCGGGTTGGAGGACTGCAGTTCGGTGTAGGTCCCGAGGCCGAAGGCGGGGTTCTGCTTCCGGATCTCGATCATCCGCCG
>NZ_JBITJV010000025.1:0-144847 GCF_044460385.1 Streptomyces sp. NPDC050121 | reverse complement strand
GCTCCGGGTAAGTCATTCGGCCCAGGAATACTCTCCGAATTCCTCCCAGCTCAGCCGGGAATACATCAAGGCGCTTCCATGGCGCACTCCGCCCAGACCGTCTTGCCCGCAACACCCGGGGCCCGTACGACGCCCCAGTCCAGGCAGAGGCGCTGGACGATGAACATGCCGTGTCCGCCGGGGCGGCCCGCGCGGTGCGGGGTGCGCGGGGCCGGCTGGCCCGTGCCTCGGTCGGAGACCTCGACGCGGATAACCTTCTTGTCGCAGCCGAGAACCATCCGGTCCGGCCCCTCGGCGTGCAGACACGCGTTGGTGACCAGCTCGGAGACGACGAGCAGCACGTCCTCCGCAACAGCCCGCCGGTCGGCGGTGGCGGCCGGCAGCCAGCCCCACGCGTACAGCGCCTGGCGGGCGAAGTCACGGGCGAGCGGGACGACCCCGCTGGCGTCGTCGAAGCTCAGCCGGCGCACCTGGCGGCTGCCCGACGCGCCGGACGACCCCGACGCACCGGACGACCCGGACGCCCCGGAGGACCCGGACGCCCCGGAGGACCCGGAGGACCCCGAGGACGACCCGGACGATCCCTCCGCCTCGGCTGCCGTGCCCCCTTCGGACGACCCGGAAGCGCCGCTGGGCTCCGGCCCGCGGTCGCCCGGCGAGTAAGGCCGGGTGGTGCTCATCAGCGCTTCACCTCACCGATTCCCCGATTAACCGGTTCACAATTCAAGAGTCAGATCTCTACAGAGTCTGTACATGGGTAGTACGTGGACCGACAGCGTTCGCGTCGACCTTGCCGCCGACATGTTCAGGTCCAGGATGTCTCCTGCCCGGGGGGACCGGCGGAACACCCACCCGTTCCCACCCGTTCGCACCCATCCCCGGCCGGGCGGCGAAGTTCAGCCGTCGTCGGCGAGAGCCGCCTCGACCGTGGCGTGCACGGTGAACACCGCGTCCGCGCCGGTGATCTCGAAGACCCGCGCCACGACGGGCAGCATCCCCGCGAGATGGACCCCGCCACCGGCCGCCTCCGCCTTCAGACGTGCTCCGAGCAGCACGTTCAGTCCGGTGGAGTCACAGAACTCCAGGCGGGTGCAGTCCACCACCAGCCGTTTGTGGCCCCGGGCGAGGCAGTCTTCGAGTGGCTCACGCAACAGATCGGCGGTGTGGTGATCCAACTCACCCGCCGGGGTCACGACGGCGCTGGAGCCCTCTTCCCGCACCTCGACCAGAAGCCGGCCAGACTGTGCGCTGCCGACCGTCCCGCGGTCCATGCCGTCTCTTCTCCTGGGGTCGCGAACTGCTTGCTGACGCCCTCGAACCCTACGCCTTCGACCCGCACCTCAACACCCGAACAATCACCCACAAACGGACATAACCACACAAAAGCCACTTGCGGTTGGCCGAGTAAAGCGGGTAGGGCTAGTAGGAACACGCAACCGACACGGCCGGCTTTGGAGGCGCCGCACACCGTAGTGCGCTCACTGGCTTCGGCAGCCATACGCCGAGAACGATGGAGGACATCATGTCACCCCGGCTCGACGCACCGCATACCCGCGGAGCGACGTCGACACCCCCTCCGGATCAGGAACATCTGGAACCCATCGCCCAGAACACGGCGCTGGACGTCGACCCCACCGACGCCCTCGCCGGACTTCCGGAGATCCCCCCGTACGACGAGGTCGGCCCCGTCGACGCACGGGCCCTGTCCAAGACCCTGTTCGCGCGGCTCGAGTCCCTCGAAGAGGGCACGCACGAATACTCGTACGTCCGCAACACCCTCGTCGAACTGAACCTCGCGCTGGTCAAGTTCGCCGCCTCCCGGTTCCGCTCCCGCAGTGAGCCGATGGAGGACATCATCCAGGTCGGCACCATCGGCCTGATCAAGGCGATCGACCGCTTCGAGCTCTCGCGCGGCGTCGAGTTCCCGACCTTCGCGATGCCAACCATCATCGGCGAGATCAAGCGCTTCTTCCGCGACACCTCGTGGTCGGTGCGCGTCCCGCGCCGGCTCCAGGAGCTCCGGCTCGACCTGGCCAAGGCGGGCGACGAACTGGCCCAGAAACTCGACCGCGCGCCCACCGTCGCGGAGTTGGCCGAGCGCCTCGACCTCTCACGGGAGGAGGTCGTCGAGGGCATGGCGGCGTCGAACGCGTACACCGCCTCGTCGCTCGACGCGCAGCCGGAGGAGGACGACGCGGAAGGCGCGCTCGCCGACCGCATCGGCTACGAGGACCACGGACTCGAAGGCATCGAGTACGTCGAGTCACTGAAGCCCCTCATCGCCGAACTCCCGCCCCGCGACCGGCAGATCCTCTCCCTCCGGTTCGTCGCCGGCCTGACCCAGTCGGAGATAGGCGAGGAACTCGGCATCTCCCAGATGCACGTCTCCCGCCTGCTGTCCCGCACCCTGGTGCGGCTGCGCAAGGGCCTGACCCTGGAGGAGTAAGGGTCTGAGTGCGGCGGAACGAGACTCTGGCTGCGGCTGGAGGAATGAGGCCTTCCCGGGGGCTCCGGCCCCCGGGACCCCCGGCACCAGTGTCAGAACCCTTCGTCGAACAAACTCCGGGCGTCGGTGACCTGGTAGGAACGGTCGAGGCAGACACCCAGCTCGTCCATGTCGGCGCAGGAGAGAACGCGCTCACGGACGGAGTCGGGGACGTCGACCTGCCGCCACCGGAGGTTACGCAGAACAGTCTCCGCCCTCTCCTGCGCTCGGCCCTCTTCCCGACCTTGCTCGCGCACCTCCTCAGCGAGCGGGTGCCGCCAGAAGTACTGCATCGCCGTCACCTCCTTCTGGCGCGATCAACGAGCTACGCCGCGTCGAGTTCGCACCAGACCAACTTGCCTCGATGCCCCATGCGGGACAGCGGCTGCCAGTGCCAGAGGTCCGAACAGGCCCGCACCAGGGCCATACCCCGGCCGCTCTCCGCGTCGTCGCCGATCTCCTCCAACCGGCTTGGCGGCTCGGGTGGTTCGGGGTCCGCGTCCCACGCACCGATCTGCAGGACGTCGTCCCGGAAGCGGACGCGCAGGCATCCCGGCCCCTTGGTGTGCAGGACGACGTTGGACATCAACTCCGAGACAAGCAGCTCCGCCGTCTCGGCAAGGTGGACGAGTCCATGCAGGGTGAGGATCAGGCGGAGGGTGCGACGACAGACGGTGACGGCGCGGGGGTCGGTGGGGATGTAGAGGGAGTACTCCCAGGAGTCGGTGGTGGTTTCGGGCATGGGGCAGCTCCGGGTGGGTGAGTGGACATGGGGGCGCGGTGGCATCGCCGCAGCCGTCATGGCAGGAGGGAGCGGTGCACTTCGCAGCGTGAAGGTCGCGTCACTGACGGTAGATCTAAATCTAGAGATGCGGCAAGCCGATCGCGTAATCTGACGCCGAAAGAGTCGCGCCTGCAGGCGCGTTGGACCTAGGAACGGTCGAGGGCTTTGAGGCGCGAACCAACGGCACGTCAACTGCGTCTGGCGACTGAACTGCGCAGGCTCCGCGAGGCGGCAGGCCTCAACGCCCGCCAGACAGCGGCACTACTCGGCGTTAGCCCCGCACAGATCACCCACATCGAGTCAGGGCTCGCAGGCGTGAGCGAGAAGCGACTTCGCCGCCTCGCATCCCACTACGCCTGTACGGACGAGGAGTTCATCGACGCCCTGGTCAGCATGGCGACCGATCGGACGCAGGGGTGGTGGGAGGAGTACCGGGGCTCGCTTCCGACGTCGTTCCTGGACCTGTCGGAACTGGATCACCACGCCACGTTCCGGCGCGAGGTGGCCGTCTTGTACGTTCCCGGTCTACTGCAAACGGAGAACTACGCTCGCGCGGTCTTCTCGTCCAGGGTTCCCGAGCTCGCTCCTGAGGAACTTGAGCTGCGCGTCCAGCACCGAATGGCCCGCCAAGCGTTTGCCTTCCCGTACACAGTGGTGATCCACGAGGCGGCACTCCGCATCAGGGTCAGCGACCGCGCCGCCTCACGAGCGCAGTTGAGCAGACTCCTGGAACTCTCCGAGGCGGACCACATCACCCTGCTCGTCGTTCCCTTCGACCTGGACGGCTTCGCCAGGGCCTCAAGCACCATGACCTATGTGGACGGCCCCGTGCCCAAGCTGGACACCGTGGTCCGTGACGCGCCCCACGGCTCGGTCTTCATCGATTCCGAGGCTCAGCTCAACGCCTATCGAACGCGCTTCCATAAAGTGGAGGGTGTGGCACTCGATCCCGAACGGTCGCGTGACTTCATCCACAAGCTGGCGAAGGAGCTGTGAGGCGCCCCCATGACCACCCCCGACAACTGGCGGAAGTCGTCGTACTCCGGCGAGGGCGACGGCAATGACTGCGTCGAACTCGCCTCCACCCCCACCACCCTCCACCTCCGCGAATCCGACGCCCCCACCACCGTCCTCACCACCACCCACACCCCGCTCACCCACCTCCTCGAAGCCATACGCACCCGCTCGCTACCCGTCCGCCCCGGCGACTGAGTCAGTCGAAGAGGGCGACGAGTCCGTTCACCCAGATCGCGAGGAACGCGAGGACCGCCACCAGGCAGCCGGCCCCCGCCAGGAAATCGACGAACCTGCTTCCCCTGCTGTCTGCCTCTCCGTCGGACGCCCCGGACGGCACCGTGTCCCAGTCGACAGGACGTCCCATGGCATCGGAGCAGGCCGCGCGCACTGCCGCCAGTTGCTCTCTGGCAAAGGCCGATCGGGCGAGCGACTCGGGGCCCCGCCAGGCAAGTGCCCGCATGCGCTTCGGAGCTGTGTCGTATCTCGTCTCGAAGGCGGAGGTCTCGGCTGCGTCCCGGTCCTGTTCGAGGTACATCCAGCGACCCGCTTCCGCGAGCTCTCCGTACAGTCGGTACACCTCCGCCAGGCGGCGGCGAAGCGTCAGGTCGTCCGGGAAGGACGACACCAGCCCACGCAGGCGCTGGCGCGCGACGGGGACCCGGCCGGCGGCCAGGTCCCCGTCGACTCGGTCAAGGGTGTCTCTCAGCGGCATATGCGCATGATCGGGTAACGCGGCGACCGCCGTCGACCTGGTTTGGTCGCGAAGCCCTGTCCCCGTCGTGGAAACCCGTTGGCCGGATTCCGCCCGGTGACTATTCTGGGCCGGCCCTCTGACCAGCAGAGCCGCTGGGCCAGTCCCCGTCATCTGCTCATGAGGAGCCCTGTGTCCGACTCCCCTGCCGGTTCCGTCCGCCTCGGGCGGCTCGCCGATGTTCCCGTTCTGTTGGTCGCCGTCGTGTGGGGGTCCAGTTATCTCGCGGCGAAGGGGGTCACGACCTCCGGCACCGTGCTGGCCGTGCTGGTGCTGCGGTTCGGCGTGGTGTTGCCGGTGCTGGTCGTGGCGGGGTGGCGGCGGCTGCGGGCGTTGAGCGGCACGCAGGTGCGTGGGGCCGGGGGGTTGGGGGTGATCCTGGCCGGCATCTTTGTGCTGGAGACGTACGGGGTCGTGCACACCTCCGCGACCAACGCCGGGCTGATCATCAGTCTGACCATGGTGTTCACGCCGCTCGCGGAGAGCCGGGTGCGGGGCGTGCGGCTGCCGGGCGCGTTCCTGGCGGCGGCCGGGCTGTCGGTGCTCGGCGTGGCGCTGCTGACGCAGGGGGCCGGGTTCACGGCGCCCTCCGGCGGCGATCTGCTGATGCTGGGGGCCGCCGTCGCGCGGACCGTGCATGTGCTGGCCATGGCCCGCATGGAGTCGGTGCGCGGGGCCGACGCCTTGTCGCTGACGACCGTCCAACTGGGCGGTGCGGTGGCCGTGTTCGCGGTGCTGGTGGCGGTGCCGGGGACGGGCGCGTCGCCGTGGACCGCCGCCGCGGACTTCGACGCCGGGGACTGGCTCGGCCTGGTCTACCTCTCCGCGTTCTGCACGCTGTTCGCGTTCTTCGTGCAGATGTGGGCGGTCCGCCGTACGTCGCCGTCCCGGGTCAGTCTGCTGTTGGGCACCGAGCCGGTGTGGGCGGCGGCCGTCGGCATCGCGCTCGCCGGGGACCGACCGGGGTGGCTCGGCTACGTGGGCGCGGTGCTCGTGCTCGTCGGCACCGGGTGGGGGCGGACGATCGCGGACCGGGGGCGGGAGTCGGCTGCCGGGGCCGCTCAGACGACCCGGCGGCCGCGCCGCCACACCCCCGACACCAGCGGCACGCCCGGGCGGTAGGCCAGGTGGACGTGGCTCGGGGCGTCCAGGAGGGTCAGGTCGGCGTACGCGCCGGGGGTCACGCGGCCCACGTCGGTGCGGCGCAGGGCCGCCGCGCCGCCCGCCGTCGCCGACCACACCGCCTCGTCCGGCGTCATCCGCATGTCCCGGACGGCGAGCGCGATGCAGAACGGCACGGACGAGGTGAACGACGAGCCCGGGTTGCAGTCCGTGGAGAGGGCGACGGTGACGCCCGCGTCCAGCAGGCGACGGGCATTCGGCCACTCCGCCCGCGTGGAGAACTCGGCGCCGGGCAGGAGCGTGGCGACCGTGTTCCCGTTCGCCAGCGCGTCCACGTCGGCGTCGGTGAGGTGGGTGCAGTGGTCGGCGCTGGCCGCGTCCAGCTCGACCGCCAGCTGCACGCCGGGGCCGTAGGAGAGCTGGTTGGCGTGGATGCGGGGGTGCAGGCCCTTGGCCTTGCCGGCGGTGAGGATCGCGCGGGCCTGGTCGCCGTCGAACGCGCCCTTCTCGCAGAACACGTCGATCCAGCGGGCGTGCGGGGCGCAGGCGTCGAGCATCTCGCCGGTGACGAGGGCTACGTACGCGGCCGGGTCGTCGGCGTAGTCGGGGGAGACGATGTGCGCACCGAGGTACGTCACCTCGTCGGTGTGCTTCGCCGCGAGGCGCAGGGCGCGGGCCTCGTCGGCGACGGTCAGGCCGTAGCCGGACTTCGTCTCGAAGGTGGTGGTGCCCTGGCGGAGGGCCTCGGCGAGGAAACGGACGACGTTCGCCTCGAGTTCCTCGTCGCTCGCCGCTCGCGTCGCCGCGACCGTCGTGCGGATGCCGCCCGCCGTGTAACCGCGGCCCGACATGCGGGCGTTGAACTCCTGCGTGCGGTCGCCCGCGAAGACCAGGTGGGAGTGGGAGTCGACGAAGCCCGGGAGCACCGCCCGGCGGCCCGCGTCGACCCGATTGTCAGTGGCGGGTGCTTTGCTTGATTCACCGGTCCACGCGACGCGGTCGCCGTCGATGACGACGGCCGCGTCCTGGATCAGTCCAAGAGGGGAGCCGTCTCCGAGGGAGGGGTCGTTGGTGACCAGCGTGGCGATGTTGGTGATGACGGTGGTCGTGCCGGTGCTGCTCATCGTCGTGTCCTCGCTGCTCATCGTCGTGTCGTCGTGGCTGACGGGGGCGGGCGTGGTGGTCAGGCTCGCAGGGCTGCCACGGCCCGCGCGAGGGCCTGCGGCACGTCCGGTACGAGCGTGTGCGCCCCGTCGCGTACGACGTGACGTCCGGCGACGACCGTATGCCGTACGTCCGCCGCGGTCGCCGCGAATACGGCCGTCTCGGCGCCGAGCCTGGGCACCGGGCCGGCCGTCCTGACCGAGTCGAGGGCGATCGTCGTGAAGTCGGCGGCCGAACCGACCTCCAGTCTGCCCGCGTCCGGGTTGCCGAGGGCGGCGTGGCCGTCGGCGGAAGCGGCGCGCAGCAGGGCCGCCGCCGTCCAGTGACCGCGGGCGCGGGTGCGCAGCCGCTCGTTCAGCTCCATCGCGCGTGCCTCTTCGAGCAGGTCGATGACGGCATGGCTGTCGGAGCCGAGGGAGAGGGGCGAGCCCGCGGCCTGGAGGGCGACGGCCGGGCCGATGCCGTCGGCGAGGTCGCGTTCGGTCGTCGGGCACATGCAGGTGCCGGTGCCGGTGCGGCCGAGGAGGGCGATGTCCTCGTCGGTGAGGTGGGTGTTGTGCACGCCGGTGGTGCGCGGGCCGAGGACACCGTGGTCGGCGAGGAGCTGCGTGGGCGTCCGGCCGTGGGCGGCGCGGCAGGCGTCGTTCTCGGCGGTCTGCTCGGACAGGTGCACATGCAGCGGCGCCCGGCGCTCCTCGGCCCAGCGCGCCACGGCTCCCAACTGGTCGGCGGGCACGGCCCGTACGGAGTGGACGGCCGCCCCGATCCTCGCGTGATCCCGTTCCTTGAGAAGTGAACAGCGTTCGGCCCAGGCGTCCGCGTCGCCGTCGGAGAAGCGGAGCTGGTGGGCGTTGGGCGGCTGTCCGAAGCCGGAGGAGAGGTAGGCGGTGTCGAGGAGGGTGATGCGGATGCCGGCTTCGGCGGCGGCCTCGATCAGGGCCTCGCCCATGGCGTTGGGGTCGGCGTACGGAGTGCCGCCGGGGGCGTGGTGCAGATAGTGGAACTCGCCGACGGCCGTGACGCCGGCCAGCGCCATCTCGGCGTACACGGCGCGGGCCAGCTGGTGGTAGGTCTCCGGGGTCAGCCGGTCGGCGACCGAGTACATGACCTCGCGCCAGGTCCAGAAGGTGCCGGAGCCGACCTGGACGGTGCCGCGCAGGGCACGGTGGAAGGCGTGGCTGTGGGCGTTCGCCAGGCCCGGAAGGGTCAGCCCGCGCAGGATCTCGGCGCCGGGCGGCGGGGAGCCGACGCCCGTGCGGACGTCGGTGATGCGGCCGCCCGTCCCCGCGCCGGAGCCGCTCGTCGACACCGTGAGGGCGACGCCCGGCTCGACGTTCGTGTCGAGCCAGGCATGCTCCAGCCAGTACGTCCGTGTCCGCTGCGTGGGGGTCACCGGCAGGCCAGTCCTTCCAGTACGTCGGCGAGGGCGTGCACCCCGGCCACGCAGTCGTCCTCGGCGGCGAACTCGGCCGGGGAGTGCGAGACGCCCGTGGGGTTGCGCACGAACAGCATGGCGGTCGGCACGGTCCCGGAGAGGATCCCGGCGTCGTGTCCGGCGCCGGTGCCGAGGACGGGGACCGTGAGGTCGGTGCTCCTGTCGGCGGTCTTGCCGAGGATGCGGGCGAGTTCGTCGCGCAGGGCGTGGTCGAACTCGACGACGGGCGTGAACGACTCACGGACGACGTCGAGATCGACGCCCTGGGCGACGGCGTACTCACGGGCGGCCTGCTCGATGCCGGTGACCACCGTGTCGAGGGTGGCCTGGTCGGCGGCGCGGGAGTCGAGCCACCCGCGCACCAGGGAGGGGATGGCGTTGACTCCGTTGGGCTCGACGGAGATCTTGCCGAAGGTGGCTACGGCGCCCGCGAGCCGGGCCTCGCGGCGGGCGGCGAGGACCGTCTCGGCGTACGACAGCATCGGGTCGCGGCGGTCCACGAGGCGGGTGGTGCCGGCGTGGTTGGCCTCGCCCCGGAAGTCGAACCGCCAGCGCCCGTGCGGCCAGATGGCGCTGGCGATGCCCACCTGGTCCCCGCTCAGGTCGAGGGCTCGGCCCTGCTCGACGTGCAGCTCGACGAACGCGCCGATGCGGGCGAGCCGCTCCGGGTCCGCGCCGATGGCGTCGGGGTCGTACCCGGCGGCCTCCATGGCCCGCGGGAGAGTGACCCCGTCGCCGTCGGTGAGCCGGTGCGCCTGCTCGACGGTGAGCTGCCCGGCGGCGAGCCGGGAGCCGACGCAGGCGAGCCCGAAGCGGGCGCCCTCCTCGTCGCCGAAGTTGACCAGGGCGAGGGGCTTGGTGAACGCGACGCCCCGCGCGCGGAGTTCGTCGAGCGCGGCGAAGGAGGACACGACACCGAGGGGGCCGTCGAAGGCGCCGCCGTCCGGCACGGAGTCGAGATGCGACCCGGTGACGACGACATCCCCGGCGCGCGGATCCCCGAGCCAGGCCCACTGGTTCCCGTTCCGGTCGACCTCGTACGCCAGCCCCCGCGCCTCGGCCTGCTCCTTGAACCAGGCCCGGCACTCGGCGTCTGCGGACGTCCAGGCGAACCGCCGGTAACCCTGAGAGTCGGCATTCCGCCCGATGGGGAGCAGCTCGCGCCACATCTCATGGAAGGAGCCACCACCCGCCGGCCCCGCGCTCGGCGGCGAGAGCTCAGCCCCCGCCGGAGAGTTGCCGTTCCGCTCATCTCCCGGAGGGGTCACGCGTCGTCACCCTCGCGCATGGGGACGCGCACACCCCGCTCGTCGGCGGCGGTCTCGGCGATGTCGTAGCCGGCGTCGACGTGCCGGATGACGCCCATGCCGGGGTCGTTGGTCAGCACGCGGCGCAGCTTCTCGCCGGCGAGCTTCGTGCCGTCCGCCACGGACACCTGGCCGGCGTGGATGGAGCGGCCCATGCCGACGCCGCCGCCGTGGTGGATGGAGACCCAGGAGGCGCCCGAGGCGACGTTCACCATGGCGTTCAGGAGCGGCCAGTCGGCGATCGCGTCGGAGCCGTCGAGCATGGCCTCGGTCTCGCGGTACGGGGAGGCGACGGAGCCGGAGTCGAGGTGGTCGCGGCCGATGGCGAGGGGGGCTGCGAGTTCACCGGACGCCACCATGTCGTTGAAGCGCTCGCCCGCCTTGTCGCGCTCGCCGTAGCCGAGCCAGCAGATGCGCGCCGGAAGGCCCTGGAAGTGGACCCGCTCGCCGGCCATCTTGATCCAGCGGTGCAGCGACTCGTTCTCGGGGAAGAGGTCGAGGATCGCCTTGTCCGTCTTGTGGATGTCGGAGGCCTCGCCGGACAGCGCGGCCCATCGGAAGGGGCCCTTGCCCTCGCAGAACAGCGGGCGGATGTAGGCGGGCACGAAGCCGGGGAAGGCGAACGCGCGCTCGTATCCGGCGAGTTGGGCCTCGCCGCGGATGGAGTTGCCGTAGTCGAAGACCTCGGCGCCGGCGTCCATGAAGCCGACCATCGCCTCGACGTGCCGGGCCATCGACTCGCGGGCCCGGGTCGTGAAACCGGCCGGGTCCTTCGCCGCGTACGACGCCATGTCGTCGAAGTCCACCCCGACCGGCAGGTACGACAGCGGGTCGTGGGCCGACGTCTGGTCGGTGACGATGTCGATGGGGGCGCCCTCGGCGAGCATGCGCGGCAGCAGTTCCGCCGCGTTGCCGAGGAGGCCGATGGAGAGCGGGCGGCGGGCGTCGCGGGCCTCGACAGCGAGCTGGAGGGCGTGCTCCAGGCTGTCGGCCCACACGTCCAGGTAGCGGTGCTCGATGCGGCGTTCGATGGCGCGCGGGTCGACGTCGATGCAGATCGCGACGCCGTCGTTCATCGTCACGGCGAGCGGCTGGGCGCCGCCCATGCCGCCCAGGCCGGCGGTCAAAGTGATGGTGCCGGCGAGCGTGCCGCCGAACTTCTTCGCGGCGACGGCGGCGAAGGTCTCGTAGGTGCCCTGAAGGATGCCCTGGGTGCCGATGTAGATCCACGACCCGGCGGTCATCTGGCCGTACATCGTCAGGCCCAGCTGTTCCAGCCTGCGGAACTCCTCCCAGTTGGCCCAGTCGCCGACGAGGTTGGAGTTGGCGATGAGGACGCGCGGGGCCCACTCGTGGGTCTGCATGACGCCGACGGGCCGGCCGGACTGGACGAGCATGGTCTCGTCCTGCTTCAGGGTCCGCAGCGTGCGCACCATCGCGTCGAAGGAGCGCCAGTCACGGGCCGCCTTGCCCGTGCCGCCGTAGACGACGAGCTTGTCGGGATGTTCGGCGACCTCGGGGTCGAGGTTGTTCTGCAGCATGCGCAGGGCGGCCTCCTGCTGCCATCCCAGGGCGCTCAGTTCCGTACCGCGCGGTGCTCGTACGGGGCGGGGTCCTGACATGGTCGGCCTCCTTGCGGATCGGTGATCCCGGCGGACTGTTGCTGTTGTTATTCACATCCTGACTGGATGAATAGAGCTAGTCAATAGAGAGAACGGTCAGGAGGACGGCGGGGAGGACGGCGGGGAGAAGGGGGCGCGCACCGCCGCACTCACCACCCCGGACGGACGCGCGCGCCGTTGACGCACGCCGAGGTGCACGGTGTTGAAGGGAGACATGGGCGTCGACGCGGCCCGGAACGCGGCCCGACGCGGGGTCAGCCGACCCACCCTAGTAACCCGGCAGCATGTTCCGCTGGAAAATGCCAGAAGACTCACCCCTCGCGCACACGTTGCGTAGCTTCTTCCTCACTCAGCCGAACCGACGGCAGGAGGGGAGCCAACGGTGCCCGGAATCGACGAGTGTCTACTGGAGGCCATGCGGCTGCCCGGCGCGCGGGGCGCCGCGCTGGTCGACTGGACGAGCGGGCTGGCCCTGGGCACGGTCGGGGAGTTCCCCGGCGGCGACCACGAGGCGGCGGCCGCCGAGGCCGCGGAGGTCGCCCGGCTCACCACTGAACAGCGCGCCTTCACGCCCGAGGGCCATGCCGCCCACGGCGTTGGGACCGAGTCCGGGACCGGAGCGGAGACCGGGGCCGGAGCCGGAGCCGGGACTGGAACCGGGGCCGGGGCCGGGATCGCCGATCCACCGGTCGAGGACCTGATCATCAGCAACCGGGACAGCTATCACGTGCTCCGCTTCGTGCCGACGTCCTTCGACAGCAGTGTGTTCCTGCACGTCTGGCTGGGCCGACCGGACGGCAATCTCGCGCTGGCCCGGATCCGGCTGGGCGAGATGGCCGGACGGCTGGTGCTGGGATGACCGCGGTGAGAACGACCCCGCCGGGCACCACCCCGCCGCCCCGGCTGCCCGTGCGGGAGAAGTCGGCAGGCCGGGCACGCGGCGGCGGCCTGTCGCCGATGCTGACCCGGCTGGCGGCCGAGCGGGCGACCGGCGTCCTGGAACGCGAGCGCGGCTCGCTCTATCTCGCCGAGGGCCGCGTGGTGCACGCCGAGAGCCCCCTCGCCCCCGGCCTCGACGTGCTCCTCCTGGCCCACGGCACCCTCGCCCCGGCCGCCTGGCAGGACGCGGTGGACCGGGCCGACGAGGAACACGGCGCGGCCCGTCTGCTGCTCGACGCCGGCCGAATCCCGCGCGGGGCGCTGGAGCTGTGCCACCTGGAGGCGGTGTTCGACGCAGCGTTCTTCGCCCTCGCCCCCAGCAGCACTCCGGGCCGGTTCCGGTACGGGGCCTGGCACTGGCTCGGCGCCCTGAGACCGGTCCCGGTCGACGCCGTCGAGCGCGAGACGTTGCGCCGCCGTGAGCTGCTGCACCGGCTGTGGCCGGACCCGCTGACGGACGGGGCGCCGCTGCGGCGGGCCGAGAGCGTCGCGGCGCCGGCGCCGACCGCCCGGCAGAGCGGGGTGCTGGCCCTGGTGGACGGCGTGCGCACCGCGTCGGACATAGCCCGCGAGCTGGGGCGGCAGGCCTTCCACACCCTGGTGGACGTCCGCCGCTTGGCGGCGGCGGGCCTGCTCACCGCCCTCTTCCCGCCCCCACGCCCCCACCACCCACCGCCGACCCCCCTCACCCAGGTCCCTCTACAAGCCCCTCTCCCAGCCCCTCTCCCAGCCCACCCCCACGACCTTCCCCACTGTCTCCCTCACGACCTTCCGTACGCCCCTCCGTACGCCCCTCCGTACGCCCCTCCGTACGCCCTTCCCCACGGCTTTCCCCCTGCCCATCCCGACGGCTTTCCTCCCTCCCATTCCCATTCCCACCCCCAGCCCCAGCCCCAGACCCACCCCCGTCCCCATCCCATACCCCCCGCCCCCCACGCCGCTCCCGCCCCCGCTCCCGATACCGCCCACGCCCCCGCCCCCGACCCCCCGCCGGGCATCACCCTGCCCCGCGTCAACGACCCCGACATCACCCTGCTGAAGAGGCTCAGGGATGCGCTGGAGGCCCTTTGAACGCCAGCGACCGCGCGCCGAGAGGAGCGAGCTGATGGCGTCCGAGCCCGAGATACTCGACGAACTCCGGCGGCTGCGGGCCCGGGTGCCGCAGCTGACCGGCGCACTCGCGGCCGGCGTGGACGGTCTCGTCCTCGCCCACGACACGCCCGGCGTGGAGCCGGAGGTGGTGGCCGCGCTGACCGCCGCCGCCCTCGGCGTCGCGGTGCGGTTGGCGGACACCACCGGCCAGGGCGACTTCCGCGAGCTGCTCGTGCGCGGGATGTACGGCTACGTCGCCACCTACGCGGCCGGCGAGAGCGCCGTACTGACCCTGCTCGCGCAGGATCGCGTCAACGTCGGCCGGCTGCATCTGGAGGGCCGCCGGGCCGGCGCCCGGATCGGGGATCTCGTCGACGCGCGGGAGGCGAAGGCGCGCGAGGCGCGCGCCGCACCCGCCGGGCCGCCGGCGAAGACGCCCGCGAAGGCGCCCGTCCGGACGCCCGCCAAACCCCCGACCGTACGGACCAGATCGGCGCGCGGCACGGCCACCGCCAACGCGCGCACCACCACGGAAAGTTGACAGGACCCTAGGAGCACAGTCATGGCCAATACCGAGACCTGCCTGAAAGAGGCGCTCGCCTCCATCGAGGGCGCGACCGGCGTCGCGCTCGTCGACTACACCAGCGGCATGGCGCTGGGCACGCTGGGCGGCAGCAAGACCTTCGACCTGAACGTCGCCGCCGCCGGCAACACCGACGTGGTGCGCGCCAAGATGCGCACCATGGAACACCTCGGGCTCAAGGCCCAGATCGAGGACATCCTGATCACCCTGTCCGACCAGTACCACCTGCTGCGCCTGATCAGCGGTCGCGGCGGCAACGGGCTCTTCCTCTACCTCGTCCTGGACGCCAAGCGGGCCAACCTGGCGATGGCCCGCCACCAGCTCAAGAGGATCGAGGAGGACCTGGAGGTCTAGAGCAGGTCCAGGGCAGGTCCAGGGCAGGTCCAGGACCTGACGTCCCGAAACGTCACACCAGTGCCGCGGTGCGGCGGCGGGCGCCGCCCGGGGCCGCGTCGCCGGCCGCGATGCCGGTGCTGCGGTACGCCTTGACGGTCTTGCCGGACGGGCGGCCGCCGCGCCGGTCCAGCCAGTCGACGCGCACCCACAGCAGCGCGTCCTCGTCCCGCTCGCGCCGCCCGAGCCAGGCGGCCTTCAGCCGCAGCCCGGTCCCGCAGCCGGCGAGCAGCAGGCCGCCGGCCGCGGGCACCGCGAAGGAGCTGCCCAGCGCGGCCGCGAAGGCGAGCAGCAGCCACCAGCGGTGGCCGCGCCGCCAGGTGCGGACGGTCACCGCACGGTCCTGGAGCACGTCGTGCTTGCCGGCCCGGGCGGCCCCACGGCCGAGTTCCCGGTAGCGCCGTCGGCCCCGCCACGTCACCGCGGCGACGGCCACGATGAACAACGCGGCCCCGGCCAACACCCCGATCCGTCGTCCCGTGAGGCCGGGCACCAGGACCCCGACCCCCGCCGCGAACACCCCGCACCACCACAACGGCGCGGCCCCGGCCCGTACGACGACGGCTACCCGAGCCAGCCCCTGCCCTCCGCGTGCCACGTCCGTCTCCTCGTCACTCCGGCACAGTCTCGTGACCGTTCAGACTAGTGAGCGAACGTGAGACGAGTCTGAGAGAGCGGGCCTACTCCAGGCCTACTCCACGAACAGTCCCCGGGCCGCGGCCCGCGTGTCGAACTCCTCCAGCCGGGCCTGCGCGTCGGGCAGGTCGTCGCACATCGCCTCCAGCAGCACCCGTCCGAGCAGCATCGGCGCGCACGCCGTGTCGAACGCGAGCCCGGTGCCGACGGCGGCCGGCAGCAGCAGGTCGGAGACCTTGGCGACCGGCGCGAACGCGGAGTCGGCGACCGTCACCACGCTCAGCCCGGCCTCCCTGGCGTAGGCCAGGGTGTCGACGACCTCGCGCGGATGCCGGGGCAGCGCGAAGCAGAGCAGCGCCGAGGCGCCCGCGCGGACGGCGGCGTCGATCCGGTCGTGGATCATCGTGCCGCCCTCGTTGAGCAGCCGTACGTCCGGGTGGACCTTGGCGGCGAAGTAGGCGAAGCCGTACGCCTGCGAGGCGGCGGCGCGCAGGCCGAGCACGGGGAGCGGCCGCGAGGCCGCCAGCAGCCGGCCCGCCCGCTGCACGGGCCGGGGGTCGGCGAGCAGTTCGGCGAGGTGCCTGAGGTTCTCGATCTCGGCCTCGACGGCCTGCTGGTACTCGTTGTACGAGGCCGAGCCGGCCGGTTGTTCGGTGGGCGCGACCTCGCGCAGGTGCTTGCGCAGGGCGGGGTAGCCGTCGAAGCCGAGGGCGACCGCGAAGCGGGTCACGGACGGCTGGCTGACCCCGGCGAGTTCGGCCAGCTCCACGCTGGACAGGAACGGCACGTCGGCGGCTCGGCGCACCATGCTGTGCGCGATGCGGCGCTGGGTCGGCGTCAGCCGGTGCCCCTCGAAGAGGGCCTGCAGCCGGCCCGCGGGACTGTCCGGCACCCCCGCACCCGGCTCCGCACCCGCAGTCTCCGCGCCAGGCTCACCCGCACCGGTCCCCGGCCCTGTCCCCATCCCGGTCCCCGTCCCCGTCCCCGTTTCGGCGCTCATGCCTCGCTCCCCCTCCAGATGTCCGTGAACCGGTCCAGCAGCCGGGCCGCCGCGCTCACGTCGTCCGTGAGCGGCCGGTCGGCCTGGTCCGCGTCGAGCACCGCCTCGGCCAGTTCCAGCGCCCGTCCGGCCAAAAGTCCCGGCTCGGGCCGCAGTTCGCGCTGACGCAGCGCCCGTACGGCGGCGACGAGTTCGCAGCCGACGACGAGACGGTACGCGGCGCAGGCGCGCAGTGTCTGCCGGGCGGCGAGCGAGGCGAAACTGGCCTGTTCCTCGACGCCCCGGGAGAGTACAGCGTGGCCGAGCGACGCGGGCGCGGAGAAGGCCCGCAGATCACCGAGGGCGGCCGCGGCGGCGTATTCGAGGATCATCACGCCGGAGGAGGCGGGCTCGGGGTCGGCGAGGAAGGGGCGCAGCCGGGTGTAGGCGGGTTCGTTGAGGGTCGAGAGGCGGGACGTGGACAGCCTCGCCACCTGGGTCAGCGCCAGCCTGAAGTGGTCCAGGGCGAGGGCGAGTTGGGCCTGGTAGAAGCCGCCGTGGTGGTAGGCGGCCATGTCCTCGGGGGAGATGAGCGGGTTCTCGGCGGCCGCGTTGATCTCGATGGCGACGACCTCCTCCAGGGCGTCGGCGGCGTCGTGCGCGGGGCCGTGGATCTGGGGCAGGCAGCGGAAGCCGTACGGGTCCTGGATGCGGCCGAGCGGCGGTGTGGGCCGGTCCTCGGCGCCGATCAACTCCCGCATGCGGCGGGCGACTTCGGCGGAGCCGCGGTGCGGTCGGGCGGCGTGCACGGGGGCGGCGTACGCCTCGTGCGAGCCGTCCACGGCGAGCAGGGAGAGCGCGGCGACGACCGGGGTGGCCTCCAGGAGCCCGCGCAGTTCGTGCAGGGCGAGCGCGGACTGGCCGAGGGTGAGGGCGTTGCTGCTGATGAGCGCGAGGGCGTCGTTGTTGTCGAGCTGCTGCGGTTCGGGGGCGCCGTCGCCGCGCCAGGGGTGTTCCCCGACGAGCGCCAGTCCGAGCTGGGCGAGCGCCGCCAGGTCCCCGGTGCCCACCGAGCCGAACTCGTTGACGACCGGGTGGGCGCCGCTCTCCAGTGCTTCGCACAGCGCCGTGACGACGCTGGGCCGCAGGCCCGCGCCGCCGGCGAGCAGTTGGTTGGCGCGGACCGCGAGCATGGCCCGGACCTGTCGGGCGGGCAGTTCCTCGCCGATGGCGCCGGCGTGGCTGCGCAGCAGGCGCAGGCCGTGTTCCGCGGCGGCCTCAGTGGGCACGTCCTCGTTCCGGTTGGCGCCGACGCCGGTGGAGCGGCCGTAGACGCGGCCGGTGGCGGCGATCTGGCGGGCGGCGTCCCAGGACTCGGTCATCCGCTTGGTCGCGTCGGTGCCGGGGACGGGCCGCGCGGTCCCGTCGGCGAGGCGCGCGACGTCCGCGACGCCGAGGGCGATCCCGTCCAGGACGACGAGACCGGGGCCGGATCCAGTGCCGGACCCATGAGCGGCGTCCACGATCCGAGATGACATAAGGCCACAAACTCCTCTCAATCCGGACACCTGATCTTGCCTGCCGGTCATCCATTACCTCGGATTAACACCGAACCGTTGACAAGTTATTCATCTAAAGAGAACTCTGCATGACGCTATACAGCCGGGCAAGGGACATCTCATGATCCAGTTCGACGCGACGCGGTCCACCTGGCTTTCGGGCAGGGTGCCCGGTCCTTCAGGGCCGGGGTGAATGCCCGCTCCCGCGGAGCGGGGCAGGGGTAGCCGGATCGCCGCCATGGCGATCCGGCGTTCTCGTCCGGGATGCGGAGGGTGGCTGCGGACGGGTGATGGTGACGGGGAGTCGGGGGTTCTGATCCCTGGGGCCAGTGGCCGGCGGGGGGGGGCGGGGTGGCCACTCGCACGGGTGACGGTGATCGATGAGGTGCGCGGGCGGGGAACGTGTGGTCTAGGTTCACGGCATGGCACGGTTTCGGACGTACCCGACGGGTGGGCAGGAGCGGCAGATGCTGCTGCACTGCGCGCACGCCCGCTACGTCTGGAACCTCGCGGTCGAGCAGCATGCGCACTGGAGGCCGGGCCGCAGGTCCGCGCCCTCCTTCGCCGAGCAGTGCCGTCAGCTCACCGAGGCCCGGCGTGACAACGCGTGGCTGGGCGCCGGGAACGCGGACGTGCAGCAGCAGGCCCTCAAGGACTTCGCGAAGGCCAGGCAGGCACGTTTCACGTCCCGGTTCGGTGAGCCGACCTGGCGCAGGAGGTACCGACATGAGGGCTTCCGGGTCATCGGCGCCGACCGCGTGCGCGAGTACCACGAGGACGGTGCGGCGAAGCTGAACGCGAAGACCGGCCGGCAGGTCATGGGCCGCTCGGTCGTGGTGCGGAAACTCAACCGGCGGTGGGCTCAGGTCAAGGTGCCCGGCTGCGGCTGGGTCCGCTTCCGCCTCAGCACCAGCGGCAAAGGCGCCCGACTCCCTGCGGCGAAGACGTTCCGCGTCACCTACCGCAACGGTCAGTGGCATGCCGCGTTCGCCGTCGTCCCTGAGCCGGTGCCCGCGCCCGGCACGGGCGAGGTCATCGGCATCGACCGCGGCGTCACCATCACCGCCGCCCTCTCCGACGGGCGCACCCTCAACTGCCCCCAGCTCACCGCCCGCGAGCGCGCACAGATCCGCAAGCACCAGCGCCGTGCCGCCCGCGCGAAGAAGGGCAGCCCGCAGAAGACCTCCGCGTACGCGAAGGCGGCCAGACTCAAGGCCAAGTAGGCGAACCGGCGTAAAGACTGGTGCGAGAAGACCAGCACCCTGCTCGCCCGCACCTACGACCTCGTGCGGTTCGAGAAGCTGAACATCAAGAACATGACCCGCTCCGCCAAAGGCACCGTCGAGACGCCGGGCAAACGGGTCGCACAGAAAGCCGGACTCAACCGGAGCATCCTCGCCCAGGGCTGGGGCCTGCTCCGTCGGCGCACCGGACACAAAGCCCCCGGCCGGGTCGAGGACGTACCGGCCCCGTACACATCTCTGCGGTGCAGCGCCTGCGGATGGATCGACAAGAACTCGCGCAAGAGCCAAGCCGAGTTCGTCTGTTCCTCCTGCGGTTTCACCTGCAACGCGGACACCAACGCAGCAGCCAACGTCGCGGCAGGACAGGGCGGGATCCCCCGCCCCCGGCGAACAGCCGGTGCCGGAAGGACGAGACCGCCCACGCGGTCGAAGAACGTGCACGGCACGACAGCAGTCCAACGAGCAGCTCACCGAGCTCAACCGCCAGGTGGACAAGGACAAGAAGGACCCGGAGGACGTGGCCAACACATACGCGAAGCAGCACGGGCTGGCGAAATAGGACCACCCTCGAACCACAGGGTCCCGCCTGCGAACCCGACCCCGCACTGGGGGGCTAACCCCAGTGCGGCGGCTGTCCCGGCTCCCTAACCTTGGTGTCCATGACGGGATGGGAGACGGCCATGGACGCGCGGGACACGGACCTGAAGAAGGAACTCGACGCCACCTTGCAGACACGCAGGGAACTGGGCGAGGAGTACGAGTCCGCGCTGGTGGACTCGTTCCTGGAGAAGGTCGACCAGCGCATCGACGGTGCGGTGGAGCGCCGGGTGCGCAGGCAGCTGGCCGAGCAGCAGATGGTGGCCGCGCGGGGCTCCCGGGCGCCGAAGCCCACCGACTCCTGGGGCGACCGCTTCGGGTTCGCCATCGTCTCGCTGATCCTGGCGATCCCGCTGTCGGCGATCGGCGGCGGCTTGGCGAACTTCCCGGGCGTGCTCGCCGCCTGGGTCGGCATCGTCGGCGTGAACTTCCTCCAGGCCGTCCGCACCAACCCCGAGCTGCTCTCCGGCCGACGGCGCCGTTCCGCCGGCAAGAACGACGACTGGAAGGACTGAGCCGTCGGGCGTGGGCTCACGCCTGCCGGGTCGGCAGCACCATGATCTGCCGCAGGTTGACATGCCGGGGGCGGCTGGTCGCATAGGCGACGACGTCGGCGATCTCCGCCGACGACAGCGCGCCGATCGCGCCGAACATGCCGTCCAGCTGCCCGGCCAGCTCGTCGTTGTCGAGGTGTGTCGCCAGCTCGGTCTCGGTCAGCCCCGGCTCCACGTTGGTGACCCGCACGTCCCGGGGCCCGAACTCGGTGCGCAGGGACTGCGAGAGGTAGGTGACGGCGGCCTTCGTCGCGCCGTACACGGCGTAGTTGGGGAAGGTGATGTGCGCGCCGATGGACGACACGTTCACCAGGTCGGCGCTGCGGCCCTCGGCGGCGGTGCCCACCAGGTCGCCGGTGAAGGCGCGGATCACCCGCAGCACCCCGGTGACGTTGGTGTCGAGCATCCGCTGCCACTCGTCCGTCCGGCCGGCGTCGACCGGGTTCGGCAGCATCACGCCGGCGTTGTTGACGACCAGGTCGACGGTCCCGTAGGCCTCCCGGATCCGGCCCGTGGCCGCGGCCACCGACGCGTCGTCGGTGACGTCGGCGACGACCGCGAGGGCCTCGCCGCCGTCGGCGCGGATCTTCTCCACGACCGCCTCCAGCCGGTCCCCGCGCCGGGCCAGCAGCGCGACCCGGGCCCCCGAGGCGGCGAGCAGCACGGCCACCGCCTCCCCGATCCCGCTGGCCGCGCCGGTGACGACGGCGGTACGACCGGCAAGGCTCGTGTAAGGGCTCGCGTACTGGTCGCCGTTCTGGTTCTCGTACGACATCTGTTGCTCCTGGGAAGGTGAGCCGGGGCGTCTCCCCGGCGACACACCCCACTCTCGCGGCCGGCCACGGCCCTACCCAGGGATGAGCTTTTCCTGGGTCTGCCAGTACCTGGGTCCGCCAGTACCAGGTTGGGATCGAGGCCCTCCTCTACGATCGAACCCATGGACGGGGACCTTGGGGACTTTCTGCGCTCACGCCGTGCTCGCATCCAGCCGGAGGAGGTCGGACTGCCCTCGCACGGGCGCCGGCGCGTCCCCGGACTGCGCCGCGAGGAGGTGGCGCAGCTCGCCGGAGTGAGCGTCGACTACTACATCCGCCTGGAACAGGGCCGGGGGCCGAGCGTCAGCGACACGGTCCTGGACGCCGTGGCCCGTGTCCTGCGCCTGGACGACACGGAGCGCGCCTACCTGCACGCCGTCGCGCGCCCCCGCAAGCCGTCCGGGGGCAGCGCCGCGCCCCGCGTGCGCGCGGGCGTGCAGTTGCTGCTCGACAGCATGGAGCGCACCCCGGCGTTCGTCGTGGACGTCCGCATGGACGTGCTGGCGTGGAACGCGCTCGCCGACGCCGTCTTCGGCTACAGCAGGAGCACGCCGGACGGCCGCAACATCCCGCGGCACGTCTTCCTCGACCCCGCCTCCCGCGACTTCTACCCGGAGTGGTCGGCGGTGGCCGTCCAGTGCGTCGCGCATCTGCGGATGCAGGCGGGCCACCACCAGGAGGACCGCCGGCTGACCTCGCTCGTCGGCGAACTCTCCCTGAAGAGCGAGGACTTCCGCCGCCTGTGGGCCGATCACCCGGTCCGGGCCTGCGCCTATGGCGTGAAACGCGTCCAGCACCCGGTAGCGGGCCCGCTGACCTTCCCCTACGAAACCCTGACCATCGCGGAGGACCCGAACCAGTCCCTGCTGATCTACACCCCCCAGCCGGGCTCGGACACCGCGGAACGCCTGGCACTGCTGGGCAGTTGGACGACGTCACCCGCCCCCGAAGCCACGAAACGCACCTGAGACGTCGGCACAGTCGGCGAAGTCGGCGAAGTCGGCGAGTCCATGGCGATGGACAGGTTCGCGGAGACGTCCGGGAACCACCGGGCGGCACCCGCAACGTCCGGCCGGGCTCGTCGTAGAGGTCGAGGGCCAGCAGGGAGTGCTCCGCGCCCGCCATGGCGTGGGCGGAGGGAGTGCTCCGCCCACGCCATGGCGTGGGCGTCGACCGCAGTGCGCAGGGCGTCCCAGGCGATGCCGTCCTCGAAGTCGACACGCAGGACTAGGGAGGTCAGGTCTTCGGGCTGGGGCCGCGGCATGCCGCGGATCTTCTCATCCGCGCGGGCGGCGGCAGGCGCCGGGAAAAGCTTTCGCGGGGACCGCCGCACCCCCGATACCGGGGGGCGGGACGACGGCGGTCCCCGCGAGGGACGCGGGCCGGGTCAGGCCGGGCTGCGCGTCCGTGGCGTCGGTGGAGGTCCGGGAGCCGCTCCGGAGGTCCGTGACGCCGTTTTGGTGCCGGTGGGGAGGGGAGCCGCTCCCGCCCTGCCGACATCCACAAATATGCAGGACGCGTGTTAAGCGAGTGCTGCGCGGACGTGACGCGCTCGTACCACTTCCGCGAAGTCCACTGTTTCGGTGGGCAAACGGAAGTTCCCCGCCCCAAGGGGCCGTTCACCGGAGGTTTCCCGGAGGTTCCGGCTCCCGGCCCCCGGAAGTTACTTCCCGCCCTTGGCCAGGAAGGCGAGCAGGTCCTGGCGGCTGACGACCCCGGTGGGCTTGCCCTCGACGAGGACGATCGCCGCGTCGGCGCTGCCGAGCACCGACATCAGGTCGCCGACCGGCTCACCGGAGCCGACCTGCGGCAGCGGGGCCGACATGTGCTTCTCCAGCGGGTCGGAGAGCGAGGCCCGCTGGGTGAACAGCGCGTCGAGCAGTTCGCGCTCGACGACCGAGCCCACGACCTCCGCCGCCATGACGTCGGGGTGACCGGCGCCCGGCTTCACGATCGGCATCTGCGAGACGCCGTACTCGCGCAGCACCTCGATGGCCTGGCCGACGGTCTCGTCCGGGTGCATGTGGACGAGGGACGGGATGGAGCCGTGCGCCTTGTCGTTGAGGACGTCGGCGACACGGGCGCTGGGACCCTCGTCCTCCAGGAAGCCGTAGTCCGCCATCCACTCGTCGTTGAAGATTTTACTGAGGTATCCGCGACCGCTGTCGGGCAGCAGGACCACCACGACGTCGTCCGGGCCGAGCCGCTCGGCGACCCGCAGCGCGGCGACGACGGCCATCCCGCAGGAGCCGCCGACCAGCAGCCCCTCCTCCTTGGCGAGCCGGCGGGTCATCTGGAAGGAGTCCTTGTCGGACACCGCGACGATCTCGTCGGCGACGGTCCGGTCGTAGGCGGTCGGCCAGAAGTCCTCGCCGACGCCCTCGACGAGGTACGGCCGCCCGGACCCGCCGGAGTACACCGAGCCCTCGGGGTCGGCGCCGACGACCTGCACCCGGCCCTCACTGGCGTCCTTCAGATAGCGGCCGGTGCCGGAGATGGTGCCGCCGGTGCCGACGCCCGCGACGAAGTGGGTGATCCTGCCCTCCGTCTGCTCCCACAGCTCGGGGCCGGTGGAGTGGTAGTGGGAGAGCGGGTTGTTCGCGTTGGAGTACTGATCGGGCTTCCACGCCCCCGGCGTCTCCCGCACCAGCCGGTCGGAGACGTTGTAGTACGAGTCCGGGTGCTCGGGGTCCACAGCGGTCGGGCAGACGACGACCTCGGCGCCGTACGCCCGCAGCACGTTGATCTTGTCCGTGGACACCTTGTCGGGGCACACGAAGATGCACTTGTACCCCTTCTGCTGCGCCACGATGGCCAGCCCGACCCCGGTGTTCCCGCTGGTCGGCTCGACGATCGTGCCGCCCGGCTTGAGCTCCCCGCTCTGCTCTGCGGCCTCGATCATGCGCAGGGCGATGCGGTCCTTCACGGAACCGCCCGGGTTGAAGTACTCCACCTTGGCCAGGACGGTCGCCTGGATGCCCTTGGTCACGCTGTTGAGCTTCACCAGCGGGGTGTTGCCGACGAGGCTGATCATCGAGTCGTGGAATCGCACCGTTGTCTCCGGTTGCTTGCAAAAACTGTGGTCGTAGTGGTGAAGCCAGCCTACGGGCCGGGTCGCGACCGGGGCGGCACGTTCACTCCTGGTGGAGATTGGGCGACGCCCCGTACGGGGCAAGGAGTGGGTGTACGGACACGAGGAGGTGGCGTCGAGGCATGACGAGCATGTCGAGGGCGAGAGTGGCCCGGCGCATCGCGGCCGGCGCGGCCTACGGGGGCGGCGGCATCGGACTGGCCGGAGCGGCAGCGGTCGGACTGGTGCTGGCGGAGGTACATCTGGCGCGCCGCCAGGTCAACAACGGGTCGCATCCGCACGTCCCGCAGGCGGACGGCCGCTACGGCCACGCCTACGACGCCCCCGGGCCCGGCAAGGAACCGCTGCTGCTGACGATGCTGGGCGACTCCACGGCGGCGGGCCAGGGCGTGAACCGTTCCGGGCAGACCCCGGGCGCCCTGCTGGCGTCGGGCCTGGCGGCGGTCGCGGAACGCCCCGTGGAACTGCGCAACGTGGCGCTCCCGGGCGCCCAGTCCGACGACCTGGACCGGCAGGTGGCGCTGGTCCTGGGGGACTCCGACCGGGTGCCCGACATCTGCGTGATCATGATCGGCGCGAACGACGTGACCCACCGCATGCCGCCCACCCGCTCGGTCCGGCACCTGTCCGCGGCGGTACGGCGGCTGCGGACGGCCGGCGCGGAGGTCGTCGTCGGCACCTGCCCCGACCTGGGCACGATCGAGCCGGTCCAGCAGCCCCTGCGCTGGCTGGCCCGCCGGGCGTCCCGCCAGCTGGCGGCGGCCCAGACGATCGGCACGATCGAGCAGGGCGGACGCACGGTGTCGCTGGGCGACCTGCTGGGCCCCGAGTTCGAGGCGAACCCGCGCGAGCTGTTCGGCCCCGATCACTACCACCCGTCGGCGGAGGGGTACGCGACGGCGGCGATGGCGGTGCTGCCCACGGTCTGCGCGACCCTCGGCCTGTGGCCGGCGGAGGAGGAGCGCCCGGACGTCTCCCGCCGCGAGGGTTTCCTGCCGGTGGCCCGGGCAGCGGCGGAAGCGGCGTCGGAGGCGGGCACGGAAGTCACGGCAGCGATGCCGACGGGGCCACGGGGCCCATGGGCCCTGCTGAAACGGCGCAGGCGCCGCCGGGTGACCGAACCGGAGCGGACACCTGCCGCCCCCTCCCCCTGACCCGCACCTGGGGGCTCCGCCCCCAGGCCCCCGTCCCATGCCCTGCCCCACCCGACTCGGTCGGACAGAGAAGTGAACCAAGCAAGCGCTTAGAAAGTGCGTTCAGGGTCACACCGCGACCCACGTGACCCAAGCCATACGTACCGGTAACTTCCCAAGCAGCCGTGTCCGTACGGAACCCTTCCCGCCAATGGAGCCGTGATGCCCGAAGCCGTCATCGTCTCGACCGCCCGCTCGCCCATCGGCCGCGCTTTCAAGGGCTCCCTGACGGACCTGCGCCCGGACGACCTCACCGCCACGATCATCCAGGCGGCCCTCGCCAAGGTCCCCGAGCTCGACCCGAGGGACATCGACGACCTGATGCTCGGCTGCGGCCTGCCCGGCGGCGAGCAGGGCAACAACCTGGGCCGTATCGTCGCCGTGCAGATGGGGATGGACCACCTCCCCGGCTGCACGGTCACCCGCTACTGCTCCTCCTCGCTCCAGACCAGCCGGATGGCCCTGCACGCCATCAAGGCCGGCGAGGGCGACGTCTTCATCTCGGCCGGTGTCGAGATGGTGTCCCGGTTCACCAAGGGCAACTCCGACAGCCTGCCGGACACACACAACCCGTTCTTCGCCGAGGCAGAGGCCCGCACGGCCGCCGTCGCCGAGCAGGAGGGCACCTCCTGGCACGACCCGCGCGAGGACGGCCTCGTCCCGGACGCCTACATCGCGATGGGGCAGACCGCGGAGAACCTCGCCCGCGTCAAGGGCATCACCCGCCAGGACATGGACGAGTTCGGCGTCCGTTCCCAGAACCTCGCCGAGGAAGCCATCAAGAACGGCTTCTGGGAGCGCGAGATCACCCCCGTCACCCTGCCCGACGGCACGGTCGTCTCCAAGGACGACGGTCCGCGCGCCGGGGTCACCCTGGAGGGCGTCCAGGGCCTGAAGCCGGTTTTCCGCCCGGACGGGCTGGTCACCGCCGGCAACTGCTGCCCGCTGAACGACGGCGCCGCCGCGGTCGTCATCATGAGCGACACCAAGGCCCGCGAGCTCGGCCTGACCCCGCTCGCCCGCATCGTGTCGACCGGCGTCTCCGGCCTCTCCCCCGAGATCATGGGCCTCGGCCCGGTGGACGCCAGCAACCAGGCGCTGCGTCGCGCCGGCCTCAGCATCGACGACATCGACCTGGTCGAGATCAACGAGGCGTTCGCCGCGCAGGTGATCCCCTCCTACCGCGACCTCGGCATCGACCTCGACAAGCTGAACGTCAACGGCGGCGCCATCGCCGTCGGCCACCCCTTCGGCATGACGGGCGCCCGCATCACCGGCACGCTCATCAACTCGCTCCAGTTCCACGACAAGCAGTTCGGCCTGGAGACGATGTGCGTCGGCGGCGGCCAGGGCATGGCGATGGTCATCGAGCGCCTCAGCTGAACCTCTCGGTGACCGTCAGGGCACCCACGGTGAGTTGACGGCCCGGAGTCCGGAATGCACCTGGACTTCGGGCCGTTCTGTGATCCAATCTCCCCCAGGATGTGACCTATCTCCCTCCCGGAGGGATTTACGCAGCTCAGCGCGGTTCAACACCAAACCCCAGGCCCAAAGACCTGTCCGTTTCGTGACGTTACGCACTGACAGCTGGATAGTCCACCCTTCAAGCTGATGTAGGAAGTCGGGGGTCGACTTTGAACCGGGAGTACGTCAGTGAGCGCCATGCCGATCGCCTTGTTGGTCACCACGGCCGCCACGGGCGCCGTGGGCGTCGCCGTCCTGCGCACCCTCTTGCAGCTGCGCCGGCAGGTCGCCGCCCTGCACACCCAGCTCGCCGAGAACCACGCCGCGGAGCTGCGCGGCCGGGTTCCGGCCGCCCGCACGACCGCCGACACGGCTGAGATACGCGCCGCGGTGGCCGAGGCGCTCGCGGAGGAGCGGGAGCGGGAGCTCGCCGAGGCGCGCGCCTTCTGGGCCGCCCAGGAGGCACGTGACGCCTCCGACGCCCCCTCCCTGCTGGGCCTGCCGGACAGTGAGCTGTTCCTGCCCCGGCAGAGCGACTTCGTGGGCCTGGAGCCCCTGGAGCCGGTGACCGAGCCGACCGCGGACGCCGACGAGTTCGGCGGGGAGTCCCCCGAACTGGCCGCGGCCCGCCGCCGCCACCCGTCCCACCCCGACTTCGTGCCGGTCCAGTCACCGATGATCAACGATCACGAACGCACCGTCGCCACCCTCGAGGAACTGGCCGCGTCCCGCATCGAGCTGACCGACGTCCGCCCGGGCCCGCTCGGCACCCTCGACGTCTATGTCTTCGCCGACGGCACGACCCTGTGCATGACCCCGGGCCACCGCGAGACGGCGGAACGTCTCGCCACGGCCCTCACGGCCGGCGAGACCCCGTTCCTGCTGGGCGGCTCGGGCATCTCGGGCGCCTACACCCTGACCTTCGCGTGCGGCGAGGAGAACGTCTACATCCTGGCGGACCGGGTCATAGCGAGCCTGTAGAGGCCTCGGCCTGTAGAGGCCTCGCTCCCGCGGCCGTCACACCCCCGCCCGCTTCTGCGCCTCCTGCACCAGTCGCACGGCCTCGGCCACCTGGTCCTCGTCCGACAGCACGAGGGCCAAATCGTGCACCGCCACGGTGATTTGGTCGGCGGCCGCGAACATCCCGGCGTCGGGCATCTCCCGGGGCTCCACCCCGGGCTCCTCGATACGCTGGGCCCAGGCGGCCAACTCCCGGGCCAACCCCAGCGCCTGCGCGGCAGCGCTTCTCTGGAGCCGGCTCTGCGGAGCGGCACGCAGACGATCGGCGAAGTGATCCACCGCACGGGTCAGGGACGTCGTATCCACCACGCCGCGAGACTACGCGTCGGACCGGGACTGTTGCCAACAGGCGAACACTGAGGCACCGTGACCTGAAGGACCGGCTTACATCCCCTTTGCTACCGGAGGCGCCGATGTCCCATGTCCTCTCCGAGGAGACCCACCGCAACATACTGGCCCGTATCCCCCATTGCACCGGTCGTGAAGTCTCCGACTGGCTGCGCACCGTCGACGAAGGCCCCGCTCTCCGCTTCGAGGAGAAGGTCAGCTGGCTGCGCGCCGAGCACAACCTCGCGTACGGCCACGCCAAGGCGATCATCCACGAGTACGACCTGAGGAGGGCCGCGCGCAAACTGCTCTAGCGCGCCGACACACCACCACGCCGGACACGACGAAGGGCCCCGGGATCGAAATCCCGGGGCCCTTCGCGCTGTCACGCGCTGTTGCCGCTCAGCCTCAGCGGTCAGTCGCTGTTCAGGATCGACAGGAGCCGCAGGAACTCCATGTAGATCCACACCAGCGTCATGGTGAGGCCGAAGGCGGCGAGCCAGGCCTCCTCGCGCGGGGCGCCGTACGCGACGCCGTCCTCGACCTGCTTGAAGTCCAGGGCGAGGAAGCAGGCGCCGAGGATGATGCCGATGACGCCGAACACGACGCCCAGGGCGCCGCTGCGGAAGCCGAGGCCGTCACCGCCGCCGAACACCGAGAACAGCAGGTTCGCGACCATCAGCAGGACGAAACCGAGCGCGGCGGCCATCACGAAGCCGTAGAAGCGGCGGTTGACGCGGATCCAGCCCGCCTTGTAGGCCACGAGCACAGCGGCGAAGACCGCCATCGTGCCCAGCACCGCCTGGGCGACCACGCCGTCCGCGATGTACGTGGACACCGCGCTGGAGATCACGCCGAGGAAGACGCCCTCGAACGCGGCGTACGACAGGATCAGGGCGGGGGCCGGGCGGCGCTTGAACGACTGGACGAAGGCCAGCACCATCGCGACCAGGGCGGCGGCGATGCCGATGCCGTACGACTTGCCGAGGTTCGCCTCGTCGACGGGCAGCAGCAGCCAGGCCAGCACCGCGGTGACGACCACTGTGCCGAGCGTGGTCGCGGTGCGCGCGACGACGTCGTCCATGGTCATCCGGCCGGTGGCGGCCGGGGCCTGCGGCGGTGCGCCCTGCTGCAGGCCCTGCTGGGCGTAGGGGTTCTGCGCGTAGGGGTTGCCCGCCTGCTGGGCGTACGGATCGCCCTGCGCGTACGGGTTGGCCTGCGTGCCGCCAGCGGGTCCCCCGGCCTGTGCGTTGAAGCCCGCGTAGCCGTTGTCGCGGCTGAACCCCCGTCGCGAGAAGACCGGGTTTCTGCTCTGCATTTCACTCCTCCATGGCCACAGTGCGTCGCCTTGGGCTCAAGGGTAATAGGTAGGCAAAGGATTGACCCTAGTGCTTGAGGAGGATCTTTCCCTCTTGTGCTGCGCAACACGCTACGTGGCAGCGTGATTCCCGGCACCGGCGGACCTCATTCATGACCAACCTGCTACCTGTCCGGAACCAGTCGGAGACCGGCCGACGCGTCATGTCCGGTCACCCGAACGGGAACCCGGTGTACCCCTCGGCCAGGTCGGTCTCGGCGGCGCGGGAGGAGGCGATGCGCTCCAGTCGGGCGAGCTGGAGGCGCGCCTCGAAGGGGGTGGCGTCGGGGACGGGGTGCAGCAGGGTCGTCATGTCGTAGGAGAACCGCTCGGCCTGCCAGACACGGCGCAGACAGGTCTCGGAGTAGCCGTCGAGGAGGTCGGAGGAGCCCGTCTGCCTCTGGTGCGTCAGCGCCCGCGCGAAGGTGACGACGTCCCCGACGGCGAGGTTCAGCCCCTTCGCGCCGGTCGGCGGCACGATGTGGGCCGCGTCCCCGGCGAGGAAGAGCCGGCCGTGCCGCATGGGCTCGTGGACGTAGGAGCGCATCGGGGTGACCGACTTCTGGGTGATCGGGCCGCGCTCCAGCTTCCAGTCGTCGTCCGTCTCGAAGCGGCGCTCCAGCTCGTCCCAGATCTCGTCGTCGCCCCAGGTCTCGGCGTCGGTGCCCTCGGGCACCTGGAGGTAGAGGCGGGAGACGGACTGCGAGCGCATGGACAAGAGCGCGAAGCCTCGGTCGTGGCGGGCGTAGACCAGCTCGTCATGGGAGGGCGGCACGTCGGCGAGGATGCCGAGCCAGCCGAAGGGGTACGTACGTTCGAAGACGCGGGTCAGCTCGGCCGGGATCGCCTTCCGCGAGACGCCCCAGAAGCCGTCGCAGCCGACGACGTACTCGCACTCCAGGACCTCCTCGACGCCTTCCGGGCCGCCACGGCGGAAGCGGATGCGCGGGCGGTCGGTGCCGGCGTCCTCGACGGCCAGGGCCTCCGTCTCGAACAGCAGCGGGCCGCCCTCCTCCAGTTGGAGGGCGATGAGGTCCTTGCAGACCTCGGTCTGGGCGTAGACCATCACCGACCGGCCTCCGGTGAGGGCGGGGAAGTCGACGCGATGGCGCTGCCGCGCGAACCGCAGCTCTATGCCGTCGTGGCGCAGCCCCACCCGGTCCATGCGCTCCCCGGCGCCGGCCGCGCGCAGCACGTCCACCGTGCCCTGCTCCAGGATCCCGGCGCGCTGCCGGTGCTCGACGTAGGCCCGGTCGCGGCTCTCCAGTACGACGGAGTCGATGCCGGCGTTGTGGAGCAGACGGGCGAGGAGGAGGCCGGCGGGGCCGGCGCCGACGATGCCGACGGTCGTGCGCATCGGGCGTTCCCTTCGGGGTTCTGTTCGGAGTTCTGTTCGGAGTTCTGTTCGCTGATCGTGTTCGTTGATCGTGTTCGTCGATCGTGTTCGTCGATCGTGTTCGCTGCGCTGGTTCACCGCACCTGTTCGCGTAGTGAAGTTTTATTCACTGGCTTCGGGTGAGTCTGCGCCTCCGTGGAACGGGTGTCAACGGTCGAGGCGGTCGATACCTCACGGAAGGATGCGCGATCGACAAGGCGTCGGAAGTGCCCAGAGCCGGACTTGAACCGGCACGCCCGCGAAGGGGCAGCGAGGTTTAAGCTCGCCGTGTCTGCATTCCACCATCTGGGCAGGCCGAGGGCTCCGCTTGAGCTTCCGACCCTATCGGGATCCGTCCCCCGATCAGCGGACGGGCAGACCCGATGTTGTCTTATTTTATTGATGTCTGAGGGTGCATCAGCACACGGAACTGGCCATCCGCACTTGCCAGTAGCCTCGCGGGAGGCAACCGCTTGCGTATGCGGAATGACGGAATTTCACCGCCAGAACAAGGGTGCTCCACCGGTTCTTGACACTTGCTCAACGACTGGGCGGCCCCAAGGACGCGTAGGGGCGCGGGTCATCCCCAGGTATGACACGGCGGCCACTGGTCCGACTCGAGTCTGCCTTCGGAACCGGAACAGCGGCTGACTACACGACGGCCGGCGGCCGGGACGATGGTTCACGTCCCCGAGACCCACCGTCCCGCCATACCGTCGTCCCGACAGGAGCTCACGCCCGTGACCACCAGCCCCCTCGCCGAGCGCACCACCGCAGTGGCCGCGCGTGCCACGGACCTGTCGAAGATCTACGGACAGGGCGAGACCCAGGTCGTCGCTCTGGACCGGGTCTCGGTCGACTTCCGGCAGGCCGAGTTCACCGCGATCATGGGGCCCTCGGGCTCCGGCAAGTCCACGCTGATGCACTGCGTGGCGGGCCTCGACACCTTCTCCTCCGGCTCCGTGCGCATCGGCGACACCGAGCTCGGCTCGCTGAAGGACAAGCAGCTCACGAAACTGCGCCGGGACAAGATCGGGTTCATCTTCCAGGCGTTCAACCTGCTGCCGACGCTGACGGCGATCGAGAACATCACCCTCCCGATGGACATCGCGGGCCGTAAGCCGGACAAGGAGTGGCTGGAAACGGTCATCCGGATGGTGGGTCTCGCCGACCGACTCGGCCACCGTCCCTCGCAGCTCTCCGGCGGTCAGCAGCAGCGCGTCGCCGTCGCCCGCGCCCTGGCGTCCCGGCCCGACATCGTCTTCGGCGACGAGCCGACCGGCAACCTGGACTCCCGCTCGGGCGCCGAGGTGCTGGGCTTCCTGCGCAACTCCGTGCGGGATCTGGGGCAGACGGTGGTGATGGTCACCCACGACCCGGTGGCCGCGGCGTACGCGGACCGGGTGGTCTTCCTCGCGGACGGGCGCATCGTCGACGAGGTGTACGGACCGACGGCCGAGTCGGTGCTGGACCGAATGAAGCAATTCGACGCCAAGGGCCGCACCAGCTGATCCCGTCCGATCCCGTCCGGGACCGACCGCTCGTCGACGAGCAGGACTGAGAAGACAACACCCATGTTCCGTACCGCCTTGCGCAACGTGCTCGCGCACAAGGCCCGGCTCCTGATGACCGTGCTCGCCGTGATGCTCGGCGTGGCCTTCGTGTCGGGGACCCTGGTCTTCACCAACACCCTCTCCAACGCCCTGCAGAACAGCTCCGCCAAGGGCTTCGACCAGGTCGACGTCGCCGTCACCGCGCTGGCCCAGCCGGACGTCGACGACCGCATCGGCAAGACGCCCGAGCTGACCCAAGCCCTGCTGGAGCGGAGCGCGAAGGTTCCGGGCGCCGCGTCGGCCGTCGGAGTCGTCAACGGCTTCACCGCCATCGCCGACAAGGACGGCAAGCTCATCGGCGGCGGCTTCCAGTCGCAGGGCGCCAACTACTGGGGGGACAAGGACGCCCGGTACCCGCTCGCCGAGGGGCGCACGCCGAGCGGCAGGGGCGAGGTCCTCATCGACGCCAAGACCGCCGAGCGGGCCGGGTACAAGGTCGGCGACACCGTGCGGATCTCCGTCGACGGCCCCGTCCTCACCCCGAGGATCACCGGGATCTTCACCACCGACGACGGCAACGTCACCGCCGGCGGCAGCCTCGCCCTCTTCGACACGGCGACCGCCCAGCAGCTGTTCGGCAAGACCGGCACCTACGACGAGATCGACGTGAAGGCCGCTGCCGGCACCTCGCAGGGCGCCCTGAAGGCGGCCCTGGACACGGCCCTGCCGAAGGGCAAGGTGGAGACCACCACCGGCAGGCAGCTCGCCGACGACCAGGCCGAGATGATCTCCGCGTCGATGAGCGGGCTGAAGCAGGGCCTGCTGGTCTTCGCCGGTATCGCGCTCTTCGTCGGCACCTTCATCATCGCCAACACCTTCACCATGCTGGTCGCCCAGCGCACCAAGGAGCTCGCGCTGCTGCGGGCCGTCGGGGCCTCGCGCCGCCAGGTGACGCGGTCGGTGCTGATCGAGGCGTTCGTCGTCGGCACGGTCGCCGGGGTGACGGGTCTGGTCGCCGGCATCGGCATCGGGGCCGGGCTGCGCTCGCTGCTGGGGACGCTGGGGGCGACCGTCCCCGACGGGCCGCTCATCGTCTCGCCCGGCACGATCGCCGCCGCCCTCCTGGTGGGCGTCGTCATCACCATGCTGGCCGCGTGGCTGCCCGGCCGCCGGGCCGCGAAGATTCCGCCGGTGGCGGCCATGAGCAGCGTGCACGCCACCGCCACCACCAAGTCGCTCGTCCTGCGCAACACCCTCGGCGCCCTGTTCTCGGCGGCGGGCGTGGCCGTGATCCTGGCCGCGACGACCATGGACGGCAGCGACGGCCAGGCCCCCATGGGGCTGGGCGCGGGCCTGCTCATCATCGGCGTGTTCATCCTGACCCCGCTGCTGTCGCGGCCGCTGATCGCGGCCGCCGCCCCCGTCCTGCGGATCTTCGGGGTGTCCGGCAAGCTGGCTCGGCAGAACTCGGTGCGCAACCCGCGCCGGACCGCGGCCACGGCCTCCGCGCTGATGATCGGCCTGACCCTGATCACCGGCATGACGGTGATGGCGGGCAGTCTGCAGAACGCCATCGACAAGATGGCGTCCTCCGCGATCCGGGCCGACTACGTCGTGTCGATGGCCAACGGCAACGAGCTCTCCGCCGGCATCGACCAGAAGCTGAAGGCCACCGACGGGGTGACCGCCACCAGCCCGATGCGGGCCGGGTACGGGCGGGTCGGCGGCACGACCGAGAACCTCACCGGCGTCACCGGCTCCACCATCGGCGAGCTGACCGACCTCAAGGTCGACGACGGCGCGTTCAAGGTGGGCGGCGCGCAGGTCGCCGTCGACGAGAACGTCGCCAAGTCCCACGGCTGGAAGGCCGGTTCGGCGTTCACGATGAACTACGAGGACGGCAGGAAGCAGCAGCTGACGGTCGCCGCGGTCTACGAGGGCAACGAGCTCATCGACGGCATCCTCCTGGACACCTCGGTCCTCACCCCTCATCTGGAGTCCCCGGCCGACCGGCGGGTCCTGGTCAAGACCTCCGCCGGCGCCTCGGACGGCACGAAGGACAAGCTGGAGACGGCCCTCGGCGCCAACCCGGCCATCAAGGTCCAGAGCAAGAAGGACCTGTCCAACGAGGTCGCGAAGATGTTCACGCTGATGCTGAACATGCTCTACGGGCTGCTCGCGATGGCCGTGATCGTCGCCGTCCTCGGCGTCATCAACACCCTGGCGATGTCGGTCTTCGAGCGCTCCCAGGAGATCGGCATGCTGCGCGCCATCGGCCTGGACCGGCGCTCGGTCAAGCGGATGGTCCGCCTGGAGTCCCTCGTCATCTCGCTCTTCGGCGGGGTGCTCGGCCTCGGCCTCGGCGTGTTCTTCGGCTGGGCGGCCGGTGAGCTGATCGGCACGAAGATGGCGACGTACGAGCTTGTCCTGCCGTGGGGCCGGATGGCTCTCTTCCTGGTGCTGGCGGCCGGGGTGGGCATCCTGGCGGCGCTGTGGCCGGCCCGGCGGGCGTCCCGGCTGAACATGCTGTCCGCGATCAAGTCGGAGTAGCTTCGAGGGCGGGCAGAGGGCCCCCGGCGCCGTACGTGCGGCGCCGGGGGCCCTCTGCCCGGCCGTCAGTTCCAGGTGCGGGCGCGCAGGGGCATCCCGGAGGCGCCCGACTCGGGGGTGCGGACGGCCAGGACCTGGTTGACGCCGATGCGGTTGCGTTCGAAGGCGACGGCGGAGGCGGCCATGTAGAGCCGCCAGACGCGGGCCCGGCCGGGACCGGTGAGGTGGACGGCCCGCTCCCAGCCGGCCTCCAGACGGGCCACCCAGCTGCGCAGGGTGAGGGCGTAGTGCTCACGGATCGACTCGACGTCGCGGACCTCGAAGCCGGCGCGTTCGAGCTGGGTGACCGTGGTGCCGACGGGGGCGAGTTCGCCGTCGGGGAAGACGTAGGCGTCGATGAACGCGTCCACGTCGTACGTCGACTCGTCGCGTTGCGGGCGGCGGGCGATCTGGTGGTTGAGCAGCCGGCCGCCCGGTCCGGTCAGCGCGAACAGGGCCTGGGCGTACTCCAGGTACTTCGCGGAGCCGACGTGTTCCGCCATGCCGATGGAGGAGATCGCGTCGAACGGGCCGTCGGTGACGTCCCGGTAGTCCTGGACGCGGATCTCGACCTTGTCGGTGAGCCCGGCGTCGGCGACGCGTTTACGGGCGTACGCCGCCTGCTCCTGGGAGAGGGTGATCCCGACGACGTTCGCGCCGTGCTCGCGGGCCGCGTGGACGGCGAGGGAGCCCCAGCCGCAGCCGACGTCCAGCAGCCGCTTCCCGGGCCCCAGGTCGAGCTTGCGGCAGACGAGTTCGAGCTTGTCGCGCTGCGCGGTCTCCAGGGTGCTCTCGGGGCTCTGGTCGCCGGACTCCCAGTAGGCGCAGGAGTACACCATGGACGGGCCGAGGACGAGTTCGTAGAAGTCGTTGCCGACGTCGTAGTGGTGGCTGATGGCGCGTCTGTCGGTGTGGCGGGTGTGGAGATGACGGGCTCTGCGGACCTCCTCGCGGGGCGGGGCGGGCGGCAACGGGGGCCCGGCCAGTCGCAGCAGCCCCCGCACGGCCGCGCGGAACCCGGGGTCGCGCAGGGCCTGGGCGAGGGTACGGGCGTCCTCGCCGCGTTCCCAGACGAGGCCGGAGAGCAGGTCGAGCGCGACGTACAGGTCGCCCTCGATCTCCAGGTCGCCGGCCACCCAGGCGCGGGCGAGGCCCAGTTCGCCCGGTTTGAACAGGAGACGACGCAGGGCCCTGCGGTTGCGTACGACCAGAACGGGCGCGTCGGGCGGGCCCGCCTGCGAACCGTCCCAGGCGCGGACGCGTACCGGGAGCGGGGCCCCCAGCAACTGTTCGACGAGCGCATGGAGCCGCGGCGCGGCGTCAGCCATGATGCACACCTCCGTGACGGTGATCCCGGAATGTCCTGACACCACGTAAACACCAGCGAAGCCGCAGCGCAGTCCCCCATGCGCGTTACAGCTGAGCAAACTCCGCCGCCCTCCCGCCCGGCGGCAGGGCGATGGCAGGGCGGCGGGCACGCCGAAGGGGCCGCCCGCACCACGGATGGCGGACGGCCCCTTCGGGGGTGTTTCGGTGACCGGCGGTCAGCGGACCGCAGGTCGGGTGACCGAGGTCAGGAGGCCTTGGCCTTCTCGCTCTCGGGCTTCGCGCTCTTCTCGGCGGCCGGCTTGGCGGCGACCGGGGCCGGCTTCGCGGCCTCGTAGAACTCCTCGCGCGGCGACTCCAGGGCGCCCAGCGCCACGACCTCGCGCTTGAGGAACATGCCGAGGGTCCAGTCGGCGAAGACGCGGATCTTGCGGTTCCACGTCGGCATCGCCATGCCGTGGTAGCCACGGTGCATGTACCAGGCGAGGCGGCCCTTGAGCTTGATCTTCATCTTGCCCATGACGATCATCGCGACGCCCTTGTGGAGGCCGAGGCCCGCCACCGCACCCTTGTTGGAGTGCGCGTACTCCTTCTGCGGGAAGCCCCGCATGCCGGAGATCACGTTGTCGCCGAGGACCCTGGCCTGACGCAGCGCGTGCTGCGCGTTCGGCGGGCACCAGGCGTTCTCGACGCCGGCCTTGCGGGCGGCGACGTCCGGGACCTGGGCGTTGTCGCCGGCGGCCCAGATGTAGTCGGTGCCCTGCACCTGGAGGGTGGGCGCGGTGTCGACGTGGCCGCGGGGGCCCAGCGGGAGGCCGTAGCGGGCCAGGACCGGGTTGGGCTTGACGCCGGCGGTCCACACGATGGTGTTGGAGTCGACCTCGAGGCCGTTCTTCAGGACGACGTGGCCGTCGACGCAGGAGTCCATCGAGGTGGAGAGGTAGATCTCCACGCCCCGGCTCTCCAGGTGCTCCTTGCCGTACTGGCCGAGCTTCGGGCCGACCTCGGGCAGGATCTTGTCCGCGGCGTCGACGAGGATGAAGCGCATGTCCTCGCGGGACACGGTCTTGTAGTACTTGGCCGCGTCGCGGGCCAGGTCCTCGACCTCACCGATGGTCTCCGCGCCGGCGAACCCGCCGCCGACGAAGACGAAGGTGAGCGCCTTGCGGCGGATCTCCTCGTCGGTGGTGGAGTCGGCCTTGTCCAGCTGCTCGAGGACGTGGTTGCGCAGGCCGATGGCCTCCTCGACGCCCTTCATGCCGATGCCCTGCTCGGCGAGGCCGGGGATCGGGAAGGTGCGGGAGACCGCGCCGAGCGCGATCACCAGGTAGTCGAAGGGCAGCTCGTACGCCTCGCCGACCAGCGGGGCTACGCGCGCGACCTTGCGGTCCTGGTCGATGGTGGTGACCCGACCGGTGAGAACCTCCGCCTTGGGCAGCACGCGTCGCAGCGGGACGACGACGTGACGCGGGGAGATGTTGCCGGCGGCGGTTTCGGGGAGGAAGGGCTGGTAGGTCATGTACGACCGGGGGTCGACGACCGTGACGGTCGCCTCGCCGTAGCGCATCTTCTTGAGAATGCGCCGAGCTGCGTACAGGCCTACGTACCCACCGCCTACTACGAGGATCCTGGGACGCTCCGTGGTGCTCATGCCATCGAGTATCCACCCGCTCAAGGGGGGTCGCTCGTGCGCCCCTTCACAAGCTTGTGGAGGGTGTGTGCTATCCTCCGCCGCTCGCGTGATCCACGTCATGGCGCGGAACCGGAACCTGTGTACTCGGGGTGCCGTTGTCAATGCCGCGTGAGCTGCCTCTCCGGGCCTGGAAGCCCTCCGTGAGGCGGGCACGGAAGCGCCGTCGGGCCCGGCCGCGAAACGTCCGCGGCTGCCTCTTTTGAACACGTTCACACAGGTGTCGGGCCCCCGGAAGGGTCAACCGGACTCACTTCATCCTCCGACAGGGCCGAATTCCTTGTGAAGAACTTCACGAAGTTTTCCGGCGGCCTGTCGCGGAGAACCGTTTCGGGGCCTCGCACCGGCCTCCCGGCCCGCTCATGCGTCATTCGCGCTGCTCAGCAGAGTGCCCCCGAGGGCCCGCTTCCCCAGGGTTTCACCCCGTGCCCCCGCCGCTCTCACGCCTGCTCGGCGTCCTCCGCCACCTTGAACGCGATGCCGTCGAGGATGTCGTGCTCGCTCACCACGACCTCCTCCGCGCCGATCCGCTCCATGATCGACAGGAGGACGAGGGCGCCCGCCGCGATCACGTCGACCCGGCCCGGGTGCATCGCGCCGACCGCCGCGCGCTCGGCGTGCGTGGAGCGCAGCAGCCACTCGGTGATCTCGCGGACCTTGTCGCGCGGGACGCGGGAGTGGTGGATGGCCGCCGAGTCGTACTCGGGGAGGTTCTGGGCGATCGCCGAGACCGTCGTCACCGAGCCGGCCAGGCCGACCAGGGTGTGCGCCGCGCGCAGCGGAACCGTCTCCTCGGCGAGGTCGAGGGCCGCCTCGATGTCGGCGCGCATCGCCGCGACCTGCTCGGACGTCGGCGGGTCGGCGACCACGCCGTCCACGACCAGGTGCCGCTCCGTCATCCGCACACAGCCGACGTCGACCGAGCGGGCGGCCTGTACGTGCTCCTCGCCCACGACGAACTCGGTCGAGCCGCCACCGATGTCCACCACCAGGTAGGGCTTGGTGAGGTCGTCGCGGCCCGCCAGCTCCTTCGTCGCGCCGGTGAAGGAGAACTCGGCCTCCTGGTCGCCGGTGACGACCTCGGGCTCGACGCCCAGGATGTCCAGCACACCGCGCACGAACTCGTCGCGGTTCTCGGCGTCCCGGGAGGCGGAGGTGGCGACGAAGCGCACCCGCTGCGCGCCCAGTTCCTTGATGACGGCCGCGTACTCGCGGCAGGCGGCGAAGGTCCGCTCCAGCGCCTCGGGCGCGAGCCGGCCGGTGCGGTCGACGCCCTGGCCGAGACGGACGATCGTCATCCGGCGGTCCAGCTCGACCAGTTCACCCGTGACCGGGTCGGCGTCGGCGACGAGGAGACGGATCGAGTTCGTACCGCAGTCGACGGCGGCGACACGGCTCACTGCGCGTCCCCCTCGCCCGGCTTCGCGTCCTGGTCGACGGGCCTGAAGGCGAAGTGGCCCGCGCCGTCCTCGGAGACGTCCACCTGCCATCCCTCGCCGGTCTGCGGCCCGGAGGGCGTCACACAGGCCCCCTTGCGCCACCACTGCGGAAGCATCGCCAGGGCCTCGTCGCCGAGCGGGTTCACGCCCGGGCCGGCCGCCAGGGAGTGCGCCACGAGGACGTGCAGGCACTTCACCCGGTCCGGCATGCCGCCCGCGCTGGGGAAGTTCCTCAGCTCCTCGATCTCGTCCCGGCGCCGGATGTAGTCCTCGTGCGCGGCACGGTAGGAGGCGGCCAGCTCCGGGTCGGCCTGCAGCCGCTCCGTCATCTCCTTCATCACGCCGTTCGCCTCGAGCGTGCCGATCGCCGAGTTGGCCTTCGGGCACGTCAGGTAGTACAGCGTCGGGAAGGGGGTGCCGTCGGGCAGGCGGGGGGCCGTCTCGACGACGTCCGGCTGACCGCACGGGCAGCGATGCGCGATCGCGCGCAGGCCGCGCGGCGGGCGTCCGAGCTGCTGCTTGAAGGCCTCTACATCCGCGTCGGTGGGCTCGGTGCGCGGGGTGGTCGGCGGGGGAGTTTCCATACTTCCGGGGTTGTCTCTCTGTCGGTTCAGTGGTCGGCGGCGTCCGACTTGTCGACGCCGTCCCAGACGTTCGTGTACCAGGGGCGGTCGGCCGCCCCGAGGTCGGCGCGGGACTGCTTGGCCGCGTCCGGGTCGATCACGATGTAGCCGGTCTCCCCCGGCAGCACATAGTGCAGGCGCTGCCGGATCTGCTGCTCGGCGTACGCGTCGTCCTGCCAGCGCGCCTTGAGGTCGCGCAGCTGCTCGACGCGTTCGCCGGCCTGCTGCTTCTCGCGCTCCAGGTCGGCGATCTCGGCGCGCTGGGAGACGTACTGGCGCATGGGGTAGGCCAGGGCGACGATCAGCGTGCACAGGACGAGGGCGAGCAGCGCGGCGCGGCCGGTGAGGCGGGAGCGGCGGGCCTGGCGTTTGGTCTGGGAGCGGTAGACGCGGGCCGCGGTCTGCTCCCCGAGCAGCTTGATCCTCGTCGCGGTGGAGAACCGGTCCCGGTCCTTCGCGGCCATGTTCCCCCGCCTCCCGTCTCCCATGTGCGTACGTCCCCGCACACGGTACGGGACCGAGTACGGGGACGTACGTACGACTGGCTAAGGCTTGACCCCGTAAGGGTCAGCCCTTGCTGTGCTTGTCAGTTCGCGGAGCGCTGTGCCTACTGGTTCGCGGAGCGAAACCGGGGGAAGGCCGAGCGGCCCGCGTACACCGCGGCGTCGTCGAGGATCTCCTCGATGCGCAGCAGCTGGTTGTACTTGGCGACGCGCTCGGAGCGGGCCGGGGCGCCGGTCTTGATCTGGCCGCAGTTGGTGGCGACGGCGAGGTCGGCGATGGTGACGTCCTCGGTCTCGCCGGAGCGGTGCGACATCATGCACTTGAAGCCGCTGCGCTGGGCCAGCTCGACGGCGTCCAGCGTCTCGGTGAGCGAGCCGATCTGGTTCACCTTGACGAGCAGGGCGTTCGCGGCGCCCTCCTCGATGCCGCGGGCGAGACGCTCGGGGTTGGTGACGAACAGGTCGTCGCCGACGATCTGGACCTTGTCGCCGAGCTTGTCGGTGAGGACCTTCCAGCCGGCCCAGTCGTCCTCGAACAGCGGGTCCTCGATGGAGACGAGCGGGTAGGCCGCCACGAGCTCCTCGTAGTACTCGGTCATCTCCGCGGCCGAGCGGGACTTGCCCTCGAACTCGTACACGCCGTCCTTGTAGAACTCGGACGCGGCGACGTCGAGCGCGAGCGCGATCTGCTCGCCCGGCGCGTAACCGGCTTCCTTGATGGCCTCGAGGATGAGGTCGAGGGCCTCGCGGTTGGAGCCGAGGTTCGGGGCGAAGCCGCCCTCGTCGCCGAGGCCGGTGGACAGGCCCTTGGCCTTCAGCACCTTCTTGAGGGTGTGGTAGACCTCGGTGCCCCAGCGCAGGGCCTCGGAGAAGGACTCCGCGCCGATCGGGGCGATCATGAACTCCTGGATGTCCACATTGGAGTCGGCGTGCGAGCCGCCGTTCAGGATGTTCATCATCGGCACCGGCAGCAGGTGCGCGTTGGGGCCGCCCAGGTAGCGGAAGAGCGGGAGGTCGCTGGCCTCGGAGGCGGCGTGGGCGACGGCGAGGGAGACGCCGAGGATGGCGTTGGCGCCGAGCGAGCCCTTGTTGTCGGTGGCGTCCAGGTCGAACATGGCCTGGTCGATCAGACGCTGCTCGGTGGCGTCGTAGCCGACGAGCTCCGGGCCGATCTGCTCGATGACGGCGAGGACGGCCTTCTCGACACCCTTGCCCTGGTAGCGGTTCGGGTCACCGTCGCGCAGCTCGATGGCCTCGAAGGCGCCGGTGGAGGCGCCGGACGGGACGGCGGCACGACCGGTGCTGCCGTCGTCGAGGCCGACCTCGACCTCGACGGTGGGGTTCCCTCGCGAGTCGAGGATTTCCCGGGCTACGACGACGTCGATGGACGGCACGAGCATCTCCTTCTTGGGATGTGACGCTGAGAGTGCGGGGCCCGTGGGCCTTGCGACTAGAGCCTAACCGCCCGACGGGCGTCGGCAGCCGACCGACCGCCCTGTGGACGAACTGACCGTACACATTGTTCCCGCTCGGAACAAAGAGCGGGTGACAAACAGGCGAAGAAAGCGCGCGAGGCAAACGGGCGGCGGGGAGAGAGGGCAGCGAGCCGAGCGGCAGCGAGCCGAACAGGGGCGAGGCGAACGGCAGCGAGCCGAACAGGGGCGAGGCGAACGGCAGCGAGCCGAACAGGGGCGAGCCGAGCGGCAGCGAGCCGAACGGGGGCGAGGCGAACGAGGGCGCGGCGAACGAGGGCGAGGCGAGCGGGCAAAGAGAAACCCCGCTCCGGTGCGTACGGGGGAACACGCACCGGAGCGGGGAGCCCGTGGGGACGGGGGGTGACCCTCACGAGGTCTTCAGTGTGCCGACCTCGGATGTGAGGGTGCTGTGGCTTCTCTGGGTCCGCTCTGGGAGCCGGGGATCACTTCAGGTGCAGCTGCTGACCCGGGTAGATGAGGTCGGCGTCCGCGACGATGTCCTTGTTCAGCTGGAACAGCTTCTGCCAGCCGCCCTTGACCTTGTGCTTCTCGGCTATGGAGCTGAGGGTGTCGCCCTTGACGACCTTGTACTCGCCGTCGCCCTTCTTGACCTTCTTGCCGGTCGGCGTGGTGACCGTCTTGGAGGCGGCCGGGCGGTCGGTGGAGCGGGAGGCGCTCTGGTTCCCGGTCGAGCGGGTGCCGGCGCTGCTGGAGCCGGAGCCGCCGGTGCTGCTCGACGAGCCGGAGGAGCTGCTGCCGTTGTAGGCGGCGCCGGACAGGCCCGTGCCGCAGACCGGCCAGGCGCCCTTGCCCTGGGAGGCGAGGACCTTCTCGGCGACGGCGATCTGCTGCGACTTGGAGGCCTGGTTGGCCTGCGCGGCGTACTGCGTACCGCCGTAGGCGGCCCAGGTGGAGGCGGAGAACTGCAGGCCGCCGTAGTAGCCGTTGCCGGTGTTGATGGACCAGTTGCCGCCGGACTCGCACTGGGCGACCGCGTCCCACTCGGAGGCGGTGGCGGCGGAGGCGTTGCCTGCCGCCATCAGCGGGGCGGCGATGGCGACGCCGGTGACGCCGGCCAGCGCGGCGACGCGGGTGGCCTTGGACGGACGACGGTGCTTGCCCTTGCCCGAAAACAGCATGGTGGATCCCCTCACCGACGCCTGCGAGGTGAGCTGTCGGGTTCGGGCCGGTTGAGTTGCCCGGCCACGCTCTCGCTTTCACGAGGCGCGGCTTCACCCCAAGCCGCTCCGGTCAACTGCCCGGTGCGGCGCTTACCTTGGGTCCCCCGCTCCTGCCTACGGCGCTTGACGCGACGACTGTTCCCGGGCTGCCACTGGCAGGATTCGGCGTTGCGACGGCCGGGGCTCGGGTTGCCGAGCGGGACGACCGTAGACACGCGATCCGCGGAATTTCAAAGACGATCAGGGCTTCTGAGACTCATCCCACACTTTCACCAAACCGGACATTCGGCGCGAAGTATGACGTGAACTCCCGCTGTTTTTCTTGGGTTTTGCGCCCTATTCAACCCCTGTGTCGAGGGTCTGACCGGGGACGATGTCGCTCGGGTCGGCGCCGATGAGGCCCTTGTTCTCGGCATAGAGGGCGCGCCATCCGCCGTCGAGGCCAAGGGAGTCGGCGATGGAGGCGAGCGAGTCGCCCTCCTGGACGACGTAGGTGGCCGCGGCGTGCCGGCCGGCGGAGGCGGTCGTGGCGCCGTCGACGGCGGCGGCACGGTCGGCGGCGGCGCTCTTGGTCGTGTTCTCCTCGGCGGTGGCGCCGCGGTGTCGGCCCGAGCCGAGGGAGCCGGTGTCGACGAGGCTCCAAGAGCCCGCATCCTGGACCGACTTGTCCGGATCGTCCGCTTCCGGGGCCCCGGCGGGTGAGCCGCCGGTCGCCTGCGCGTCACCCTGGCCGCCGGAGCCGTCGGACGCGCCGGCGCCGGTGGAGCCGCCCGCACCGGTGGAGGAAGAGGACGAGGGGGACGAAGGGGACGAAGGCGACGCGGAGGGTGAACTCGATGAATTGCCGGACGAGTCAGACGACCCAGACGAGCCGGACGAGCCGGAGGAACCAGTCGAACCGGTCGAACCGTCACCGCTGCCCGAAGAGTTCGAGGAACCCGTGGAGCCGGACGATCCCGACGACCCCGACAGCCCCCTGGACAGGTCGGACAATCCGGAGGAGGCCGACGAGTCGGACGAGTCGTCCGCCACGCCGGTGTCCACGTTCAGCGCGCCGTTCGCCCGGGTGAGCCCGGAGGTCAGCCCACAGGTGCCCCAGGCGCCGATGTTCTCGGCCGCGAGCAGTTTCTGCGCCACCGCGATCTGCTGGTTGCGGCTGGCCAGGTCGGGGCGCGTCGCATAGTCGAGCCCCCCGTACGTCTCCCACTGCTTCTGGGTGAGACTCAGGCCGCCGTACTCGCCGTCGCCCTTGTCGGCGCTCCACGAGCCGCCGGTCTCGCACTGCGCCACCTTGTCCCACACCGTGCCGTCGGCGGCACTCGCGCCCGAGGCGGCGAGCAGCGGGATGGCGATGGCGGAGCCCGTCACTCCGGCCGCGACGAGCAGCGCCGGGGCCTGGCGGGGGCGACGGTGTCGACCGTTCCCGGAGAGCATGCGAGGGGCCTTTCTCTGGACAGCAGTACCAGCGCGGCGGGTGAGACTGACGCGTCGCGCTGACGAGTGAACGTATCGGCAGACGATCACTTGTCACAAGTTAATGCCGCGCAGATCACGTGAAGATCACAGACTTGAGGATCGCTCACCTTCACTTCCCCGAATGGTCACACTCCGGCTGACGTGCGATCAGGAATGCGCCCAGAGTGCGCCCAGAGTGCGCTCAGAGTGCGGTCGGATTGCCCTCGCCGTGCACAGGCGTGAACTCCACCGGCAAGGTCCGCAGGCCCCGCATGATGAGCCCGCCACGCCACCTCAAGTCCGCCGGATCCACGGCCGGTCGAAGGTCGGGCAGCCGGGTCAGGAGCGTGGCCAGCGCCGTCTGTCCCTCCAGCCGGGCCAGCGGGGCCCCCAGGCAGTAGTGGATGCCGTGGCCGTAGCCGAGATGCTGGTTGTCACGGCGGGAGAGATCGAGCGTGTCGGGGTCCGTGAAGCGGGCCGGGTCGCGGTCGGCGGCCGCCAGGACGACGAGCACGGGGTCGCCGGGCGCGATGTCCTGCCCGCCGATGCTGAGTGGCTCGGTCGCGAACCGCCAGGTGGCGAGCTCCACGGGACCGTCGTAGCGCAGGAGTTCCTCCACGCCGGTCTCCAGCAGGTCCCGCTGCCCGGACGCGAGGGATGCCTGCAACCGCGCCCGCTGCTCCGGGTGGGAAAGCAGGGCGTGGAGGCCGTTGCCGATCAGGTTGACGGTGGTCTCGAAGCCGGCGAAGAGAAGGATGAAGGCCATGGCCGCGGCCTCGTTCTCGGTGAGGTGCTCACCGTGGTCGGAGGCGCGGATCAGGCCCGAGATGAGGTCCTCGCCGGGGGCCGGGTCGGCGGGGAGCTCGGCGCGCTTGCGGTGGATCAGCTCCAGCAGGTAGCCGCGCATCTTCTTCACCGACCGCGCGACCCCGCCGCGGGGCCCGCCGCCGTGCCGGATCATCATCCCCGCCCAGTCGCGGAAGTCGTCCTGGTCCTCGCGGGGAACGCCCAGCAGGTCGCAGATGGCGTAGATGGGGAGGGGGAAGGCGAAGTCGTGGATGAGGTCCGCCTCTCCCCGGGCGGTGAACCCGTCGATCAGCCGGTCCGTCAACTCCTGGACGCGGGGCGCGAACTCGGCGACCCGGCGCGGCGTGAACGCCTTGCTGACGAGCCGTCGCAGCCGGGTGTGGTCCGGCGGGTCGATGTTGAGCAGATGCGTCATCAGCTCGGCCTTGCGCTCACCGGGAATGCCGGTCTTGCCCTTGGCGTGGGCGGGCTCGTCGTGATGCGCGGGGTTCTTGGACAGCCGCTGGTCGGCGAGGGCCTGTTTCGCGTCGGCGTAACGGGTGACCAGCCAGGCCTCGACCCCGCTGGGCAGCCGGGTGCGGTGCACGGGCGCGTGCTCGCGCAGCCAGGCGTAGGCGGGGTAGGGGTCGGTGGCGAACTCCCAGGTGAAGAGGGCGGGAGCGGACGGGACGTCGGTCGGGGGGGCGGCCGGGGCGTGGGTCGGCGGGTCGGTCGGGGCGTGGGCCGGCGGGTCGGTCGGGGGGTGGGGCTGGTTGGTCACTCCTCGACGGTAGCGGGGTTCCCGGCGTGCTCTGCGAGCGCCTTCATCGCACCCGGGTGCCCCATGTCGGCGGCTTTGCCGTACCAGAGGACGGCTTCGGCGGGATCGTTCTGCTTGTCGAGGAGGGACGCCAGGCGGTAGGCGGCGTAGGCGTCACCGTTGGCACACCCCTGTTCGTAGTGACCGCGGGCCTGCTCCGGAAACCCCGCCTTCTCCGTCACGGCCCCGAGGTGGGCGGCGTCCAGCGGGTGACCGGACGCGAAGTACGCCGCGGCGTCCATCAGGCTCCCGCTCGGCTCCTGCGCGTCGTTCAGCAGACGGGTGGCCTCCTCGTCGCCCGCTGCGGCGGCACGGGTGAGCAGCACCTCCGCGATCTCGGTCTCATGGCGCAACAGGAAGTAGACGGCCACACTGCGGGCGACCGGGGCGTACCCCTGCGTCTCGGCCTCCATGTAGTAGGACGCCGCCTGGCTCAGCTCACCCCGCCCGAGCAGCAGATCGCCCAGCCGGTGTGCCGCCGCCATGTCACCCCCGCTCACGGCCTCGCGCAGCGCCTGCTCGGCCAGCGCCAGATGGGCCTCGCCGACCAGCCTCAGCTCCTGGCCGCCCGGCTTCTGCTCCGCCGCCGCCCGCAGGTACGGCAGCGCCTGTTCCGCCTCTCCCCTCGCCAGCAGCAGCGCGCCGAGCCGCCCGGACAGCTCCTTCTTGCCCGCGTCCACGGCCTTGCGGAACCACTCCAGCGCCGTGGCCTCGTCCTCGTTGTCCTCGGCGAGCAGGCCGAGCATGTGCATGGCCTCGGCGTCGCCGTCCTCCGCGCGGACCGCGAAGACGGCGTGCGCGGTCGTCCGCACATTGCGGTGCACCTCGGCGTCGTACGCCGTGCCCGCCAGCGCGCAGCGCCAGACGGCGATCGGTATGCCCGTCCCCGACGAGGCCCGCTCGGCGTCGACGACGAGTGAGCCGTACGGCCGCCAGGTCTCGTCGCTGTCCCCCACCCGACGCGGCGCTCCGGGCACCAGCAACCCGGTGACGTCGTGGCGCAGTTGCCGGGCCCAGTCCAGCGCCTCCTGGAACGACTGCCGCTCCAGCCGCCCGGCCGGCTGCCGCGCCGTATAGCACTGGCAGGCCTCGTGCAGCAGCCGCCGGGGGATGTCGCCGGTGACCCCGCAGCGGGCCAGGTCCGTCGCGGCCCGGATCAGCAGATTCCCGTACGGGTGACGGCTGTTGGAGAGGCCGGAGCGGTGCCACAGTTCCCTGAGTTCCGCGCCGATGGCCAGGTACTGGGTGACTCCGGTCGAGCCGCGCCACCGCTCGGCCTCGTCGAGCCGGGCGTCGAACGCGGCGCGGAGCCGGCCCAGCTCCTGGGGGGTCCACGTGGAGCTCACCGGCTCCGAACGGGCCAGACTGAGCACCTGGGACGCCGGTCCGGGCGCGAAGCGGCGCGTTTCGTACGCGTCGTCGCTCATCGTGGCCACCACCGGGACGCCCAGCGCCTTCAGCTCGGCCAGCAGACCCAGGGTCAGCCCGTGTTCGCCGAGGTGGTGCTCCAACTCGTCCAGCCACAGCACGTACGTGCCCTGCCGACCGCGCAGCAGGGCAGGCAGTCCGCGCAGGTCGGTGCCGTGGGCGGGCGCGTACACCCGGGCGCGGGGGTCCAGGTCGCCGACCACGGCGGCCCAGGCCGTCCTCGACTTGCCCGTGAGCGGTCCGCCCGTGATCACCAGCAGCCGGTACTGCGCGCTCCAGCCGCGCAGCCGCTCATCGAGATCACGGGGAACATACGGCGGCAGGCCGGGGTCCCCGTAGTGCCGCTCGGTGGGCCGGACGCCGAGCGTCACCGGGTCGGCGTCCTCCACCGCGGGCCAGTTGCCGGGGTCCGGCACGATGAAGACGCCGGGCGGCGAGGCGTAGGTCGTCTGGTTCAGGACGCCCACGACGGGGCCGCGGTAGTCCCCGCCGTAGAAGCCGACGATGTCGCCCGGAGGGATCCCGGGGACAGTGTCGCCCATAGGGAATGCGGGGACGTTGTCGCCCGTAGGGAATCCGGGGACGGTGTCGGCCGCGGAGCCGGACTCGGTCTCGGTCGGCTGCTGGAGCTCCGGCAGGTCGGCCATCAGCGCCCGCAGGTCTGCCGCCGCTTCCTGGCCTCCCGTGCCGGAGAGGGCCTCACGGAAGTAGCCGCGGAAGTAACCGACCTTGAAGTGCCGGGACTTGTCGGGCGGGAGAGGGGCGAGGATCCGGTCCAGCGAGGTGGACGTGTGGTCCGCGAGCCACTTCCGGAACGCCCAGCGCACCGTCTCCCGCTGCTCCGATCGCAGCCCCGCCTCCAGCACCTCGGCGCCCTTGGAGGCCAGCTCGTCCAGCTCGTCCAACTCGTCTTCCCTGCCCATACAAGCCCCCCGCGCCCCGCAGCCCGCTCAGGAGACCACCGTACTAACCCACCACCCCTTCGGTCGCCCGGATCGCGTCCCGATAGGCCCGCGCCGCCGCCCGCAGAGCCGCCTCCGGGTCCACGCCCTCCGCTTCCGCCCGCGCGGCGAGGGCCAGCAACTCGTAACCGATGCCTTCCGCGCCTATGTGCTCCGTGTCCCCGCCCTCGGCGCCGCTGCCCGCGAACACTCTGCCCTCGGCGTCTCTGCCCTCGAACCCTCTGCCCTTGGTGCTCAGGCCGTCGGTCTCCACGCCCGTGGCGTCCGCGGTCGTGGCGTCCGCGGCCGTGGCGTCCGCGGCCGTGCCCGAGCCCTCGGCCGTCGGCAGTGGCACGTTCAGGCCGGCCGTCCGGGCCCGGGAGGCCAGCTTCGCGGCGAGGGCCAGGCCCGGCTGGTGGAGAGGGACGCCGTCCGTCACCGACTCCCGCCGCTTCTCGGCCGCCTTCGTGCGCAGCCAGTGCTCCTTCACCTCTTCCGGGGTCGTGGCGGTGGCGTCGCCGAAGACATGGGGGTGGCGGTGGATGAGCTTGGCGACGATCGTGCCCGCGACGTCGTCGACGGAGAACGGGGACTCCTCGTCCTCCTCGGCGATACGGGCGTGGAAGACGACCTGGAGCAGGACGTCGCCCAGTTCCTCGCGGAGTTCGTCGTAGTCGCCGTCCTCGATCGCCTCGACCAGTTCGTAGGACTCCTCCACCGCGTACTTCGCCAGGCCCTTGTGGGTCTGCTGGGAGGACCACGGGCACTCGGCGCGGATGCGGTCCATGACCTGGACGAGGTCGAGGAGCCGGGCGCCGGGAAGGTCGTAGGAGGCGGGGAGGAGTTCCAGCTCGGGCATCGACACCCGGCCGGAGCCCGCCAGGCGGGCCAGACCGTCGGTGAGCGCCGGTTCGCCCTCGCCGGTGGCCACGACCACGAGCGTGCGGCCGCCGGCGCAGGCGGCGACGATGTCCTCGGCGGTCGGGGAGGCCTCCTCGACCGTTATGCCCGCGTCCCGCAGATAGGGCAGCTGCGGATGCGCGCCGTCCGCGCACAGCACCCGGTCCGCCGCGCGCAGAACCTGCCAGGCGGGCCAGGACAGCAGACCGGGGGCGACGCGGTGGCTGGTGGTGAGCAGGACGATGCGGCCGGCGGCGACGGCGGGACCGCCGACGGGCTCGCTGGACGGGCTGGATGGGCTCGACGGGCTGGATGCGTTCACACCTCGAACGTAACCCACACCCGCCGACGGCCCCACGAGTTGTCCACAGGCCCGGTGGATAAGTCATACCGGCCCGGCGCGGGGTCCGCGCCAGCGCCTGTCGCGTCGGTCAGGGCCTGTCGGCCCCCGTCCGAGGCCTCTCGGTGTCGGTCAGTGCCCGTCCGGGGCCGCTCGGTGTCGGTCAGTGCCCGTCCGGGGCCTGTCGGCGTCGGTCAGCGCCTGTCGGCGTCCGTCAGGGCTGTGCCGTCACGTCGTCTGCTGCGTGCCGGCCGTGGTGATCTCCCGCACCCAGGGCGTCTTCGCGTCGACGCGGGCCACCTTCTGCGCGTCCCAGCTGCCGTAGCGCGGGTTGAGGTCGACACCGAGGGCCTTGGACGCCTTGGACAGAGCGTTCCAGAACGGGGCCTGGTTGGTGTTCGTGCCGAGCTCGGTGGCGAGTTTCTGGGCCTCCAGTTGGAGGCGGAGGTTCTCGTCGAGGCGCTGCGGCGGGATGCCGTACTGCTGGAGCCACGCCGTTTCCAGGCCCTGCGCGCCGCCGGCCTGCTGTTCCAGGCCGGCCCGCATCTGCTGGACCTCGCGGCGGCTGACGGTGACGCCCGCGTCCGCGGCGGCGCGGTGCAGCACCTGGTCGAGGACCATGCCGTGCAGGGTGTCGCGGGTGAGGGTGCCGGTCTGGGCGATGGCCTGCGCGTACTGCGCGTCGTCCTTGACCGCGGCGCGCTGGGCCGTGCGCACCTCGTTCACCCGGCTCTCCAGCTGCGCGACGGAGATCCGCTGGCCGCCTACGACGGCCGCCGCGCCGGGATGCGTGTCGTTCCCGCAGGCGGAGAGGAGGGGGGCCGCCAGGATCGCGGCGGACAGCAGGAGCGCGGTGCGACGGCGGCGGTGCAAGGGAACCTCCCGGTCGGAGATTGCAATAACAGGTACGGCGCGCAGCGCCTCCACCAGGGGTGGTGGTCGGGCGACGGGCGGGCGCACAAAGTCTTGCGGTGATCGATGGTAGGCAGTGGGACGGCTGGGGCCAACCCATTCGACCAACGATTCACCAGGACTTCGGGCACCGCCGCGCCCACGCGGGTCCCGCTCGCCGGTGCGAGGAATCAGCCGCGCGCGTCCACCGCGTGCTCGACCGCGTCCGCGATGCCGGCGCGCAGGCCGTCGCCCGCGGCCACCGTACGTACGTTCGCGCCCGCGCGCGTGGCAGCGCCGACGAGGAGGAACTCCACCTTCTTGTACTGCGGTGCTGTCATCTTCGCCGCCGTGACCTCAGGGTTTCCCACGGCGAGTACGACGTCGCAGGAACGCTGAAGAAGGCCGTTGAGGAAGGGACGGGCGTTGCCGGTGCTCTGTTCGCCGGTCACCGGCGCATAGCTCACGCGCGCGTGCGTCTTCAGGGACGCGTCCTGCATGCCCTGCCAGACGGCGGCCGCGGTGGCGTCGGCCGTGACGCCCTTGTCGCCGGTGAGGAGGCAGGCGTCGACGTCCGTGTAGGCACGGGCGCGGGTGTCGGGGACAGGGGGACGGTCGTCGTGGGAGGAGAAGAGGAGGACGGCGGTCACGGTGAGGGCGGCCGCGGCCACGAGTGCGCCAGCGGTGAGGGCGAGGGTGCGTCCGCGCAGGGCGCGCAGCCAGGTGGCGGCGGCACGCCCGAGAGCGAACGCCCGCCCTTCGCTCGCCCAGTCCGCCTCACGGGCCGCTCGCGCCGAACGCCTCTGGGACACCTGCCTGACCTGCTTGCTCACCCCGGCTACCCCCTACTCCCCTACTCCCCTACTCCCCTACTGACTTACTCGCCCAGTCGCCGTACGCCCCGGCCGGCCGCTGCGGCCAGGCCCGCCACGCGTGCGTGGCGGCGCCGGCCGTCGACAGGGCGATCAGCAGCAGGTCGAGCCCGAAGAGCGTCCCGTGGGTGTCGACGGGGGTCAGTGCCAGCTCGGTGATCCAGGCGGCCAGCACCGCGCTGAAGGCGACGAAGGCCGACCAGTCGGCCCGGGAGCGCCGGCGCAGGGCCAGGACGAGGGACGGGACGGGGCACAACAGACCCAGGCTGAGGACGGGCAGCGCCGCGAAGCCCACCCTGGCGACGGGCGAGCGCAGGGCCGCGCCGGCCACGGCCCCCGCGAAGACGATCCTCATGCCCCGCCCCTTCCTCACGCGTCACACCTCACGCGTGACGCGTGACGCCTCACACCTCAGGTCATCCGGTTCAGCCGACGATGGCGACCGGGGCGTCCCACGTGTCGCGGTCCACGGTGATCGTGTAACCGCCGCGGGTCTCCTTGCTGTTGACCATGTACTGGTGGCCGCGGCTGTGGTTCGTGAACTGGGTGGCGCCCCACGGCCAGTCGGTGGTCGTGGTGTCCTTCTTGTCCCACAGCGCGTACCAGAGGTTGCCCGGCAGGTCCGTCTTGTTCGTCGCGGTGGCGATCGCCTTGGCGCTGGAGCTGCTGAAGCCGTAGTAGCCGCCCCGGTAGATCTTGGCGCGCAGCGTCTTGGTGAAGGAGCGGACGTACGCCAGCACGGCGTCGTTGCACGCCTTGTTGGTGATGTCGTACGCCTCCATGTCGAGGTAGATCGGGCTGCCGGCCTTCATGCCCAGTGCCGAGGCCTTCGCGACCGCGTCCGCGCCGTCCGTCGCGCCGAGGGAGGTGGCCGTGGCGGCGGTGATCTTCTCGGGGCTGGAGCCGGTCTGGCAGGGCGGCTGGGCGCCGACGTAGAGCGGGATCAGCTTCCAGCCGACCGTGTTGACCGACTTCACCCAGGACGCGGTCAGGTTGGGCTGCGCGCAGCCCCGGTTCTTGCCGCCGACGTAGACGGCGGCGCCGCTGTAGTACCCGTCGGTCTTCCATGCCTTCATCGCGGCCAGCGAGGGCGCGGTGCAGGCGTCGAAGGCGCGCCCGGTGTACGTCTTCTGGGCGGGCCAGGTGGTGGCCGCCATCGAGGTCTGCGCCGCTATCCCGGCCCCCGCGAGGACGGCCGCACCGGCCACGCCCCACGTGATGTATCTGCGCTTCCTGGACTGCCGGTGCTCGGCCATCCCCACCCCATCGTTGATCCATATGTACGGCGTTGTCGCCGCATGTGCCTGTGTCAGGCTGAAGTCCCTGGCCCGGTGCGACGATACGGTACCGACTCGACGTCCCATCGGACGGATCGCACCGTAACCCGCGCCACCCCAGCGATCGGGAAACACGGCTCCCCCATAGCCACAAGATTCGCCCATGTCACAGTAAAGAAGCGACGGCCCAGCAGAGCCCGCCGGTGCCCTACCCTGACCCTCTGCTTACTTGGGGGGCGACATGACGACGCCGACGACGGCAAACGCGGAGAGACGGCTGCCGGGCGGCTGGGGCCAACGGCTCGCCTGGGGACTTCTGGTGTGGGGCTCTCTGGGCCTGCTGGTCTGGGCGCCCTTCCTCTACGTGGCGATCCGCCGCGGACACTCCTCGGACTGGGCGGCCTTCGCCTCGTTCGCGCTGTACGAGTGCGTGACCCTGCCATGGGCGGTGATCACGGCTGACGGCGACGGGGACCCGTACCTCGGCATCACCGTCATGGTGAGCCTTCTGACGGCGACGGGGCTGCTGCTGTTCGCGATCTTCGACAAGAGGCTCCCGACCGCCCAACCGCAGGCATACGGGACGGCCATGCCCCCTCAGGGACAGCCGACGTATCAACAGGGTTATCCGTACGGGCGGTGACCTCGTCTTGTCCGCGCGAAGGCGGCGGGGGAACAGCGAACCTGAACCGTCCCGCACACCCCCGGAGTACGGACGTGCAATTTTTGATCATCCTTTGAGCAAACCGAGAGTTCGCTGTTTCCATAGCCTCCTTATGGTCGGCCTGGCCCCAGTCACATTCCGGCCAGGCCAGCACTCTTTCTTTCTCAAGGACTCCTATGCGCCTCCCGTCCCGTACCGCCCAGCTTCTGGCGGTAGCGGCCCTCCCCCTTGCCCTGACCGCCACCGCGTGCTCCTCGGACGGCACGGCCAAGGCCACCACCGCCTCCCCGGCTCCGGCGAAGGCGAAGGACCCCAACGAGGGCCTGCTGACGGGCACGCAGCTCAAGAAGACATTGGCGCCTGCGACGTACTTCCCAGCCGGGTTCGCCGTGGACCCCGAGGCCACCCGGGACACCGGTGACACCTACAGAGCCCCGGCCACCCGGATCGCCGCCAAGTCCGACTGCACGCGCTTCGGCAGTACCGGCTGGATCGACCTCAGCGGCATAGAAGGGGTGTCGTTCGCGCAGAACTCGTACGTCGACAAGAACACGTCCTCCGAACTCGACCAGGAGGTCGACGTCTACCGGGGCACCACCTCGACCGAGGTGATGACGGCCCTGACGAAGGTCGTCGCGGCCTGCCCCAGCTATCCCGACGCCGACACCAAGTCCACGGTGAAGATCACCGGCACCGCCAGCCCCGGTCTCGGCGACGACGCCTACACCGTCACCCTCACCGACGCCGCCTGGGAATCCGGTACCACCCTCATCGCCGTCCGAGTCGGCACGGCCGTCGTCAGCGTCCTCTCCACGGACGGTGCCGACAATGGCTCCGCCAGCGCCAAGAAGCTGGCGGAGCAGGTCGTTTCGTCGCTGAAGGCAGCTGCCTGACTCATGCCTGACTCACGCCGACCGCAGCGCGCCAGGCAGGGCATATGCCGCGAAGACCTCCCGGCTTGACTCCGCTTTTCCTCATTGCTTGAAACGTAGGCCAGGCTGCCGCTCGGACAAGCCGCCAGGTCCATGCGTTTACCGAGGACAGGGACCACCGAGGCTCCCGCGCCGATGAGATGAGACTTCGAACACCTCCCTCACCGAGCTCGGGGGCCTCGTGCGTTGCGTGCCGCGTTCGCCAGGAACTGGCCGCCGATCTTGCCCACGCCGTGGCCTTCGCCGCGTTCACCGTGGCGTGGTAGGCCGTCCTCGTGGCGTGGGCGACCGCGTGCGTCCGCTTCCTCCCCGAGCCTGCGGTGGCAACTACCCGGCCTTCAGCTCACACCACACCAGCTTGCCTCGATGCCCCATGCGGGACAGCGGCTGCCAATGCCAGACGTCGGAGCAGGCCCGCACCAGGGCCATCCCCCGACCGCTCTCGGCATCGCCGAACTCCTCCAACCGGTGTGGGGGCTCGGGAGGCTCGGGGTCTGCGTCCCACGCACCGATCTGGAGGACAGCGTCCCGGTAGCGCAGGCGCAGACAGGCGGGGCCCTTGGTGTGCAGGACCGCGTTGGACACCAACTCCGAAGCGAGAAGCTCGGCCGTGTCCGCAAGGGGGACTAGACCGTGGACGGTCAGGACCGTGCGGAGGGTGTGGCGGGAGACAGTGACGGCGCGAGGGTCGGTGGGGATGTACAGGGAGTACTCCCAGGAATCAGAGATGGGGACGGTTTCGGGCATGGGGTAGCTCCAATTCGGCTGATGCGGTGGGGAGTTTGCGTGCGGTGGCATTGCCGCAGCCGTCATGGCAGGACGGAGCAGTGCACTTCCGCAACGTGAGCGTCTCATCACTGACAGTAGGTCTGAAAGTTATGACCTCGCAAGTTGTTCCCGTAATCTGAACCCGGATGAGGCACCCGTGCCAGCAAGTTGAGGAGCTGCACATGGCAACGCGGCGACACCCCACCGCACGACAGGCGCGCCTGGGTTCCGAGCTGCGCAAACTCCGGGACGCCGCAGGGCTGAAGGCGACCGCGGCCGCAACGCTGCTGGGGGTGAGCTCAGTCCAGATGAGCCAGATCGAGTCCGGCATCGCAGGCGTCAGCGAGGAGCGCCTTCGTCGCCTCGCGGCCAACTACTCCTGTTCCGACGATGCGTTGATCGACACGCTGGTCGCCATGGCAACGGACCGCACCCGTGGCTGGTGGGAGGAGTACAGAGGTGTCCTTCCCGCCGCCTACCTGGACCTTGCCGAACTCGACCACCACGCGACGTTCCGCCACGACGTAGCGGTCATCCATGTGCCCGGACTCTTCCAGACCGAGGACTACGCCCGCGCGCTCTTCTCCTACATGAACCCGGAGTTCCCGAAGAGCGAGGTGGAGCACCGGGTGCGCCACCGGATGAGGCGAAGGGTAGTCATCGAAGGGCCCAGGCCCATTCCGTACGAGACCGTGATCCACGAAGCAGCGCTCCGCATCAGGGTCGCCGGCCGATCCGCTTCACGTGCGCAACTCACCCGGATCCTGGAGCTGTCCGAGGCGAAGCACATCAGTGTGCGGGTCGTCCCCTTCGGTCTGGACGGCTTCGCAGGCGCCGGAAGCGCCATGGTGTACGTGGGCGGAGCTGTTCCACGCCTGGACACCGTTGTACGCGATGCCCCGCACGGCACGGGCTTCGTCGACTCCGAAGCCCAACTGGAGCACTTTCGAAAGCTCTTCCGTAGGGTTCAGGGGGAGTCGCTGGACACCGGGCAGTCACGTGACCTCATCCACAAACTCGTCAAGGAACTGTGAGGAGAGCCATGGCCGTCCCTCTCAAGTGGCAGAAGTCGTCCTTCTCCGGCGGCGGTGAAGGCAACGACTGCCTCGAACTCGCCTCCACTTCCACCACCCTCCACCTCCGCGAAAGCGACACCCCGGCCATAGCCCTCACGTCCACCCCCGCCACCTTCGTCCACTTTCTGGCAGGCATACGCACCGATGCGCTCACCCGCCAGGCGTAGGTCAGCCTCGATCCACATGCAGGAGAAACGAGCCATCGCCAGCGAAGGTCCGCTTTCCTCACCTTCCTGCTGGCGCCGCAGGCCGGCCCGCCTTCTCCCACTCCACGAAGGTGTTCGTACGGGCATGGACGAACTCCGCCACCGGATCGACGAAGTAGTTCCACGGCACGCTGCCTATAAAGCCGCCGACCGCACGGAACTGCTCGACCGCCTCCGCATACCGTTCCGTGCGGAACAAGGCGTCGGCCAGGAGATGGCGCACGGTGGGAAGCCGGTGGTGGTGCGGCGGAACCTGGGCGACGGCACCCAAGGTGGCGTCGATGGCCGCCCTCATGAACGGCTGCTGGTAGACCGAGCGATCGCGCGTCTGGAGCCCGTGCTCGAACGCCGCGTACAGGCGTAGCACGGGCAGCAGGCTCCCGGGCGGGGCCGTGGCAGCCGCCTCCTCGGCGAACGCGAACATCAGCTCCTGCGAACCGCGCCACTTGGCACACCAGTACTGCAGGGCCGCGAGATGCGCGCCGTAATGGTGGGGATCGCGAGCGACGACCTGCGCCCACAGCGAGCGGAAGTCCTCATGGGACCAGCCAAGACCCAGGGCGATGGAGATCTGGGCGACCCAGGGACTGGGATCGTCCGGAGCCAGCCGAGCAGCCTCCTGACAGACGGGCAGCGCCTGGGACAACAGTTGATGAAAGCCCTGGAACTGCTCGGCGGTGGTGTGCTTCGCACGCTTCGCCCCGCGGGCCTCACCGGCGAACGCCACCAACGCGTCGGCAACCACGAGAGCGGCGGACGGATCGTACGGGTAGGTGGCACGCCAGGCCCTCAACCACGAGTCGTCCTGAACGGCCGCATGGGCAAGAATGCCGAGCCGGTACCAGCGCAGATCCCAATCCCGACCCGCCTCATCCAGATACGCCGCCGCCTGCCGCCAGTCCCCCGCGACCGCCGCAGCCGCCACCGCATCGGCCTGCGGATCCGCGCCCGCGAAACGGACGTCAAGCCGGGCCGCGGGGACAAGCCCGTACGCGGCCGCGTCGATGACCAGGGGTTTCTGCGCGCTCTCGGAGGGGCCCTGCCGAGCGTCCTTCTGCGCTCTGGCCTTGCGGATGTTGCGCGGGATGGTGACGGTGGCGTAGACGAGCAGGCCGGTGCCGGCCATGGCTATGAAGGGGTTCACTGATGCTTCCCGAGTCGTTGCGAGGTCCGCACGGTGGCTTTTAGAAGGGCGGCCACTCCGAGTCGGGCGGCGGGGTGCTCTGCACCCGTCCGCCCTCTCGCATCGCCACCGGCCAGCGCTCGTCGATGACAGCCGCGGCTTCCTTACAGGTGGGGCATGCGTCGGCCCACTCCGGAACCCACGAGTAAGGCGAAGCGGTTGTGCCGTCTCGCTGGATTCCACAAAGAGTCCTGCTGAAGGACCCGTACGCATGGGAGACATCGGAAGGCAGCCCATCTCCGGCCGCCCGCTCCCAGCGCTGGTTCATGGGCGTGTATGCGGGCCGGGACACCTGTCCGGGTCCTGACCCCACCGTGGTCACGGCATAGCACCATACACACACCCAGTCCTCGTCCGTGCGACTCGGTCCCGCGGGCAGTCGCCGCATCTGGTGGCCGCACACGTCGCAGTGGCGTCGAAGGGCAGGCCGTCCGGGGCGGGTGAGCCGTCCGGGGCAGGCCGTCCGGGGCGGTTCGGCGCCCGGAGCACTCACCCCGCGTGGAAACGCTCCGGCGCCTTCGTCGGGTTGCCCCCGGTGGGGAGTTTCTGGTCGGGGCAGGTCTTGAGGACCTCCTCCATCGCGGACTTCTCCGCCGCGGAGACCCACAGCTCGTACTTCTTCTTCACGGCGACCTGCGCCGCGACATACGTGCACCGGTAGGCCTTGTTGGGCGGCAGCCATGTCGCCGTGTCGCCGTCCCCCTTGGAGCGATTCGTGCTCGCGTCGACGGCCAGGAGGTTCAGCGGGTCATTGGCGAGCGCTATCCGCTTGCTCGCGTCCCAGTACTTGGCGCCCTTCTGCCAGGCGTCGGACAGGGCGACGACGTGATCTATGTCGACCTTGCTGCTGCCCCGCCGGTAGGTCACGTCCTTCCCGGAGTACGGGTCCGACTCCAGCACGCCGTAGGACACCTTGCAGGTGCCGCCGGTGAACTTCACCTCCTTCAGATCGCGCTTGAGTATGTCGTCACGGGTATCGCAGGAGTTGGAGTCCGTGTCCGCCCAGGCGGCGCCGAACCTGTCCCGCTCGTAGCCGGTCTTGGGGGCTCGCCCCTTGACGGTCAGCGACTCGGCCGCCGCGACAGCCGCGCCGCCGTTCGCCGCCCCGCCGCCTGCCGTCGGCCCCGCACCGGTGGAACCGGCGCCGGATCCGGTGCTCTGCTCGGTGCACCCGGCCGCCGTCACCACGCATATCAGCACGACGGCAGCCGCCGCCCCGCCCCTCAGACGCCTCACGCGCCCCTCCCTCTGCCTGCCCGCTGCCACCCCGCACAGGGCGGATTCCCCTGACGGGGACTCGCACACCGTAGCGAGGGGGCGCGCGGGGGCAGTCGGGAGGCCCAGACCACAACTGCGCCGGCAGCCATGTACGACGAGCTACGAGCCCAGCACCGTCGCCAGGAACTCCCCCACCCAGCCCAGCAGGTCCCGCCCGACCAGCGGCTTGCCGCCGACCTTCGCGGTCTTCGGGCGGGGGACGAGGACCTGGTGCGCGGCCGGCTTGATGACGGACCCCGGGTACAGCCGCTTGAGGCGCAGCTCCTGCGACTCGCGCAACTCCACTGGCGCGAAGCGGATGTTGGCGCCCTGGAGGACGATCTCGCCGACGTCACACGCGCGTGCCAGCATGCGCAGCCCGGCCACCAGCAGCAGGTTCTCCACCGGCTCGGGCAACTTGCCGTACCGGTCGACGAGTTCCTCGCGGACGGCCTTGACGTCGTCCTCCGAGTTGGCGGAGGCGATGGCCCGGTAGGCCTGCAGGCGCAGCCGCTCTCCGGGGGCGTAGTCGTGCGGGACGTGCGCGTCGACGGGCAGCTCGATCTTCACCTCGAGCGGCGGCTCCTCCTCGATCGCGCCGGTCTCCAGTTGACGCCGGTAGTCCGCGACGGCCTCGCCGACCATCCGGACGTACAGGTCGAAGCCGACGCCCGCGATATGGCCGGACTGTTCGCCGCCGAGCAGGTTGCCCGCGCCGCGGATCTCCAGGTCCTTCATCGCCACGTACATGCCCGCGCCCATCTCCGTGTGCTGGGCGATCGTCGCGAGGCGCTCGTGGGCCGTTTCCGTCAGCGGCTTCTCCGGCGGGTACAGGAAGTAGGCGTACCCGCGTTCGCGGCCACGGCCTACGCGGCCGCGCAGCTGGTGCAGCTGGGACAGGCCGAAGGTGTCGCCTCGCTCCACGATCAGGGTGTTGGCGTTGGAGATGTCGATGCCGGACTCGACGATCGTCGTCGAGACGAGCACGTCGAACTTCTTCTCCCAGAAGTCGACGACGACCTGCTCCAGCGCCGTCTCCGACATCTGGCCGTGGGCGGTGGCGATGCGCGCCTCGGGGACGATCTCGCGCAGTCGCGCCGCCGCGCGGTCGATGGACTCGACCCGGTTGTGGATGTAGAAGACCTGGCCCTCGCGCAGCAGTTCGCGGCGGATCGCGGCGCCGATCTGCTTCTGCTCGTAGGGGCCGACGAAGGTGAGCACCGGGTGGCGCTCCTCCGGGGGCGTGGTGATCGTCGACATCTCGCGGATGCCGGTGACGGCCATCTCCAGGGTGCGTGGGATGGGCGTCGCGGACATCGTCAGGACGTCGACGTTCGCGCGGAGCTTCTTCAGCTGCTCCTTGTGCTCGACGCCGAAGCGCTGCTCCTCGTCGACGATGACCAGGCCGAGGTCCTTGAACTTCGTCTCCGAGGAGAACAGGCGGTGGGTGCCGATGACGACGTCCACGCCGCCCTCACGCAGGCCCTCCAGGGTGGCCTTCGCCTCCGTGTCCGTCTGGAAGCGGGACAGGGCGCGCACATTCACCGGGAACTGCGCGTACCGCTCGCTGAACGTGCCGAAGTGCTGCTGCACGAGGAGCGTCGTCGGCACGAGGACGGCGACCTGCTTGCCGTCCTGGACGGCCTTGAAGGCGGCGCGAACCGCGATCTCCGTCTTGCCGTAGCCGACGTCGCCGCAGATCAGGCGGTCCATCGGGACCGTCTTCTCCATGTCGTCCTTGACCTCGGCGATCGTGGTCAGCTGGTCGGGCGTCTCCGCGTAGGGGAAGGCGTCCTCCAGTTCGCGCTGCCAGGGGGTGTCCGTGCCGAAGGCGTGGCCGGGAGCCGCCATCCGCGCGCTGTACAGCTTGATCAGGTCGGCGGCGATCTCCTTGACGGCCTTCTTGGCGCGCGCCTTGGTCTTCGTCCAGTCCGCGCCGCCCAGGCGGTGCAGGGTGGGGGCCTCGCCGCCGACGTACTTGGTGATCTGCTCCAGCTGGTCGGTGGGGATGTACAGGCGGTCGCCGGGCTGGCCGCGCTTGGCGGGCGCGTACTCGACGACCAGGTACTCGCGGGTGGCGCCCTGGACCGTGCGCTGCACCATCTCGATGTAGCGGCCCACGCCGTGCTGCTCGTGGACGATGTAGTCGCCCGCCTCCAGGGTGAGCGGGTCGATGGTCTTCCTGCGGCGCGCGGGCATGCGCGCGCCGTCCTTGCCGGCCGCCTTCTGGCCGGACAGGTCCGTCTCGGTGAGGACGGCCAGGCGCAGCCCCGGGTCGACGAAGCCGTAGTCGATCGAGCCGCAGGAGACGTGCACGAGGGAGGGGCCGAGGTCGGTCAGGTCGGCGTCCAGGCGGGCCGCGACGCCTTCGCCGCCGAGCACCTCCACGGTGCGGGCGGCGGGGCCGTGCGCCTCGGTGACGAAGACGACGCGCCAGCCGTCGGCGAGCCAGCCCTTGGTGTCCGCGAGGGCCTTCGCGGTGTCGCCGCGGTAGGTCTCGGGGGCGTGCATGCCGAGTTGGAGGGTGTCCGCCTCCAGTTCGAGGTCGGCGGTGAACGGCGACACCGACCACCACATCATGTCCAGCTCGCGTGCGTGGTCGCGGACGTCGGCGAGGGGCCACAGGGAGGCCGCGTCGACGTCGATGGGCGCCTCGCCGCCGCCGGCGGTGGCCGCCCAGGACGCCTGCAGGAACTCCTGGGACGTCGCCACGAGGTCGGCGGCACGCGTGCGTACCCGCTCCGGGTCGCAGACGACGGCCATCGCGCCCTTGGGGAGGACGTCGAGCAGCAGTTCCATGTCGTCGACCAGGACCGGCGCGAGGGACTCCATGCCCTCGACCGCGATGCCTTCGGCGATCTTGTTCAGCAGTTCGCCGAGTTCCGGGTGCTGTTCGGCGAGGGCACGCGCGCGCGTGCGTACGTCTTGCGTCAACAGCAGTTCACGGCAGGGCGGGGCCCACAGGCCGTGCTCGGCGACCTCCAGGGAACGCTGGTCGGCGACCTTGAAGTAACGGATCTCCTCGACGTCGTCGCCCCAGAACTCCACCCGCAGGGGGTGTTCCTCGGTGGGCGGGAACACGTCCAGGATGCCGCCTCGTACGGCGAACTCGCCGCGCTTCTCGACGAGCTCCACGCGCGCGTAGGCGGCCGCGGCGAGGGCTTCGACGATCTCGTTGAGGTCGGCGCTCCGGCCGGTGCGCAGGGCCACCGGCTCCAGGTCGCCGAGGCCCTTGACCTGAGGCTGGAGCACGGAGCGTACCGGCGCGACGACCACCGAGACGGGGCCGGTCTCCGGGTCGTCGGGGCGCGGGTGGGCCAGGCGGCGCAGGACGGCGAGGCGGCGGCCCACGGTGTCGCTGCGGGGGCTGAGCCGCTCGTGCGGAAGCGTCTCCCAGGAGGGGTACTCCACGACGCCGTCGGGCGGGAGCAGCGAGCGCAGGGCGGCGGCCAGGTCCTCGGCCTCGCGGCCGGTGGCCGTCACCGCGAGGACCGTGCGGGCGCTCTCGCGGGCGAGGGCGGCGATGGCGAAGGGCCGGGCCGCCGGGGGGCCGACCAGGTCGACGTGCATGCGGTTGCCGTCTGCGGCCGCGGGGATGGCTTCCGCGAGGGCGGTGTCCTTGACGACGGCATCGAGCAGACCGTGCAGGCTCATGGAGGGCTTTCCGTCCGAGGGGGCGGGGTACGTCCGGGGTGCGGGCGTACCCCGTCCGGGGTGGGCAACGCGAAGGGCCCGACGCGTGTCACGGGCCGGGGGTGTCCAGAGTACGACGGGGCGGTGCGGTTCGCCGGGGGCTGTGGACAACCCCCGGGGCGGTCGGGCTTTCGCCCGGCGTTCTCGCCCCCGCCGCCCCTTCCCGTTCCCGTCCCTGGGGGCGGCCGCCCCCAGACCCCCGCTTTCGGCCCCCAAGGGCCTCGTCCTCAAGCGCCGCACGAGCTGGAACGCACCGACGGCCCGGCGCTGAGAGGACCCCCGTCCGTCTCAGTGCCGGGCCGTGTCTGTGCCCCGTCGGCTGTCGCGTCAGTCCGTCGCGATGGCGTTCAGGACGTTCATGCGGCCCGCGCGGAAGGCCGGGATCAGGGCCGCGAACAGGCCCACGAACGCCGAGCCGATGAACACGCCGATGATCGTCGGCCACGGGATGTCGAGGACGTCCAGGCCCTGCAGGGCGAGGAGCTGCTGGGCGGTGGCGCCCCAGCCCATACCCAGGCCGAGGCCGAGCAGCGCGCCGAAGAGGGCGATCACGACCGACTCCATGCGGATCATGCGGCGCAGCTGGCGGCGGGAGAGGCCGATCGCCCGCATCAGACCGATCTCCCTGGTGCGCTCCACCACCGACAGGGCCAGGGTGTTCACCACACCGAGGACCGCGACGATGATCGCGAGGGCGAGCAGGCCGTAGATCAGGTTCAGCAGCTGGCCGATCTGGTCCTTGAGCTCCTGCTTGTAGTCGGTCTGGTCGCGGACGGTGTACTGCGGGTAGTCGTGCAGCGCCGTCTTCAGGGCCTTGTAGGCGGCGTCCTGCTGCCCCTCCTTGGCGGTGGCGAAGACCAGCTGGTCGAGTGGCATCCTGTCGGCCGGCACGTACTTGGCGAGCGTGGCGATGGAGGTGTACTTGGCGCCCTGGTCGACCACGTCGTCGCTGCTGGTGATCGCGCGCACCGTCAGGTGGGCGGTGGCGCCGTCCTTGAACGCGACGTCGATCTTCGAGCCGATGTGGATGCCGTGGTCCTCGGCGAACTTCTCGTGCACGGACATCGAGTCCGGCAGGTAGGCGTCCTTGAGGTTCCCCGCGACGGTCGTCTTGCGCAGGTCGGACACATACGTCGGGTCGGCCGCCGTGATGTCCGTGTCCTTGAGCGTCTTGCCGTCGGGGGTGGTGTAGTCCGCCTCGGTGGTCTTGTACTCGGTGACCCGCGTCAGGCCCGGCGTCGACTTCACGGCCTGCACCGCCTGCGAGGTCATCCGCTGGCCGCTGTCGCTCTGGATGATGAAGTCCGTGCCGACGGTCCGGTCGAGCTCCTGGGTGGCCGAGGCGACCATGGAGGAGCCGACCACCGACAGACAGGCGACCAGTGCGAGGCCGATCATCAGGGCCGCGCCCGTGGCGCCCGTGCGGCGCGGGTTGCGCAGCGCGTTGCGTTCGGCCATCCGTCCCACGGGGCCGAAGGCCCGCAGCAGGACCGCGCCGAGGATCCGGACCACGCCGCTGGCCAGCAGCGGGCCGATCACCACGAAGCCGAGCAGGCTCAGCACCACGCCCAGGCCCAGCCAGAGCGAGCCCTCGGCGGCCTTGTCGGCGGCGGAGGCGAGGTAGAGGCCGAAGCCGCCGGCACCGGTCAGCAGCAGGCCGACGACGGCCCGTACGACACCGGCCTTGGCGTCGGCCGGGGCGCCGGCGTCGCGCAGCGCGGCCATCGGGGAGACCTTGCCGGCGCGGCGGGCCGGCAGGTAGGCCGCCAGCACCGTGACGACCACGCCCAGGACCATGCCGATCACCGGGGTCGTCCAGGCGACCGTCAGATCGTCCGTGGACAGGTTCATGCCGGTCATGCCCATGAGCTTCATCAGGCCGACCGCGATGCCGACGCCCGCGCCGACGCCGAGGATCGAGCCGACCACGCCCAGGAGCAGGGCCTCGGCGAGCACGGACCGGTTGACCTGCTTGCGGCTGGAGCCGATGGCGCGCAGCAGACCGATCTCGCGGGTGCGCTGCGCGACCAGCATCGAGAAGGTGTTGATGATCAGGAAGATGCCGACGAGGAAGGCGATCCCGGCGAAGCCGAGCATCGCGTACTTCATCACGTTCAGGAAGTCGCCCACGTCCGCGCGGTTGGCGTCCGCGGTCTCCTTGGCCGTCTGCACCTTGTAGTCGGCGCCGAGCTCGGCCGCGACATTCTTCTTCAGCTGCGCGTCGCTCACGCCGGCCGCCGCCGTCACATTGACGTTCGTGTAGACGTTCGACTCGCCGACCAGTGCCTGCTGGGCGGTCCTGGTGTCCAGGTAGAAGATCGCCGCGCCGGGGTTGGTGACCTGGAAGGCGGCGATGCCGGAGATCTTCGCGGTGTGCGTGCCGACCGCGCTGATCACGCCGATCTCGTCGCCGAGCTTCAGGTGGTGCTTGTCGGCGGTGTCCTCGTCGACCATGACCTGGCCGGAATTCTTCGGCGCCGCACCGTCGGTGATCTTCATGGTGCGGGCGTCGTTGCCGTTCCAGCTGCCGACGATCGTCGGGCCGCCGTTGGAGGGCGACAGGCTGTCCTTGTCGGCGTCGACGACGGTCACGGAGGTCGAGAAGACGGTCCCCTCCGCCGACTTCACCCCCTGCGCCCTGCGGACCCCGTCGAGCACCGAGGCCGGCATGACCGGCGGCCTGCCGTTGTCGGAGGTCGTCTCACCGGTGTCCGAGGCGCCCTTCGCGCTCACCGTCACATCGGAGGAGGTGGCGGCGAAGAGCTTGTCGAACGTCGTGTTCATCGTGTCGGTGAACACCAGCGTCCCGCACACGAACGCCACCGACAGCAGGACCGCCACGGCCGACAGGGCCATGCGCCCCTTGTGCGCGAAGAAGTTGCGCATCGAGGTCTTCAGGACGGTCATGACGTACGCCCCCGCGCGTCGAAGTCCTTCATGCGGTCCAGGACGGTCTCCGCGGTCGGCTTGAACATCTCGTCGACGATCCGCCCGTCGGCGAGGTACAGCACCCGGTCCGCGTACGAGGCAGCCACCGGGTCGTGCGTGACCATGACGATCGTCTGACCCAGCTCGTCCACCGAGCGGCGCAGGAAGCCGAGAACCTCGGCGCCCGCGCGCGAGTCGAGGTTTCCGGTCGGCTCGTCGCCGAAGATGATCTCCGGGCGGGCCGCCAGGGCACGCGCCACGGCGACGCGCTGCTGCTGGCCGCCGGAGAGCTGCGTGGGACGGTGCCTGAGGCGGTCGGCGAGCCCGACGGTCTCCACGACCTGGCTGAGCCACGCCTTGTCCGGCTTGCGGCCGGCTATGTCCATGGGCAGCGTGATGTTCTCCAGCGCGTTCAGCGTGGGCAGCAGGTTGAACGCCTGGAAGATGAACCCGATCCGGTCCCGGCGCAGCTTCGTGAGCTTCTTGTCCTTCAGCCCGGTGATCTCGGTCTCGTCCAGGTAGATCTGGCCGGACGACACCGTGTCGAGACCGGCGAGGCAGTGCATCAGCGTGGACTTGCCGGACCCCGAGGGGCCCATGATCGCGGTGAACTGACCGCGGGCGATGTCCACGTCGACGTGGTCGAGGGCGACGACACGGGTCTCACCGGACCCGTACGCCTTGACGACCTGCCGCGCCCGCGCGGCAACGGCCGTACGCCCTCCAGTGCCCCCGTGCCTGGGAATGGTCACAGCCGAAGTCACGGTATGTCTCCTAAGTCGGAAGTCGGTGGGCAGTGCTCCACCGCGGTGGTCGAGTGGCGAGCAGCGCGAGGAGCGCTACGCCGAAGAGTCTGTCGGCGGGGAAGGGTCCGGCGCGCTGGTGCTCGGGCCCCTCTTCCAGGGGGGTTAACCCCACCTCCCGCCGGTGCGGTAGCCGCCCCCCAGCGGCATAAAGCCAGGTTAAGGACGGGACGGGGCCATCTCCTCCTCCGACGGTACGAACCCTCCCCCAGCCGTAGTGCGGAGGAACCCCTAGGGGCCGTCCACCGCCGGGTGGAGTGCCTCTCGGGGTCCCGTCCACCCTCCGGCCCAGTCAGGCTCCACCCTCACGTGACGTGAAGGTCAAGGCGACGATCGGGCCTCCCCCTGGCAGAGGCCAAGTGGGAAGCTGACTTCCGGCAGTTGGATGCAAGGGGCACGGAACGCGGGGACGCGGACGACAAGGGGAGGGCATCCGGTGGGGGACACACGACCCGCGCTGCGCAAGGCCGCGCAGCGGACCGCACCACACCGGCGGGGAGCGGTCGTCGCCGCGCTCATGCTCTCCATGGCGCTGGCCGCCCTGGACTCCACCGTCGTCTCCACGGCCGTCCCGCAGATCGTCGGCGATCTCGGCGGGTTCTCCGTCTTCTCCTGGCTGTTCTCCGGCTATCTGCTCGCCGTGACGGTCACCCTGCCGGTCTACGGCAAGCTCTCCGACACCTTCGGCCGCAAGCCGGTCCTGGTCGTCGGGGCCGCACTGTTCCTGCTCGGCTCACTGCTGTGCGCGCTCGCCTGGAACATGGGGGCACTGATCGCGTTCCGCATCGTGCAGGGCCTGGGCGGCGGGGCGTTGCAGGGCACGGTGCAGACGCTCGCCGCCGACCTGTACCCCCTGGAGGAGCGGCCGAAGATCCAGTCGAAGCTGTCCACGGTGTGGGCGGTCTCGGCGGTCGCCGGCCCCGGCATCGGCGGGGTCCTCGCGGCCTACGCGGACTGGCGCTGGATCTTCCTGGTCAACCTGCCCATCGGGGCGGTGGCGTTGTGGCTGATCGTGCGTCATCTGCACGAGCCGGAACGCACGTCGGCCACGCGTGACGCAGGCGCGCGTGTCGACTGGGCAGGCGCGCTCGCGGTGTTCGCGTGCGGCGGCGTGCTGCTGACCGCGCTGGTGCAGGGCGGAGTGGCCTGGCCGTGGCTGTCGGGGCCCTCGCTCGCCCTGTTCGCCGCCGGACTCGCGCTCGCCGGCCTCGTCGTCGTCATCGAACGCCGGGCCGCGGAGCCGATCATCCCCGGCTGGGTATGGCGCCGCAGGACGATCGCGGCGGTCAACCTCGCGCTGGGCGCGCTGGGCCTGCTGATGGTGGCCCCGACGGTGTTCCTGCCGACGTACGCCCAGTCGGTCCTGGGCCTGGGACCGGCGACGGCCGGGTTCGTCCTGTCCGTCTGGACGCTGAGCTGGCCGCTGTCCGCCGCCCTCAGCCAGCACGTCTACCGGCGCATCGGCTTCCGCGACACCGCGCTGCTCGGCATCGGCATCGCGACGCTGATCCTGCTCGCGTTCCCGTTCCTGCCCTACCCCGGTGCGGCCTGGCAGCCGACCCTGCTGATGCTGCTGCTCGGCGCGGCGCTCGGTCTCTTCCAACTCCCGCTCATCGTCGGCGTGCAGTCGACGGTGGGATGGTCGCAGCGCGGGACGACGACCGCGTCCGTGCTGTTCTGCCGGCAGACCGGCCAGACGATCGGCGCGTCGGTGTTCGGCGCGGTCGCCAACGGGGTACTGGCCGCGCGGCTGGGCGGCGCCGGCGATCTGGACTCCGTCACCCGCGCGCTGGACGCCGCCGGTTCGGCGCCCGAGACCGTCCGGCACGCCGTCGCGAGCGCCGTGCACGCCGTCTATCTCGGCGCGTCGTGCGCCGCCGCACTCGCCTTCCTGATCCTGCTGTGCGTGGCACCGCGCCGCTTCCCTGTACTGGAGGAGCAGGACGTCCGGTGAGACCACAAGGGGCCACAAGGGGCCGCAAGGGGCCACAAGGGGCCACAAGGGGCCACAAGGGGCCATAAGGGGCCACAAGGGGCCACAAGGGCAGGGTTAACGCGGGTAACGCCGCAGGTCGGTGGGGGATCACGCCCCGACCTGACCTACCCCACCAGAAGACCCGTCCGAGCCGCCTTGGGCGGGCGGCCGGCTAGTCCACCGCGCGGCCGGTGAGGGCGGTGAGGCTGTTGCGGACGTGGTCCATGTGGGCCTGGACGTCGTCCCAGCGCTCACCGTGCTCGCGCAGCACCCGCTCGGTCTCCCCCGCGGTGCGCTCCTCCCGGGCACGCGCCTCGGCGAGGATCTCGGCGGCACGCGCGTGTGCCTCCTCCTGAAGCCGCCGGGCCGACTCCTCGGCCTCGGCGAACGCCTGCTTCGCCTCGGACAGCGCCGCCTCGGCACCGGTCACCGCCCGGGCGTGCAGCGCGTCGAGGGCCGCGGCCCGCTCGGCCGCCTCGCGCTCCGCCGCCGTCCACTTCTCCGCGTGCTCCTTGTCCTGCTCGGCGAGCATCCCGGCGGTGCGCTGCCGCACCTCGCGCAGCGCGCCCAGCGCCTCACCGCGGTACTCCTTCACCTCGCGCCGGGCGCCGATCCGGACCTCGTCGGCCTCGGCGCGCGCCGCGAGCAGCCGCTGACGGGCGCGTTCCTCGGCCTCCGCGCGGAGCGCGTCCGCCTCCTCCTGCGCCGCCCGGCGCACATCGAGAGCGCGCGCCTCGGCATCCGCGACCTCCTCGCACGCTTCACGCCGCGCGTTGTCGCGAACGTCCGCGGCCTCCTCCAGCGCGAGCTGGAGAATGCTCTGCGCGCGCTCCCCGAGGGAGTCGTACGTCTGCGGCGCGAGCCGGGTCACGACCTCGCGCAACCCTTCGGCCTCCTCCTCCATCTGCCGGGCGAGCACCGTGAGCCGGGCCGCCCGCTCCCACGCGGCGTCCCGGTCGGCGCAGAGCGCGACGGTGAACGCCTCGACCTGTTCGGGCCGGTAACCGCGCCCGCGAACGGTCACGAACCCCGGCACCGACCCCGATGCGCTGCTCATCCTGGAACCCCTCGCCACCCGACGGACACGACATGATGAAGATGATGATGTCGCGCATATCTTGATGGATCGGGTGTAAGTGTTCATAACGCGACACTCCACGCACACGTCACGGTCAGCAATGAACACAAAGAGGTCGAGAACAGCAGGCGCCGTGCACGACAGCAGGCGCCGTGCACGCGCCAAAGGCCGTGCACACAGCAGGAGCCGAGCACACGGTGACTGAGCCGTCAGAGAACGTCGTACGTCAGATGCGTCACGGTCGAGGTCGAGGTCACGCTCCGCTGCACCAGCGTGCGCGGCGCTCCGCCGGTGAACAGTGGCGTCCCGGAGCCCAGCACGACGGGCGCGAGGTGCACCGTCAGCACGTCGACCAACCCGGCGTCGAACGCCGAGCGGATCGTGGCGCCGCCGCCCATCAGGACGACGTCGAGATCCTTGCCGACGGCCGACGACGCCGCCTCGGCACGCTCACGCGCGGCGGCCACGGCATCGGCCAGACCGGTCGTGACGAACGTCCAGTCGAGGCCGGTGAGCCGCACCGCCTTGGGCGGCGAGCTCGTGACGACGACGAACGCGGGCTTGCCGACCTCACCGGCGCCGTAGCCGGTCGTGTCGTCCCAGCCCTGCGGCCCGTCGACCACGTCGAAGAGCCGACGGCCCAGGACGACGGCGCCCGAGCGGGCGGTCCCCTCACGCAGATACCGGCGGTCGTCGGGATCGTCGGAGAACGCCCAGGTGTGCAGGGCCTCGCCACCGACCCCCAGACCGTTGTCCGGGCCGGGGCCGGGCCCGGTGACGAAGCCGTCGAGGGAAACCGAGATGTCAGCGATGATGCGAGTCATACCAGGGCAGACCCGATCCACCACCCGAACTCATCGCTGACGCTCTCGCCTCACAGCAGGCCGTCCCACATCTGCTCCAGCAGCACCGACCACCAGCTCTCCGGCGAACCGAGCGCCGCCGGGTCCAGCGAGGCCAGCTGGGCCTGGAAGTCGACGGTCCAGCGGCCCGCCTGCTCCTGGTTCAGACCGAACCGCAGCCGCCACATCCGCCCCAGCAGCGCCAGACAGCGCGCGAACTCCGGCAGCCCGGTGTTCACGAACTGCGGCGGCACGGGCACACCGCCCGGCCCCGCCTCCACCGGCACCGCGACGATGTTCGCCGTCCCGTACTGCACACAGATCGCCTTGCCGAAGTCACTGCCCATGACGAGGTACGAACCCGCGTCCGACGCCGACTGCACACCCCGCTCCGCCGCCAGCTCCGCCAGCGTCGGCACCGGCCGGCCCGGCTGGGCCTGCGCCCAGAAGAACGGCCCCATGTCCCCCGGCAGACCCGCCACCACCAGCGTGTGCGCCACGACCGGCGGCACACCCTGCCGGGACACCGCGGCCTGCTCGAACCGGAACACCGACGGCCCGAACACCGCCGCCAGCTCCTGCCCGATCGCCTCCGGCGGAACCGGCGGCGCCGGCGGCACCGCGGGCAACGGCGCACGAACGGGCGCCGGACGGGCAGGCCCGTCCGCCACCTGATGCAACTCGCCCTGATGCGCCAGTAGTTGCTGCATCCCCTGCTGCCGGCTCGCGTGATCCGTGCCGTACGGCGCGATGCTCGTGATCCGCGCCTGCGGCCACTGCTCCCGGATCATCCGCGCACAGTACGCACCCGGCAGCTCGCACGACTCCAACTCCGTGTGCAGCTCCAGCACCTGGTCCGGCGGCACGTTCATCGCCCGCAGCTCGTGGAAGATCTGCCACTCCGGGTGCGGCGTCCCCGGCGCCGAACGCCGGATCAGCTGCTGCTCCGACCCGTCGTGCGCGCGATAACGCAGCACGGCCTGATAGCCGGGACCGACCGTGGGCAACCCCTGCTGCTGCGGATACCCGTAGCCAGGCGCCTGCCCCGGCAGCGGCCCACCACCTGGCACGGGCCCACCCGGCGGAGGCATCGCGCCGGGCGGCATGTGCCCGCCGGGAGCCATGCCGGGGGCACCCGGGAATCCTGGTGCGCCAGGGGCCCCCGGTGCCCCCGGTGCGCCGGGGCCGCCCTGCGGGGGCCCGGCCAGCATGGTCTGTGCGTGATGAACGGCGCCCTGCGCGCCGCCCACGAAGCCATGAGCGCCGGGAGCCATGCCGGGGGCGCCCGGGGCGCCGGGAGCACCCGGGGCCTGCGGCGCACCGTGGGTGCCCGGAGCGGCCGGCGCACCCGGCATACCCGGGGCACCCGGAACACCAGGAGCCCCGGGGGCACCAGGAGCACCCGGAGGGCCAGGCGGCTGAGGCGGCTGAGGCGCGCCCTGCGCCCCGGGCGGCCCCATCCGACCGGGGTCGGCGAGCATCGTCGCGGCGTGGTGGACGCCACCGGGGGGCGTACCGCCGGGCGGATTCGGCCCGGCGGCGGGCGCGTTCGGCGCACCGGGAGGCTGCGGTGCGTTGCCCGCGCCCCCTGCACCAGGCCCTGCCGGTCCCGCCGGTCCCGCCGGTCCGTCGGGGCCCAGGGCCGACACCATCTGCGTGGGCACGTACCCGCCCGCCGGGGTGCCGGGCGCGCCCGGCCCGGACGGGGGAGCCGGAGGCGTGTTGCCCGGCCGCGCACCCGGCGTTCCCGGCGCACCCGGAGGAGGAGGCGGCGCCGCTCCTGTCCCACGGTTACGACGCGGAGGCGGCGCCGCCTTGCTGGTCGCGGCGTCGGCGATGTCACCGGCGTTCGGCGCGAGCGGCCGCGCAGGCGCAGCGGGACCGCCCTGAGCCGACGGAGCACCGGTGCCCTGCGGATAGCCGTACGACGACGCACCCGGCGACGCACCCGGCGACGGAGGCGCACCCTGCGCCCCATGCGCACCCTGCGAGGCAGGCGCGCCCGGGTCGTCGAGCGCCGGTGCGACCGCTGTGGGCGGCAGTTGACTGCCGCCCGACATCAGGGCCGTCTTGGCGTCCGGCGCGGCCGTCGGCGGCGCCGGCTCCTCGTCGGAACCGCTCAACGGCGGCGCGAACACGGTCGCGGGCAGCGGTACGGAACGGTCGTCACCGGCGTCGGCGTTGGTGTCCGTCCCCGCCCACGGCGTCGCCCCGGCGGGAGCGACGGGAGCGGCGGGCGCCGCCGGAGCAGAAGCCGGGACACCAGCCTGCGTCTGCGGAAGCGAGGGATCGCCGCCCGCGGGCACACCACCGGGCACACCACCGGGCGCCCCCTCAGGCACACCACCGGAACCGGAACCGACCCCGGACCCAGCCACCGAACCAGCCCTCGAACCGGCCCCGGAACCGGCTTCCCGCTGGTCCGCGATCCCCAGCTTGTCCGCCGCCTCCTGCAACCACTCCGGCGGCGACAACAAGAACGACGTCTGATTCAGGTCCACCCGCGCCGCAGGCGCCGGCACCGCGTCGGCGGGCTCCGGCGGACGGCCGTACTCCTCCTCGTACCGGCGGATCACCTCGCCCACCGCAAGTGCGGGCCACAACGTGGCCTCCCCGCTGTCCCGGGCGATCACCAGCCGCTGCGCACCCTCGTCCGAACGCGGGCCCTCCGCACGGTCCTCGGCCCACACCACGAACCCGAGTTCGAACTCCCGCACCCGCACCTCACGATGCTGGTACGCCGGCACATCCCCGTTGATCCACTCTTCGGCGCGCTCCTGCGCCTGCGCGAACGTCACCATCGCTCAGCTCACTCCCCCACCGAAGACACAGAAGACGCAGAAGACGCCGCGGCCGCCGGCACCGCCCGCGCGAAACCGCCGTCCACCATCAGATTCGCCACCGTCTCCAACTCCGGCGGATTACCGGCCAGACGCGACAGGAAGACGTCGAAGTCCTCACCGCACGGCAGCAACAACCGCTCCATCCGCTCCGCCGGCGACCACCCCGGATCCACGTCCCGGACATCGTCGTACGCGCAGAACCACACCGAACCCGCCCGCTCGCCCCGCACCTTCACGGCCAGCAGACCGCCCTGCACGAAACCGACGCCCAGATAGTCCTTCGTCAGATGATCACGCAAACACTTGTTCACATACACCAGGTCGTTGACGGCCGCCTCGTCCCGCACCGTGAAGAACGGCTGGTCCACCAGCAACCCCAGCTCCGCGTCCAACGCCGCACCCACCGGCGCACAACCACCCGCCGCCTTCACGAACGACCGGTACGCCCCCGGCAACCGATACCCCAGGTCCTCCTCGACCCCCTGCACCTGCTGCTCCGTCACCGCCACACCCGACTTCGGCAGCCCGAAATGCGCCGGACGCGTCTCCTGCAACGGCCGCGTCCCCCGCTTCGACTGATCCACCGCAGCCGTCGACACACCACCGTGATGCCGCAGCAAGGCCTTCACCTCGACCGGAACCAACTCCAGCCGCCGCGACCCCACCACGTGATGCCACGTCCAGCCATGCGGAGTCGCCACCGCCGACACCGTGTCCCACAGCTCATGCCCCGACGCCGCCAACGCCGCGTTCGCCGACACATAGTCCGTCAACCGCAGCTCGTCCACGCCGAAACCCTCCGGCGGATCCGCGATCTCCGCGACCGCCCGCGCATACGGCGAGAAATCCGGGTAGCCCCGCTCGTCCACCCGCACGCCCCTCGGGTGCCGTGCCGCCCGGACCGGATCCGGGAAATGCACGACCTGCCCGGCATAGGCCGCGTTCGGCGGCGCGGCTTGCTGCCCGAGCCGACCTGTCGTCATGGCGGTTGCCCCCTGCGGCACTCTGTACGGACCGCAGCGGCCGGTTCCGCTTCCGGTCCCGAACCACCACACCCCGTATCGACTGTCTTCAACAATCTCCAACGCGCGTCAACCGCGCGCATCGCGGTGCCGACAGCCTATGCCGTACGACGACACCGGTCACCGGGCCTCCGCTTCCGTGACCAGCCGTCACCCCGCCGTGACAGCCAGCCCAAACCCGGGCGTGTCGCACCGCCCCAGCTTCCGCACCCGCCACGCCATTTGGCACCCTGTGACGTCCGGGGGGATGCACGGAGGGGATGACGATCATGAACACGACACAGACGGGGCCACACACCGGCAGGACCGACAACCTGCACCACGGCAACACGGCCGACCAGAACACCGGCCGAACCGGCGCCCCGCACACCGGCCCCACAGGCCACACCGGCCCGCACACCGGACCGCACACCGGACCGCACACCGGCCCCGGCGGCGACCCCCGCATCGGCTGGTCCGCCACCGAAACCCCCCACGCCCCCACCCTCCGCCACCGCCGCGACGGCATACTCCCCACCATCGCCGCCGCCCTCTCCGTCCGCGGCACCGCCACCCTCACCGGCACCGCCGCCCGCGGCGACCAACCCCCACCCCTGCACCCCCTCGTCCAGGACTTCCTCGACACCCTCACCAGCGCCCAACGCGACCGCTTCACCGGCCGCTGCGCCGAAGCACTCCTCATCTCCCGCCACATCGCCGCCGCCGACGCCGCCCGCAGCAAACGCGCCGCCCGCAGACCCATGACCAACGGCGAAGCCCGCAAGACCCTCAAACAAGCCAAACTCACCACCCGCCGCATCCGCGAGGACGGCGACCCCCTCCACGGCAGCTTCGCCACCCCCTGCCGCGCCTGCACCGCCCTCAGCGCCCACTTCGGCGTCCGCATCGTCGCCCCCACCACCGACGACTGAACCGACCAGCCCAGGCAACCCAGCACCCCTCCCCACCCCAGCCCACCCCACCCCAGCCTCAGCACCCAAGCACCCCAGCGGCCCCCCGCGCTCCGCTCCACGGCCTCACCCCGGGCCGCGCACCACCAGCACGACGAACGAAGGGCAGATGCACCCCGACCGCACCTCCTCCACCCGCTTCCCCGTCCCCGTCGACGCCGCCCTGCGCGCCGCCGGCTGGCAACCCGGACGCTGGGACATCAAACAAGCCGAGATCTGGGCCGACACCCTCCGCGACCACACCTCACCCGCCGGCCACCGCCACGCCGTCTTCCCCGCCGCCGTAGAAGCCTGGGCCGAATTCGGCGGGCTCACCATCACCCCCACCGGCCCCGGCCGCCAGATCGCCCCCACCACACTCCACCTCGACCCCCTCCACGGCCTCCACCTCGCCCGCACCCTCGCCGACCTCGGCCGCGCCCTCGACACCGACGTCGCCCCCCTCGGCACCGAAACCGACACCCACTCCCTCCTCGCCATCGACGCCGCAGGCCGCGTCTACGCCCTCGACCACACCGGCGACTGGTACCTCGGCCCCGACATCGACCAAGCCCTCGGAGCCCTCACCGCCGGCATCGAGCCCATCCGCCTCACCGCCGACTGACCCCCACAACCCCCGCACGCACCACCGCAGCCAGGACCACCCCGGACCGGGCTACCCGGCCGGAATCACCGCCGACACCCGAAAACCCCCCGCCTCCGTCGGCCCCGACACAAACACCCCACCCAACGCCACCACCCGCTCCTTCATCCCCACCAACCCATTACCCCCCGACGGCAACCCCGCCGACGACGCCGCCCCCACCTCCGCCGGCGGACCGTTCTCCACCTGCATCGCGATCTCCGCCACCCGATGCGCCAACCGCACATGCGCCTTCGCACCCGCCGCATGCTTGTGAACGTTCGTCAACGCCTCCTGCACCACCCGATACGCCGTCTGCTCCACCTCCGGCGCATACGACCGCACCTCCCCCTCCACCGACAACTCCACCACCATCCCCGCAGCCGCCGACTGCCCCACCAACTCCTCCAACAACTCCAGACAAGGCCCCTCCCCCTCCTCCACCACAGTCCTGCTCACTTCCACCGCCACCAACGACACGGACGCCGACGCCGACCGCTCCCGCGCACCACCACTGCGCAACACCCCGAGCATCTCCCGCAACTCCGTCAACGCCTGCCGCCCCATGTCACCCACCAGGGCCGCATTCCGCACCGCCTTCTCCGGATCCTTCCGCGCAACAGCCTGCAACGCCGCGGCATGCACCACCATCAGGCTCACCCGATGCGCGACCACGTCATGCATCTCCCGCGCGATCCGCGTCCGCTCCTCACCACGCGCCCACTCCGCCCGCTCCTCCGCCCGCTCCGCGAGCAACTGCAACTCCCGCTCCAGACTGTCCGCCCGCTCCCGCAAGCTCTCCATCAACCGCCGCCGAGCCCCCACATACATCCCGAGCAGCAGCGGCGGCGCGGTCAGCCCGAGCGACGTCGTGATCGCGGCGAACGGAACAAACCAGTCCCCCAGCGTCAAAGACCCCCGCGCCATGCTCTGCCGCACCTGCACGAACGTCACGATCAACGTGCCCACCAACTGCATCCCCGCCAACGAGGCGATGATCCGCCGAGGCAACTCCGACGCGGCAAGCGTGTACAACCCCACAATCCCCATCAGGAAACCCATCTGGGCCGGCGTGATCGCGATCGCCACCAACACCACAGCGATGGGCCACTTCCGCCGCACCACCAACACCGACCCGGCGAGCAACCCGAAAACCACCCCCACCGCCACCGGGACCCCCGCATCCCGCGCGAACGGAACCCCCTCCACCACACACTCCACGGCGGACACGAGCCCCAGGCTCCAGTCGAACGCCGCGCTACGCCATCTGGTCCACCACCACGGCCCTCCCAGGGCCGCCGTGTCCTCATCCCCCGTCGTGGTCATGCCTCCAGCCTACGGGCGCACCCCCGGGCTTTTCCGGCGACTTTCCCCGACCGGCCCCCACCACACCCCATAACCGAACGGCATCGAAACCCACCGGTATCCCTCGAACTGCTGAACCAGCCCCGTTCGACCTCGGAATCAGCCATTCCGCCCGGACGGTATGCGTATGACACATGCAGCTGGCAAGTACGCGGATTTCGAGGGGCTGCGGGAGCGGGCGGTCGCCTTGCGGCGGGCGGGCTACAGCCTTCGGCAGATCCGCGACGAACTACAGGTCCACAACAAGGAGACGTTGCAGCGTCTGGTCGAGGGCGAGCCGCCTCCGAAGTGGACGAAGCGACCACGAGCGAAGGACGACCTCCGAGAACGGGCCCGGGAGCTGCGACAACAGGGCTGGACCTACAACCGGATCCCGGCGGAACTGGGATGTTCGAAGAGCTGGGTGTCACTCTGGGTGCGGGATCTGCCCTCGCCGGAGCGACCACGGCCTGATACAGCTCCAGCACGGCGTGGCGCGCAGCGTGCGGTCGAGAACCGCACCGCCGCGCGAGCAGAGCTACAGGGCAGGGCGTACGCCGAGATCGGGCTGGTCTCAGACCGCGAACTGTTCCTGATCGGCGTCGGGCTCTACTGGTCCGAGGGTTCGAAAGCAAAGCCCGGATCCAACCGGCGGGTCATCTTCGTGAACAGTGACGCCAACATGATCAAGCTCTTCCTCGCCTGGCTCGACCTGCTCGGCGTGGAACCGGATCACCGCCGCTTCTCCGTGAACATCCACGAGTCGGCGGACGTGGCGACAGCCGAGGCTTACTGGGCAGACCAAGTAGGCATCCAGACTGACGACCTCCTGAAGACAAGCCTCAAGAGGCACAACCCCAAGACCAACCGAACCAACGTCGGCGAGGGATACCACGGATGCCTTCGAGTGGCCGTACTCAAGAGCGCCGACCTACACCGTCGCATCGAGGGCTGGTGGTACGGCATAGTAGGAGGCGCCACTCGGCGGACCTGACCAATTGTCCGGTTTCGTCGATTTCAGTCCCCCGTGGTGTAATCGGCAAGCACTGTGGCTTTTGGTGCCATCTGTCCGGGTTCGAGTCCTGGCGGGGGAGCTTGGTTCGGGTCCTGACCTAGCAAGGTCAGGGCCCGCTCTCATGTCCCCCCGGAAACGCCCCGGTATCCTTCGGATGTCCCACCCCACTCCACAGCCGAAGGGCAACTTCCGTGAGCGCCATTCGCCCGGCAGCCGTCGTCGTACTCGCAGCGGGTGAGGGCACCCGTATGAAGTCGGCCATACCGAAGGTTCTCCACGAGATCTGCGGCCGCAGCCTCGTGGGCCATGTGCTGGCCGCCGCCCGCGAACTGGACCCCGAGAACCTGGTCGTCGTCGTGGGGCACGCCCGCGAGAAGGTCACCGCGCACCTCGCCGAGGTCGACGCCGCCGTACGCACCGCCGTGCAGGAGGAGCAGAACGGCACCGGGCACGCCGTCCGGATGGGTCTTGAGCAGCTCGGTGGGAGCGTGGACGGGACGGTCGTGGTCGTCTGCGGTGACACCCCGCTGCTGACCGGCGCGACCCTCGCCCGGCTCGCCGCGACGCATCACGCGGACGGCAACGCGGTCACCGTGCTGACCGCGGAGGTGCCGGACGCGACCGGGTACGGGCGGATCGTGCGGGACGACGCCTCGGGTGCCGTCACCGCGATCGTCGAGCACAAGGACGCGTCCGCGGCCGTACTGGCGATCCGCGAGATCAACTCCGGGGTGTTCGCGTTCGACGGGGCGCTGCTCGCGGACGCGTTGAAGAAGGTGCGGACGGACAACAGTCAGGGTGAGGAGTACCTGACCGACGTTCTCGGGATACTGCGCGAGGCCGGTCACCGGGTCGGTGCGTCCGTCGCGGCTGATCATCGTGAGATCGCCGGTATCAACAACCGGGTGCAGCTGAGTGAGGCGCGTCGGATTCTGAACGAGCGGCTGTTGACCGCCGCCATGCTGTCCGGCGTCACGGTGATCGATCCGGCGACGACCTGGGTCGATGTGACGGTGACGTTCGAGCAGGATGCCGTCGTCCATCCGGGTACGCAGCTGCACGGGTCCACGCACATCGGTGAGGGTGCGGAGGTCGGCCCCAACAGCCGGCTGAGGAACACGGTCGTCGGTGCGGGAGCCCGCGTCGACAACACCGTTTCCGACAGTTCGCGTATCGGTCCGAACGCGAGTGTCGGGCCGTTTGCCTATCTGCGTCCCGGTACCCGTCTCGCGGCGAAGGGCAAGATCGGCACGTTCGTGGAGACGAAGAACGCCTCCATCGGTGAGGGAACGAAGATCCCGCATCTGTCCTATGTCGGTGACGCGACGATCGGTGAGTACAGCAACATCGGTGCGGCGAGTGTGTTCGTGAACTACGACGGGGAGAGCAAGCATCACACCACCGTCGGCTCGCACTGCAAGACGGGTTCGGACAACATGTTTGTGGCTCCTGTCACGGTCGGGGATGGTGCGTACACCGCCGCCGGGTCCGTGATCACGAAGGATGTGCCGCCCGGTTCGCTGGCCGTGGCCCGTGGTCAGCAGCGGAATATCGAGGGTTGGGTGGCTCGTAAGCGTCCGGGCAGCGCGGCGGCGAAGGCTGCGGAGGCGGCCTCTCGCCAGGAGACAAGCGAAAGCTGACCGGAAACAGGTGCGTCGAACACGGCGTACCGTGATAAGTGCACATCCGCACCCCACCAGCTGAGACGGCCTCGTCGCGCCCAGTGGCGTGGTCTCTCGACATCCAGCTGAGACACCTCTGAGGAGACAGTGCTGTGACCGGGATCAAGACGACCGGCGAGAAGAAGATGATGTTCTTCTCCGGCCGCGCCCACCCCGAGCTTGCCGAGGAGGTCGCCCACCAGCTGGGTGTCGGGGTCGTCCCGACGAAGGCCTTCGACTTCGCCAATGGTGAGATCTACGTCCGTTACCAGGAGTCGGCGCGCGGTGCGGACTGCTTCGTGATCCAGAGCCACACGGCTCCGATCAACCAGTGGATCATGGAGCAGTTGATCATGATCGATGCGTTGAAGCGGGCTTCGGCGCGTTCGATCACGGTGATCGTGCCGTTCTACGGTTATGCGCGGCAGGACAAGAAGCACCGTGGTCGTGAGCCGATCTCGGCGCGGCTGATCGCGGACCTGATGAAGACGGCGGGTGCGGACCGGATCCTGACGGTGGATCTGCACACGGACCAGATCCAGGGTTTCTTCGACGGCCCGGTGGATCATCTCTTCGCGCTTCCCCTGCTCGCGGACTACGTGGGCGGCAAGGTGGACCGCTCGAAGCTGACCGTGGTGTCGCCGGACGCGGGTCGTGTGCGGGTGGCCGACCGTTGGTGCGACCGTCTGGGCGCGCCGCTGGCCATCGTGCACAAGCGGCGTGACAAGGACGTGGCGAACCAGGTGACCGTCCACGAGGTGGTGGGTGAGGTCAAGGGGCGGGTGTGTGTCCTGGTCGACGACATGATCGACACGGGTGGCACGATCTGTGCGGCGGCCGACGCGTTGTTCGCGCACGGTGCGGAGGACGTCATCGTGACGGCGACGCACGGTGTGCTGTCGGGTCCGGCGGCCGACCGGCTGAAGAATTCGAAGGTGAGCGAGTTCGTCTTCACGAACACGCTGCCGACGCCGGGTGAGCTGGCTGTGGACAAGATCACGGTGTTGTCGATCGCGCCGACGATCGCGAACGCGGTGCGTGAGGTGTTCGAGGACGGTTCGGTGACGAGCCTGTTCGACGAGCAGTAGGTCGGCCGGCCGCTGCGGCTGATCGATTTTTCTGTGGCCTCCCTGGCCGAGTAGACTGCTGCAGTTGCTCGGCGAGGGAGGCCGTCTTCGTTTTCCGTTCCGGATGGTTCGGGGTTCGGGGTTCGGTTGTCCGTTATCGACGCGCTCTTCGTAGCAGGCCGTTCGTGGCCGGGTGACCACGTTCCTACTACCTCTACGAGGAGTGATCATGTCCGAGGTCAAGATCTCCGCCGAGACCCGCAGCGAGTTCGGCAAGGGTGCGGCGCGTCGTATCCGCCGTGACAGCAAGGTTCCCGGTGTTCTCTACGGTCACGGTTCCGACCCGCTGCACCTCACGCTTCCGGGCCACGAGCTGCTGCTCGCGCTGCGTACGCCGAACGTCCTGATCGCGCTGGACATCGACGGCAAGACGAACGAGCTGGCGATCCCGAAGTCCGTGCAGCGTGACCCGATCAAGGGTTTCCTGGAGCACGTCGACCTGCAGCTGGTCAAGCGCGGTGAGACGGTCACGGTCGAGATCCCGGTGCACGCCGAGGGTGAGCTGGCGGCGGGTGGCAACCTGCTGGAGCACGTCCTGAACGCGCTTCCGGTCGAGGCCGAGGCCACGCACATCCCCGAGGCCGTCACGGTGTCGGTGGAGGGTCTGGAGGCCGGCGCGTCGGTTCTCGCGAAGGACATCACCCTGCCGAAGGGCACCAAGCTGGCCGTCGACGGTGAGACGGTCGTCCTGCAGGTTCTGGCCGCGCAGGCGGAGGAGGCCCCGGAGGGCGAGTCCGCCGAGGGCGCAGAGTCCGCCGAGGCCTGATCCTCGAGCCTCAGTCGTTTGTCAGCCGTCGTCCCTTCGGTTTGAGGGGCGGCGGCTGGTGCGTATCAAGGAGACGTGGACGTGACGACCGACGCCAATGCCCCCTGGTTGATCGTGGGCCTCGGCAATCCTGGTCCGGAGTACGCCATGAACCGGCACAACGTCGGGTTCATGGTGGCCGATCTGCTGGCCGAGCGGATCGGGGGGAGGTTCAAGCGGGCGGGGAAGGCGCAGGCGCAGGTCGTCGAGGGCCGGATCGGTCCGCCGGGGGTGGGGAGCCGGCGGGTGGTGCTGGCGAAGCCGATGTCGTTCATGAACCTGTCGGGTGGTCCGGTGAACGCGTTGCGGGACTTCTACAAGGTGCCGGTGGCGAACATCGTGGCGGTGCATGACGAGCTGGACATCGATTACGGGGTGCTGCGGCTGAAGCTGGGCGGTGGGGACAACGGGCACAACGGGTTGAAGTCGATGACGAAGGCGATGGGCGCGGAGTACCACCGGGTGCGGTTCGGGATCGGGCGGCCGCCGGGGCGGATGCAGGTGGCGGACTTCGTGCTGAAGGATTTCTCGTCGGCGGAGCGCAAGGAGTTGGACTACTTCGTGGACCGGGCGTCGGATGCGGTGGAGGCGTTGGTGCTGGAGGGGTTGGAGCGGGCGCAAAGCACGTACAACTCCTGACTTGTCGCCCACCGAGGTTGACGGTTGCTTCGGGCATGGCCAATGATCCCGGCCATGCCTGCCACAGCAGCGTCGTCCCACCGCCGTCGGGGTTCGTCCCATAAGCGCTCGGTCAAGGGGTCCGCCTCGGGTTCGGTGGCCGTGTCGCGGTTCGGGCGGTTCGGGCGGCTTGCGGCGATGGGTGCGGTGGCGGTGCTGATCCTGGTCGCGGGGGTGTGGGGTTCCTGGGGGTCGGCTCAGCACGTGATGCTGACGAAGGGCCGGGAGCAGGGCACGGTCGAGGTGACGCGGTGCGGTGAGGACACGTGTGTGGGGCCGTATAGGCCGTTGTCGGCGGGTTCGACGGCACGCGCGCGCGTGGTGCTGGAGAGGTCGGTGGCCGTGCGTAAGGGGCGGACGTACACGGTGGTGCTCAAGCCGGACAGTGATGAGGCGGTGCGTTCGGGTCCTGCGGGGATTCTGTTCGCGTGGGTGCCGTTGGGCGGGGCGCTGTTGCTGGCGTCGGTGGTGGTGGCCGGCGGTCTGGGGCGGACCCGGGCGGGGTGGGTGCTGGCGGGGTCGGGGGTGGCGTTGTTGACGGCGGCGTTCGTGACGATTTGATCGTGTTCGGCGTTCTGTTTTGCTGTGGGTCGACCACGTGTTGCCCGTTTGTGATTGACCGGGGGTCAGTGTTGGCAGGAAGCTGAGCCGCCCCCTCCACATCTTCCGTTTCATCACTCGAAGATGGACTGCCTCATGCGTACCTCCTCCCGCGTCGGCGCCCTGGCTGCCGTCGCTGCTGTCGCGGTGTTCGCCGCGCCCGTCGCCGCCCATGCCGCCCCGCCGGGGGACAACGGCGATGTGAAGATCCACAAGTCGACGACGAACGAGTTCGACGAGCGGAACGAGCCGCATGTCTGCTCGTTCTATCTGGACGCCTTCCACTTCGACGGTCTGGCGAAGGTGGACTGGCACATCGAGGCCTGGGCGCCGGGCGCCGACTCCAAGGGCGAGACGGTCAAGACCGGCTCGATCACCCTGGACGGCAAGGGCCACGGCCGTACCGAGGACCTGTCGTTGGCGGACGGACACTTCAAGCTGTTCTGGAACTTCGAGGGCGAGAAGGGGGCCGCGAAGCACAAGGAGTTCTGGACGGAGTGCGGGGACGAGGAGGGCGGCGGCAGCTCGTCGTCCCCGTCTGCGTCTGCGTCCCCGTCTTCGTCCCCGTCTGCATCGCCGTCGGGTTCGGCGTCCTCCTCCGCGTCTCCTTCGCCGAGCTCTTCGGTGTCGGCGTCGGTGGAGCCGTCGGGTTCCGCGGGGTCGACTCCGTCGTCGGCGGCCGGCCCGCAGGGCGGCGGCAGGCTCGCCGAGACGGGCAACGGTGCGCCGGTCGGCGCTCTTGCCGGTGTCGCGGCCGTGCTGCTCGGCGCGGGCGGTTACCTGGTGGTGCGGCGGCGCCGGGCCTGACGTACGGGATGGGCATGAGGGCGCCCCCGGGTTCGTACGGACTCGGGGGCGCCCTTGTGTCGTCGTGGCCGGGTCAGCCGGTGTTGCGCAGGCCTGCCGCGACTCCGTTGACGGTGAGGAGCAGGGCGCGGGCGAGGAGCGGGTCGGGTTCGGCGCCGGCGGCTGCGGCGTCGCGCTGGCGCTTGAGGAGGGTGACCTGGAGGTAGGAGATGGGGTCGAGGTAGGCGTCGCGGATGGTGAAGGTCTGCTTGAGGACGGGGGTGGCGTCGAGCAGGTCCTTCTCGCCGGTGATCTTGAGGACTTCGGCGACGGTGCGGGCGTGTTCGGCCTTGATGGTGTCGAAGACGTGGCGGAGCTCGTCGGGGACGAGGGTGTCGACGTAGTGCTGGGCGATGCGCAGGTCGGTCTTGGCGAGGGTCATCTCGACGTTGGAGATGAAGTTCTGGAAGAAGTGCCATTGGTCGTGCATTTCGTCCAGGACGGTGTCGAGGCCGGCGTCGCGCAGTGCCTTGAGGCCGGATCCGACGCCGTACCAGCCGGGGACGATCTGGCGGGACTGGGTCCAGCCGAAGACCCAGGGGATGGCGCGCAGGCCGTCGAGTCCGGCGCCGGAGTCGGGGCGGCGGGAGGGGCGGGAGCCGAGGTGGAGGTCGGCGAGCTGGTCGACGGGGGTGGAGGCGAAGAAGTAGGGCGGGAGGTCGGGGTCCTCGACGAGGGTGCGGTAGGCGGCGTGGGCGGCGTCGGAGACGACGTCCATGGCTGCGTCCCAGCGGGCGAGGGCCTCGTCGGACTGGCGGGGGGCGGTGTGCAGGGCGGAGGCCTGGAGGGTGGCGGCGACCGTGAGTTCCAGGTTCTCCCTGGCCAGGGAGGGGATGAGGTACTTGTCGGAGATGACTTCGCCCTGTTCGGTGACCTTGATCTCGCCTTCGAGGGTGCCCCAGGGCTGGGCGAGGATGGCGTCGTGGGAGGGGCCGCCGCCGCGGCCGACGGTGCCGCCGCGGCCGTGGAAGAGCCTCAGGCGTACTCCGTAGCGGTGGGCCACGTCGCGCAGGCGTCGCTGGGCTCGGTGGATCTCCCACTGCGAGGTGGTGATGCCGCCGAACTTCGAGGAGTCGGAGTAGCCGAGCATGACCTCCTGGACGTCTCCGCGCAGCGCCACGAGGCGGCGGTAGGAGGGGTCGGAGAGCATGTCTTCGAGGATGGTGTCGGCGGCCTTGAGTTCGTCGGTGGTCTCCAGGAGCGGCACAATGCCGATCTTGGCCCAGCCGGCGTGGAGGTCGATGAGTCCGGCCTCGCGGGCGAGTACGGCTGCGGCGAAGACGTCGTCCGCGCCCTGGCACATCGAAATGATGTACGACTCGATGACCTCGGGTCCGAAGACGGCGAGGGCTCGCTTGATGGTGCCGAACACGCCGAGGGTCTTCTCGCCGGCCGCGTCGACGGGGGCGGGGGTGGGGGCGAGGGGCCTGCGTGACCTGAGTTCCTTGGCGAGGAGCTTGGTGCGGTACTCGCGGGGCATGTCGGTGTAGCGCCAGGATTCCTCGCCGAGGCGGTCGAAGAGCTGGCCGAGGGCGTGGTGGTGGGCGTCGGCGTGTTCGCGGACGTCCATGGTGGCGAGTTGGAGGCCGAAGGCGGCGAGGGTGCGGATGGTGCGGTTCATGCGGCCGTCGGCGAACAGGCCTCCCTTGTGTTCGCGCAGGGAGGTCTGGATGAGGGTGAGGTCGCTCAGGAGTTCGCTGGTGCCGAGGTAGTCGTGGCCGGGGTTGTGGGGGGTGCCCTTGGCGAGGCGCTGCTTGGTGTTCTCCAGCTTCTGGCGGATGCAGGTGGCCTTGAGGCGGTAGGGCTCCTCGGCGTTGAGGCGCTTGTAGCGGGGGCTGATCTCGGGGAGTCGCTCGAGGTCGCCCTTGAGGGATTCGAGGAGTTCCTCGGTGGCTCCGGTGTAGCGGATGGAGTTGGAGAGGAAGCCGCGGAGTTCGTCGATCGTCTCCAGGGCGTCGTTGATGCCGTGTTCGTGCTGGAGGATGAGGACGTCCCAGGTCACGGCGGGGGTGACGTTGGGGTTGCCGTCGCGGTCGCCGCCGATCCAGGTGCCGAAGGTGAGGGGGCGGGTGTCGTCGGGGACCTTGACGCCGACGCGTTCCAGTTCCGCGGTCAGGTCCTCCAGGACGTCGCCGACGGCGTTCGCGTGGAGTTCGTCGAGGTAGTAGATGGCGTTGCGGGCCTCGTCGGCGGGTTCGGGGCGGACGACGCGGAGTTCGTCCGTCTGCCAGACGAGGTCGATGTTCTCGGCGAGGCGGGTGTCGTGGCGGCGGCGGTCGGCCTCGATGACGGGGGTCTCCAGGAGCGCGGCGATGCGCCGGAGCTTGTTGAGCACCGAGCGGCGTGCGGCTTCGGTGGGGTGTGCCGTGAAGACGGGGCGGACGTTGAGGTGGCGGACCGTCTGGTGGACGTGTTCGGGGTCGGCGTCCTTGAGGCGGTCGGCGGTGCGGGCGAGGAGGCCGCCCTCGGCGGCGCGGCGTTCGCGCAGTTCGCGGCCTCGGTGGACCTGTTCGGTGACGTTGGCGAGGTGGAAGTAGGTGGAGAAGGCGCGGACCAGCTTGGCCGCGGTCTCCAGTTCGATTCCACGCAGCAGTTCAGCGGCGGCTTCGCCGTCCTCTCGGGTGAGGCGGCGGACCTTTTCGACCAGGTCGAGGAGCTCGGGGCCCTCTTGCCGGACGAGGGTCTCGCCGAGGAGGTCACCCAGTCGGCGGATGTCGGCGCGCAACTCGGTGCTGGTGGTTGCGGTGGCCTGGCCAAGGTCGTCGGCACTGCTCACAGGTGCGGCTCCTTGCAGTGTTGAAGCTCGTCCGGGAGGGAACTAAACAGAGCGGACGGCGCTGTCCGACCGTCTCCAAGGATAGTTCCCGGGGGGACGCGCAGGTTGGCGGGCTCTTGCCGCCGGGTAGTGCACTGCCATACTTACGATGCCGTAGGTTACGGAACCGTAGGAAACAGCCCTTGGTTCCGTCGGTATGGCATCTCCCTCAATCCCAGACCCCCCAGGGGACGCGCATGACCACAGGCTCCAACGTGATCGAAGACCCTTCCCAGGCACCCGACGGCAGCCCTATCCCCTCGGCCACGCTGGGTGGCGAGCAGAAGCGTTCGATCGAGCAGATCACGCTGCTGATCTTCATCATCGTCCCGTTCCTGGCGGTGCTGGCGGCGGTGCCGCTGGCGTGGGGCTGGGGGGTGAGCTGGCTGGACATCGGCCTGCTGGTCTTCATGTACTTCCTGGGGTGCCACGGCATCACGATCGGTTTCCACCGGTACTTCACGCATGGTTCGTTCAAGGCGAAGCGGCCGCTGCGGATCGCGCTGGCGGTGATGGGGTCGATGGCGGTGGAGGGGCCGCTGGTGCGCTGGGTGGCGGATCACCGCAAGCACCACAAGTTCTCCGACGCGGAGGGTGACCCGCATTCGCCGTGGCGGTTCGGGGAGACGGTTCCGGCCCTGATGAAGGGTCTGTGGTGGGCCCATATCGCATGGATGTTCGATGAGGAGCAGACGCCGCAGGAGAAGTACGCGCCGGATCTGATCAAGGATCCGGCCATCCGTGCGATCTCGCGGCAGTTCGTGTTCTGGACGATGCTGTCGCTGGCGCTGCCGCCGCTGGTGGGCGGACTGGTGACGATGTCCTGGTGGGGCGCGTTCACGGCGTTCTTCTGGGGTTCGCTGGTGCGGGTGGCGCTGCTGCACCACGTCACCTGGTCGATCAACTCGATCTGTCACGCGGTCGGCAAGCGGCCGTTCAAGTCGCGGGACCGGTCGGGCAACGTGTGGTGGCTGGCGGTGCTGTCGTGCGGGGAGTCCTGGCACAACCTGCACCACGCCGAGCCGACGTCGGCGCGGCACGGCGTGATGCGCGGGCAGGTGGACTCCTCCGCCCGCTTCATCCGGTGGTTCGAGATGCTCGGGTGGGCGTACGACGTGCGCTGGCCGTCACGCTCGCGTATCGATTCGCGTCGCAACAGGGGTGAGGACGGCTCCCGACGGGGGAAGGCGGCCGCTGAGGCGGCATGATTGACGGTGTGGCGACCGACTCCAGCAGTACCTCCAGTCCCAGCAGTGACGCGAAGCCGCGGCGCGCGCGACGCACCCGGATGACGGGGGCGGAGCGTCGGCAGCAGTTGCTGGAGATCGGTCGCACCCTGTTCGCGGCGAAGGGCTTCGAGGGCACGTCGGTGGAGGAGATCGCGGCGAAGGCCGGGGTGTCCAAGCCGGTGGTGTACGAGCACTTCGGCGGCAAGGAGGGGCTGTACGCGGTCGTGGTGGACCGGGAGATGCGCCGTCTGCTGGACATGGTCACCTCGTCGTTGACGGCGGGCCATCCGCGCGAACTCTGCGAACAGGCGGCCTTCGCGCTCCTGGACTACATCGAGGAGTACACGGACGGTTTCCGCATCCTGGTCCGCGACTCCCCCATCCCGCAGTCCACCGGCTCGTTCGCGTCGCTGATCTCGGACATCGCGACGCAGGTGGAGGACATCCTGGGCCGCGAGTTCAAGAGCCGCGGCTTCGACCCGAAGCTGGCCCCCCTGTACGCCCAGGCCCTGGTCGGCATGGTCGCGCTGACCGGCCAGTGGTGGCTGGACGTGCGCCGTCCGAAGAAGGCGGAGGTGGCGGCCCACCTGGTGAACCTGGCCTGGCACGGCCTGGACGGCCTGGAGGCCAAGCCGCACCTGATAGGACGCCGCAAGGCGTAATACGCACCGCCCGCACAGCCGAGGCACACAGGCCTGGGAGACGTACCGCAGCGCGAGGCCGTCGCCCTGCCGGCGACGGCCTCGCGGCGGCCTTACTGTCATTCAGCGCGGTCAGCGCTGTCCGTGCTGGTCTCAGTGCTGGTCTCAGTGCTGGTCTCAGCGGGGCTGTCAGTGCTTGAAGACGTCCTTCCCCTTCTCCTTGGCCTGGCGGGCGTCGCCCTTCGCCTGGCCGGCGCGGCCCTTGGCCTCCATCCTCATGTCGCCCGCCGCGCGGCCGACGACCTCCTTGGCCTTGCCCTTGACCTGCTCCTTCTTGGCCTTGGCCTTCTGGTCCTTCGCCACCGTGTATCACTCCCAGCCGCATCGCCACATCCGACTTCGATGCCACCCCGAGTGGCCTTGTGCAGCCGGTTCAAACACCGGCTCAGGCGCTCTTCGTCGCCACCGCGAACAGTCGGCGGAACGGCAGGACCGTGCCGTACTCGGCGCTCGGGTAGGCCGTGCGGAGCAGGTCGCGGTATTCGGTGACGAAGGCGTCCCGGGCCTCGGGGTCGTCGGCGAGGGCGTCGAGGGCGGGGCGCAGGCCGGTGCCCCTGACCCAGTCGAGGACGGGGTCGTCGCCCGTGAGGACGTGGAAGTACGTGGTCGTCCAGACGTCGGTCTCGCAGCCGAGGTGGGCGAGGCGGTCGAGGTAGACGCCGGGGGCGTGCACGGAGTCCTCGTGGCGCAGCACGTCGCCGAGGCGGTCCTTCCAGCGGGGCGTGTCGCCGAGTTCGCGCATGAGGGCGTGCAGGGGCGCGTCGATGTTGTGGGGGACCTGGAAGGCGAAGGTGCCGCCGGGGGCGAGGCCGTCCAGCCAGCCGGCGAAGGCGTCGAGGTGACCGGGCACCCAGTGCAGTGCGGCGTTGGACACGAGCAGGTCGTACGTCTCCTGCGGCGCCCAGGTGGCGAGGTCGGCGTACGCGAAGTCGAGGCCCGCGCCGGCGTGCGCCGCGGCGTCGGCGAGCATCTGGGGCGAGTTGTCGTAGCCGGTGATGCGGGCGGTGGGCCAGCGGTCGGCGAGGACGGCGGTGACATTGCCGGGGCCGCAGCCGAGGTCCCCGATGCGGGGCGGGTCGCCGGGCAGGTCGGGAACGCGGGCGAGGAGGTCGGCGAAGGGGCGGGCGCGGTGGCCGGCGTGACGCAGGTACTGGGCGGGGTCCCAGGAAGGGTTGGTCGTCGTCATGCCTTGCACCTTCCCCCTCAATCTCTCTCGATGTCAAGAAACTTGACCTCAAGATGCTCGCACCTGAGAGACTCGACATCAAGAGACTTCATGTCGACACAACCACTACACTGATCGTCATGGAGGACGAGGTCGATCGGCTGGTCGCAGCGTGGCGCCGGGAGCGCCCGGACCTCGACGTGGAGCCGCTGGAAGTACTCAGCCGGGTGAGCAGACTGGCCCGGCACCTGGATCGTGCCCGTCGGCTGGCGTTCTCCGAGCACCAGCTGGAGCCCTGGGAGTTCGACGTCCTGACGGCGCTGAGGCGCGCGGGTGCGCCGTATCAGCTCTCGCCGGGGCAGTTGCTCACGCAGACCCTCGTCACGTCGGGCACGATGACGAACCGCATCGACCGGCTCACGAAGAAGGGCCTGGTGGAGCGGCTGCCCGATCCGAGCGACCGGCGCGGTGTGCTGGTCCGCCTCACGGACGACGGCAAGGACCGCGCCGATCAGGCGCTCGCCGGACTGCTCGACCAGGAGCGGGCGATCCTGGCCGAGCTCTCGCATGCGCAGCGCGGCGAACTGGCCGCCCTGCTACGCCAGTTGACCGCCCCGTTCGACAACATCCCCGGCTAGGTCCACGGGTCCGACGCCGGCCCGGCGGGCAAGGGCGACCGCGGCGAGGGTGGAGTGGACGCCGAGTTTGCCGAGGACGTTCTGCATATGGGTGCGGACGGTGTGCGGGGACAGGAACAGGCGGTCGGCGACGGCCTTGCGGCCCAGTCCGGCGACCATGCAGCGCAGTACTTCGCGCTCCCTCGGCGTGAGGGACTCGACCAGGCGTTCGCTCTCGGTGCGGTGCTTGCGGGCGGCCGTCAGCTCGCGCAGGACGCCGGTGAGCAGGGCGGGCGGGAGGTGGGTCTCCTCGCGCAGCACGCCCCGGATGACCGTCAGCAGCCGCGACAGCGAGCAGTCCTTGGCCACCCAGCCGGATGCCCCGGCCTGCAGCGCAAGGGCCGCGCGGCGCGCGTCGTCCTTCTCGGCGAGGACGACGATCCGGACGTGCGGCTGGGCGGTGCGCACGCCCGCGACCAGCGAGATCCCGTCGACGAGCCCGTCCTCGCCCACCTCCTGCACGGGCACTGCGGGCCGTATGCCGGGCAGGGCGCCGCCCAGATCGGCGTCGACGAGCAGCACGTCGTACCGGCGCCCTTCGGCGGCCGCGCGCTCCAGGCTGCGCAGCGCCGCCGGGCCGCTGCCGGCCGCGGACACGTCCACGTCGGGCTCGGCCGCCAGCGCCGCGGCGAGCGACTCGGCGAAGATACGGTGGTCGTCGACGACCAGGACTCGGATGCGAACCACGAAACCCCCTTCCCCAAGCTCCTTGACAGAGCAGGGGATACCCCAAGGTCCGGAGACGGAGAACGGAGACCTGCGCGGGTACGACGCCCGGAGAGGGCGCCAGGACCGCACGGCCGCCGCCGTGCAGAGACTGCTACCCCCACCGCGGGCGTCGTACCCGACTGTCTCGCCCCCTGATCGGCACCGGCCCCCACCGGTGCTGTTCACAGGGTAGGGCCGTGGGCTGACAGGGGAAGGAAAATTGCAGAACTGATTGGCCGGGGCGTTTATGGTGAGCCGCATGTTTCGTCTTGAGACAGAAGTCGACAGGACCCGACGCGATCTTCTCCGTTCGCGGCTCCTGGAGACCAACACGGAGGCCTCCCCCACACTGCGCGCCCTGCGCGGCACGCCCGCGGAGCGCGAGTCGCCGCTCCATGTGTGGGCCACCGGCCCCGGGGGTGATCTCGCCGGCGGTCTGGTCGGCCACACCTGGACGACGTGGCTGCACGTCACCTATCTGTGGGTGGACGCCCCGCACCGGGGCACGGGCCTGGGCAGCCGCCTCGTCGCGCAGGCGGAACGCGTCGCCGCCGAGGAACGGGGCTGCGACCGCGTACGCCTGGAGACCTGGGACTTCCAGGCGCCGGAGTTCTACAAACGGCAGGGCTACGACGTGGTGTGCGTGATCGAGGACTACCCGCCGGGCATCACGGAGTACACGCTGACGAAGCGACTCGGGTAGGACGACGCGGGTAGGGCGACGCGGGTAGGACGACCCGGGTAAGGGCCGGAAACGGGAAGTCGCAAACGGGAAGGGGCGGTGGGGGCGAAACCCTTACGGGCGCCCCCACCGCCCCACCGGGCCTGCTCAGTTCACGCGTCGTGCCCCCGCCGCGGGCACCGCCTCGAACACCCTCGGCGCCTTGAAGTCCGCGGCGGCGAAGGCCTCTTCGACGGCCTTGGTGAGGGTTTCGACGTCGGTCGCCTCGGCTAGGACGATCGCCGAGCCGCCGAAGCCGCCGCCCGTCATGCGCGCGCCGAGCGCGCCGTGCGCGAGGGCGGTGTCGACGACGAGGTCCAGCTCGGGGCAGGACACCTGGAAGTCGTCCCGCAGGGAGGCGTGGCCGGCCGTCAGGACCGGGCCGACGGCACGGGTGTCGCCGCCCGACTCCAGGAGGGCGACGACCTGCTCCACCCGCTGGTCCTCGGTGACCACGTGCCGGACCAGGCGGCGGACCTCCTCCTCGTCGCCGAGCCGGGCCAGGGCCGCGTCCAGGTCGGCGTAGGGGATGTCCCGCAGGGCGTCGACGCCGAGCAGCGCGGCGCCCTTCTCGCAGCCCGCCCGGCGCTTGCCGTACTCGCCGCCGCTGTGGGCGTGCGTGACCTGGGTGTCGACGACCAGCAGCCGCAGTCCTTCGGCGGCCAGGTCGAGGGGGATCTGCTTCTGGGAGAGGTCGCGGGTGTCGAGGAACAGCGCGTGGCCGGCCTCGCAGCACGCGGACGCCGTCTGGTCCATGATGCCGGTGGGGGCGCCGACGTAGACGTTCTCGGCGCGCTGGCACAGGCGGGCCAGCTGCCAGCGCTGCAGCCCGAGCTCGTACAGGTCGTTGAGGGCGAGGGCGACGACGACCTCCAGGGCCGCCGAGGACGACAGGCCCGCGCCCGACGGGACCGTCGAGGACAGGTGGATGTCGGCGCCGGTGACCGGGTGGCCGGCTTCGCGCAGCGCCCAGACGACGCCGGCCGGGTACGCCGTCCAGGCGTCGTCGGACTCGGGCGTCAGCTCGTCCAGGCGGAGTTCGGCGACGCCGGTGTCGAGGTCGGCCGAGTGCAGGCGCAGCAGGCCGTCCGCGCGCCGTGAGACCGCCGCGACGGCGATGTGCGGCAGCGCGAAGGGCATCACGAAGCCGTCGTTGTAGTCGGTGTGCTCACCGATGAGGTTGACGCGGCCGGGCGCCGCCCAGACGCCCTCGGGCTCGGTCCCGTACAGCCGGACGAACCCCTCGCGCACTTCCTGTGCCCCCACTACCGCTCCCTTGCTGCACTGCTTGCGATGTGCTGCGCGAACTCCCACGCGTCCGCGACGATACCCGCGAGATCCGCGCGGGACGGGTTCCAGCCCAGCTGCTCGCGGGCGGTGGCCGCCGAGGCGACCAGGACGGCCGGGTCGCCGCCGCGGCGCGGGGCCATGACCTCGGGGATCGGGTGGCCGGTGACCTGGCGGACGGTCTCGATGACCTCGCGGACGGAGAAGCCGTTGCCGTTGCCGAGGTTGCAGACGAGGTGCTCGCCCGGCTTGGCGGCGGCGACGGCGAGGAGGTGGGCCTCGGCGAGGTCGGCGACGTGGATGTAGTCGCGGATGCAGGTGCCGTCGGGGGTCGGGTAGTCGTCGCCGAAGACGGAGATGGCCTCGCGGCGGCCTTGCGCGACCTGGAGGACGAGCGGGATGAGGTGCGACTCGGGGTCGTGCCGCTCGCCCTGCGCGCCGTAGGCGCCGGCCACGTTGAAGTACCGGAGGGAGACGGCGCCGAGCCCGTGGGCGGCGGCCTCGCCGGTGATCATGTGGTCGACGGCGAGCTTGGAGGCGCCGTAGGGGGAGGTCGGCGCGGTGGGGTCGGTCTCGGTGATCGGGGTGTTGACGGGCTCGCCGTAGGTGGCGGCCGTGGAGGAGAAGACGAGCTTGCGCACGCCCGCCTCGCGCATGGCGCCGAGCAGGGCCATGGTGCCGCCGACGTTGTTGTCCCAGTACTTCTCGGGCTTGACGACGGACTCGCCGACCTGCGAGAACGCGGCGAAGTGGAGGACGGCGTCGAAGGAGGGGTCGAGCCACTTGCGGGCGTCGCGGATGTCACCCTCGATGAACGAGGCGTCCGCCGGGACGCCCTCGCGGAAGCCGGTGGAGAGGTTGTCGAGGACGACGACCTCGTGTCCGGCCTCCAGCAGGTGCTGGGCGACGACACTGCCGACGTACCCCGCGCCGCCGGTGACCAGGTACTTCCCGCTCATGAACTCGCTACCTCTCGCAGTCGCTGTGCCGCAGCCTCCGGCCGGATGTCGTTGATGAAGACGTTCATGCCGGATTCGGAGCCCGCGAGGAACTTCAGCTTGCCGGAAGTGCGGCGGATGGTGAAAAGCTCCAGGTGGAGCCCGAAGTCGTCCCGGTTGACGCCCTCGAACTCCTCCAGCGCGCCGAACGGCGCCTGGTGCCAGGCGGAGATGTACGGCGTGGACGGTTCACCTTCGCCGAAAATCCGGTCGAAGCGCCTCAACAGTTCCAGATACACCTTGGGGAACTCTGTGCGCGCGTCCTCGTCGAGGGCCAGCAGGTCGGGCACCCGGCGCTTGGGGTAGAGGTGCACCTCGTACGGCCAGTGGGCGGCGTACGGCACGAAGGCGACCCAGTGTTCGCCCTCCAGGACGACCCGCTCGTCGGCGAGTTCGCGCTCCAGGACGGCGTCGAAGAGGTTCTCCCCGCCGGTGGCCTCCTTGTGCGCGGCGACCGAACGCAGCATCAGGGCGGTGCGGGGGGTGGTGAACGGGTAGGCGTAGATCTGCCCGTGCGGGTGACCCAGGGTCACACCGATCTCGGCGCCACGGTTCTCGAAGCAGAACACCTGTTCCACGGAGGGCAGATGCGACAGCTCGGACGTCCGGTCCGTCCACGCGTCGAGGACGAGCCGTGCCTGCTCCTCGGTGAGGTCGGCGAAGGACGCGTCGTGGTCGGAGGTGAAGCAGACCACTTCGCAGCGCCCGGAGTCGCCGGCCAGGGAGGGGAAACGGTTCTCGAAGACGACGACGTCGTACGACGAGTCCGGGATCTCGCTCAGCCGGTCGCCCTGCGAGGGGCAGAGCGGGCACTCGTCGGCCGGCGGGTGGTACGTGCGCCCCTGCCGGTGGGAGGCCACGGCGATGGAATCGCCGAGGAGCGGGTCCCGTCGCACCTCCGAAGTGGTGACCGTGCGGTCCAGCGGCCGCTTGTCCACCGCGTCGCGCACCGAGTCGTCCCGCTGGTCGTAGTAGATCAGCTCACGACCGTCGGCCAAGCGGGTCGAGGTCTTCTTCACCGCGACTCTCCATCCGTACCTCAGGCCCGCGGGCCTGGCTCAGTACACCTAGCGAAGCTTCAAACAGAATCAAACACATAAAACCATAAACCCCCACGCCTGTCACCACCACAACCAAACAAAGAACACCAAGCGAAGTGAGCAGTGCATGCGAACCCCCACAGAAACGGTACATACGGCAGCACAGCTGGCGGCAGAGCTGCGGCTGCCGACGAACTGGCTCGACTACACGATCCTCGGCATCTACTTCGTCGTGGTCCTGGGCATCGGCTTCGCCGCCCGCCGCTCGGTGAGGACCAGTCTCGACTTCTTCCTCTCCGGCCGCTCCCTGCCCGCCTGGATCACGGGCCTCGCGTTCATCTCGGCCAACCTGGCCGCCACCGAGATCCTGGGCATGGCCGCGAACAGCGCGCAGTACGGGGCGTACACCGTCCACTGGTACTGGATCGGCGCGATCCCGGCGATGGTGTTCCTGGGCCTGGTGATGATGCCGTTCTACTACGGCAGCAAGGTCCGCTCGGTCCCGGAGATGCTGCTGCTGCGCTTCGACAAGGGGGCCCATCTGCTGAGCTCGGCCCTCTTCGCGTTCGCCGCGATCCTCATCGCCGGGGTGAACCTGTACGCGCTGGCGATCGTCGTCGAGGCGCTGCTGGGCTGGCCGCAGTGGGTGGCGATCGTGGTGGCGGGCTTCTTCGTCCTGGCGTACATCACCCTCGGCGGCCTGTCCTCGGCGATCTACAACGAGGTGCTCCAGTTCTTCGTGATCCTGGCGGCCCTCATCCCGCTGTCGGTGCTCGGCCTGAAGAAGGTGGGCGGCTGGGACGGCCTGAGCGACAAGCTGACCGCGACCCACGGCGACAACTTCGTCAGCGCGTGGGGCGGCACGGGCATCGGCAGCGCCAACCCGCTGGGCGCGAACTGGCTGACGATCGTGCTGGGGCTCGGGTTCGTTCTGTCCTTCGGCTACTGGACGACGAACTTCGCGGAGGTCCAGCGGGCCCTGTCGGCGAGGAACCTGTCGGCGGCGCAGCGCACTCCGCTGATCGCCGCATACCCGAAGATCTTCATCGTGTTCCTGGTGATGATCCCGGGGCTGGTGGCGGCGGTGCTGGTGCCGAAGATCGGCACGGCTGGCTCCGACCTCCAGTACAACGACGCGATCCCCTACCTGATGGAACAGCTCCTGCCGAACGGGGTGCTGGGCATCGCGGTGACGGGTCTGCTGGCCGCGTTCATGGCGGGCATGGCGGCGAACGTGTCGTCGTTCAACACGGTGTTCACCAACGACATCTGGGCGAAGTACGTGGTGATCGGCAGGGAGGACGCGTACTACGTCCGTTTCGGCCGTCTGATCACGGCGATCGGCGTGGCGGCGTCGGTGGGCACGGCGTTCCTGGCGTCGTCCTTCTCGAACATCATGAGCTACCTGCAGACGCTGTTCAGCTTCTTCAACGTCCCGATGTTCGTCGTCTTCATCGTCGGCATGTTCTGGAAGCGGGCGTCGAAGAAATCGGGGTTCTGGGGCCTGCTGGCCGGCACGACGGCGGCGATGGTCAACTACTTCGTCCTCTACAAGCAGGACGTCATCGGCATCCCCACCGACCAGGGCGCGAACTTCGTGTCGGCGATCGCGGGGTTCGTGGCGGGCGCGGTGGTGATGGTGGCGGTGTCGCTGTTCACCGCCCCGAAGCCGGACGAGGAGCTGCAGGGCCTGGTGTACGGCACCGTCTCGCCCGGTATGGCCGAGCCGCCGGCGGCGGGCGACGACGCGTGGTACCGGCGGCCCGCGCTGCTGGGCTGGGGCGCGGTGATCCTGGCCGCCGCCTGCTACATCCCGTTCTCGTTCTGAGCCCCGTCGCCCAAGCCCCGTCACGACTACTGCGGGAGAATGGAAGGACCATGTCCGAGCAATTCGAACCCGACGAGCAGGCGGCGCGTGCGGAGCGCGTGGAGCGGCTGCGGCATGCCGGGTACTCCGAGGCCGACGTCCAGCGGGAGGTCACGGAACTCGAGGAGAAGTCCGCGACCGCGGCCCGCATCTTCGACCTGCGCCGCATCATCGGCGGTCTGTTCGTCGTGTACGGCGTGATCGTCACGATCGCCGGCCTCACGGACGGCGCCGCGGAGATCGACAAGGCGCAGGGGATCAACATCAACCTGTGGACGGGGCTGGGGATGCTGGCCCTGGGCGTCTTCTTCCTGGCCTGGCTGAAGCTGCGCCCCACGGCGCCACCCGCACCGCCGGTACCGGCGCCGGAGGAGAAGGCTTCGCCGGAGTAGCGGGTCGCCGGGGCGGGGCTGGAACCGCGCGCGATCGCGGTTCCAGCGCCACGCTGCTCCCTGAGGGTGGGTTACTCGGCGGCGAACAGGTCGTCGGCGGCGGTCGCGTGGACGGCCCGCTCGGACCAGACGGCGAGCTGGTCGAGGTCGGTGCAGGATTCGACGCGCTCACGAACGCGATCGGGGACATCGATGCCGCGCCAGCGCAGGATGTTCAGCGTCATCTCGACGCCTTTCACGATCTTTCCTTGCTCGATGCCCTGCTCGATGCCCTGCTCGATCCCTTGCCCCCGCACCTCTTCGGCGAGCGGGTGTCGCCAGAAGTACTGCATCGACGTCATGAGGTCCCTCCACATCTGACGGGCCTGAGCGTCTGTCAGGCACGAGTCGACGAACTGCACCAAGACCGCGGCGGTGTCCGCGTCAATGGTCTTCAAGGCCGCTGCCAGCGATTCCAGTATGCCGGTGGCCTTGCGCCCCCGACCGTGTGTCATCGCCGAAAGCACCGCAAGCGTCGGGTCCCGCTCGGCCTCCCGGACGTCTGTGATCACCGGCACGCTGTCGGGGCCGAGCACGAACGGCCGCACGGTCAACGACGGGCACCCCCGCACCCCCAGATCAATGGGCTTGGCCGCCCAGCGAGCCGTGGCGCTGCTCTGGGTGACGACGATCAGCACAGGCTCGCAGCGGAACTTCTCGTAGAGGTAGCTGAGGTAGTACGGCCAGCTGCCCCGCTTCCGTTCGTCGGGATTCCCCTGCGACTCCACGACCAGCAGGTACGCGCCCTCGTCCGTCTCGGCCCGCAGCAGCGTGTCCACGCGCCGCTCGACGGGCTCGATCTCGGTGAGGTCGATGTTCATGGCCGCGAAGTCGTGCGGCTCGGGGAAAGGGACGTGTAACACCTGTTGCAGGGCACGGGTCAAAAGCGCGGGATCCTTCTGGAAGATCCGGTGCAGGGCTTCGTGCGACGAACCGACCATCGGCTGTCCTTTCTGTCTGACGTGATCAACGAGCTACGCCGCATTCAGTTCGCACCAGACCAACTTGCCTCGATGCCCCATGCGGGACAGCGGCTGCCAGTGCCAGAGGTCCGAGCAGGCCCGCACCAGGGCCATGCCCCGGCCGGTCTCGGCGTCGCCGAGCTCCTCCAACCGGCTTGGCGGCTACGGCCGTTCGGGGTCGGCGTCCCACGCGCCGATCTGCAGGACGCCGTCCCGGAAACGGATGCGCAGACATCCCGGCCCCTTGGTGTGCAGGACGACGTTGGACATCAACTCCGAGGCGAGCAGCTCCGCCGTGTCGGCGAGGTGGACGAGTCCGTGGAGGGTGAGGACCAGACGCAGGGTGCGGCGGCAGACGGTGACGGCGCGGGGGTCGGTGGGGATGTAGAGGGAGTACTCCCAGGGTTCGGACATACGTCAACTCCGGTTGGGGGTGGGGTGGTTGGGGGCACGGTGGCAGTGCCGCAGCCGTCATGGCAGGACGGGGCGGTGCGCTTCCGCAGCGTGAAGGTCGCGTCACTGACGGCATTTCCTAACATTAGGAAGACGCAAGCCGTTGCCCTATCCTGGCCCCGAACGAGGTACGTCAACAGTGCAGTTGAGTACGAGGAGGTGCCGGTGCCACCCAAGAGGCATCTCACGGCCCGCCGGGTGCGCCTGGGTGCCGAGCTGCGCAAACTCCGCGAGGCGACGGGCATGAAGTCCCGCGAGGCAGCTGCGCTGCTCGGAGCGGACGCCGTCCAGATGAGCCAGATCGAGTCAGGCGTCGCGGGGGTGAGCGCGGAACGCGTACGCCGCTTGGCCGCCCACTACGCCTGTACAGACGAGGCGTTGATCGAGGCCTTGGTAGCTATGGCGAACGACCGCACGCGCGGTTGGTGGGAGGAGTACCGAGGGGTGCTGCCCCCGGTGTACTTGAACGTCGCCGAAGTCGAGCACCACGCTGCATTCCTCCGCGAGGTCGTGATCACGAATGTCCCAGGGCTGCTCCAGACCCCGGACTACGCCCGTGCGGTCTTCGGTTACATGAATCCAGGACTGCCCGAGAGCGAGCTGACACCTCGGGTGGAGCACCGGATGAAGCGCCGCACCGTCATCGAGGGCGACCACCGCACCCCGTACGAGACGATCGTGCACGAGTTCGCGCTGCGCATCCGCGTGGCCGACCGTCGGACCTCGCTCGCTCAACTCCGCAACATGCTGGAGCAGATCGAGCAGGGGAACGCCACCGTACGCGTCATCCCCACCGATCAGGAGGGCTTCGCCGGCGCGGGAGCCGCGATGCTATACACCGGCGGCGCCGTACCTCAATTGGACACAGTGCTCCGGGACTCCCCCGCCGGAACCCTGTTCATCGACGCGGAGCCCCAACTGAAGGCGCTCCGAGCACTGTTCTCTAAGGTGGAGAAGGCGTCGCTGAGCCCCACGACGTCCCGGGACTTCATCCACAACATGGCGAAGGAACTGTGAGGCACCCCATGGCCCAGGACCTGAACTGGCAGAAGTCCACCTTCTCCGACGGCAGTGAGGGCAGCACCTGTGTGGAACTCGCCGCGTCCTGGCAGAAATCCACGTTCTCCGGCGGCGCCGAGGGCAACGCCTGCGTCGAACTCGCCGCCTCCCCCACCCCCGTGCCCGCCGCCCTCCACCTCCGTGAGAGCGACGCCCCGGACGCGGCTCTCACCACCACGCCCACCGCCCTCGCCCACCTCCTGGCAGGGATACGCGCCGGGGTTTAGGGCCGGGCCGGTCAGCGTTCGGCGCCGTAGCCGGTGATGTCGCCGCTGCGTGCCGCTGTGACCAGGGCGATCGTCAGGGTCGCGGACCAGGTGAGGACGTGGATCGACGGCGGGTAGCTCGCGAGGGTGTAGCCGTCGCCGGTCAGGGCGGCGGCGGACAGCAGTGCCACGGGGAGGGCCGCGGTGACTCCTGCGAGGAGGCCTCGCAGCAGGGGGCGTGCCAGGAGTCGGCGGGGGGCCAGCGCCAGGACGAGGCCGGTGGCCGTGCCCAGGGTGACGCCCACCGCCATGCTTCCCAGTACGGCGAACCCGCCCGCCGACGCCAGCTCCCACGCCGTTCCCTCCTGGCCGCCGACCAGGAAGACGAACGCCGCCACCAGACACAGCACACCGGCGATCCCCGCGGGCCACGCCCCGATCAGCGCGCCGAGGCGCGCGCCCCTCCAGACCACCGTTCGTGTCCGCATGCCTTCTGCTCCCGTCCAGGGTTTGACCCCGACAGAGCCCGGCCGTACTCGCCGTGGCTGAGGCCGGTCGGCAGTCTACGAGGAAGCCGCGAAGCGCTGCCGGAGATGTCGCGCGATCGTGGCGACACTCGGCGGGTCGATGAGGGAGAGGTGGTCGCCCTCGACCGGGACGACTTCGAGAGACGGGCACAGAGGCGCCCAGCCGAGGTCGGCTTCCTGCCTCAGGTAGCGCGGGTCGAGCGCCGTGGTGAGTGGTTGGCCTTGCTGGGCGCGGTAGAGGACCACGTGAGAGTCGTAGGGGCGGGGTGTGTAGCGCTCGCCCACCCTGGCGTCGATGTACGAGGTTCGCTGGTGCTCCATGATGCCCGGGCTCATGTCGAGGCCCGCTTCGGACACCAGGCGCATGACCACGTCGATCTGCTGGTCGTCGGGGGTGGCGGCGAGTTCGTCGTAGTCCAGGTCCAGGCGGTGTCCGTACGTCTTCTCGATGTATTCGGCGAACCGGCCGAAGCGTTGCAGCAGCAGGTCGGAGGAGTCCAGGCCCGGAAGGGCGGCGGGCAGGATGGTGTCGATGAGTCCGAGGAAGTCGACGGCTTCGCCGGCGTCCGTCAGCTGTTGCGCCGTCTCGTAGGCAAGGCAGCCGCCGAAGGACCAGCCGAGGAGCCGGTAGGGGCCTTGCGGCTGGATCTCCCTGATGAGGGTGAGATAGTGCGCGGCCTTCTCCTCCATCGTGCCCACACCGTCCAGCCGTTCCATTCCGAACACGGCCTGGTCGGCGGGCAGTAGTTGGGTGAGGGGCTGATAGACCGAGGTGGGCCCCCCGGCGGGGTGGAAGGTGAACAGGGGGAGCTCGCGGGAGCCCGGCAGGGGCGGGCGCAGGGCGTTGACCGGTGACTCACCGGTCGGGTTGACCGTCGGCCGGATCAGTTCCGCGATGGCGGCGACGGTCCGTTGCCCGAGCACGGTCTCGGTGGTGAGGTTCGGGCGGGCGTCCCCCAGACGGCGGCGGATCGCGTCGACGAGTGCTCCGGCCGAGCGCTGGTTCCCGCCTGCCTCGACGAAGTCGGCGTGGACGTCGGCGGGGCGTTCCCGCAGGACTTCCGCCCAGGCGCCGGCCACCAGGCGCTCGGCGGCGTCACGGGGTTGGATCGTGCGCGGCAGCTCGGGCGGCGCCGCGCTTGACGATGCCGTGGCGTCCTGGTGTGCGTCCGCCCCCGCCGGTGAGGCCGCCCCCGCCGGTGAGGCCGCCCCGTCCGTGTCGCGTGCACGTGCGAACCCCAGTCCGAGCCCTTGGAGCACGTTCTCACCGATTTCGCGCAGCGTCGCTCCCCGTAGCAGGAGGTCCGAGGGGACTTCGACGGCGAAGTCCTGCCGGGCGGCGTTTCGGATGCGCACCGCCATCAGGGAGTCCAGGCCCAGTTCGGTGAGCGCAACCGCGTCGTTCAGATCGGCCGGACTGAAGCCCATGATGGCCGCTGTACGTCTGACCAGGCGCGAGTACACCGTGTCCGCTGCGGCGTCACCGAGGGCTTCGATCCGAGCGGGTCCGCCCCAGTCCTCCATGGCTGTCGCGTCGGTGCGGAGACTGTCCGCGAAGAAGGGGAGGGCGGACAGGCTCGGGAAGGCCTCCAGCAGGCGTTGGGCGTCGAGGTGGACCACGCCGGTGTGCGTGCGGTTGTGGACGACGAGCGTCTGCAGGGCGTCCAGTCCTTGGGGCACCGTGAGGTAGTCCATCGCGAGGGCCCGGTGTGTGGGCGCGGCGCCCGCGCCGCTCCAGGGGCCCCAGGCGATCGAGACGGCGGGCCTGCCTTCCGCTCTCCGGCGATGCGCGATCGCGTCCAGCCAGGCGTTGGCGGCCGCGTAGGCGGCTTGCCCGGGGGATCCGAGAAGCGCGGCCACCGAGCTGTACGACACCCACCAGTCGATGTCGTGGGAGGCGAGGGCTGCCTCGAGGTTGAGCGCGCCGGTCACCTTGGGCCGCAGAACGGTGTCGATGTCGGCGGGCTCAAGGTCGGTGATCATGCGGTCGTGCAGGACGGCGGCGCAGTGGGCGACGCCACGCAGCGTGTGTCCCTCGCTGAGGGCTGCCTGCACCAGGCGGGGCGCCACGTCCGGATCGGCGATGTCTCCTTGCACCACGGCGATGGACGTGCCGCGGGCGCGTAGTTCGGCGATGACCTGCTGGCTTTCGGGGGTGGCGGACCGCCTTCCGTTGAGGACCAGGCGGCCGGCTCCCTGTTCGGCGAGGCGACGGGCCGTTTCCAGGCCGAGGCCGGTGAGTCCGCCGGTGACGAGGTAGGCGCCGCCCCGGCGGGCGAAAGGCACCTCGTACTGCTGCTCCGTCAGATCCGCGCGGGCGAGGCGGGCGACCAGGCGGGTACCGGCTCTCCAGACCACCTCGTCTTCGGGACTGTCGCCGAGCAGTTCCCGTGCGAGGTCGTCGACGGCGTCGGGCTGGGTGTCGATGTCCACCAGACTCGCCCGCAGGGTGGGTTCCTCGATGGCCAGCGCGCGAACGAGGCCGCGCAGGCAGGCCAGGTGCGGCTCACCGGCTTCGCCCGGTGTCGCGGCTCGGGCCTGCACGGTGACGAGCCAGAGCCGGGGCGGTTGCGGTGTGCGGGAGCCGTGGGAGGCAAGGAGTCGTGCGGTCTGCGCGGCTCTGTGCAGGGCGGCGGCATCGGCTTCGGTCCGTCCGGTCAGCAGCAGCACCACAGCGCCCAGATCGCCCTGGCCGGTGCTCCTCAGCCAGTCCTCGACCGACTGCCCGTCGTCCACGGCCCGACCGGCCTGGATCGTCGTCCGCACGTTTCTCGCTTCGAGCGCGGCGCTCAGGGTCGCGGTCAGGGTGCCTTCGCCGGTCGGGAAATCGTCGGCCAGCAGCAGGGCGCTGCCGAGTGGCCCTGGGAGCGGAACGGACGCCTTCTGCCACTGGATCTCGTAGGCGAACGATTGGAGGTGCTGGGGCACCTCGTCGCGTCGGGTCGGACGCAGTTCCAGGCCCTCGGCCGTGATCCGTCTCTGCGATCCGACCGCCACGACGTTCCAGCGGGAACCGGGTTCCCCGCTCTCCGCGCCTGTACCGGGCGTCGGTTCGGTGGTCGTCCCGGGGTCCGGGAAACACTGGACGTCGTAGGTCGAGCCGCCCGGAGCAAGGCCCTGGACGCGCAGGCAGCGCAGAGCGGCCGGGATGATCTCGGCGGAAGCCGAGTCGCCCTGGGAGGTGTCGTGCCCGAAGCCGGTGGTCGCAGTCGCGACCGGCGCGTACAGCACCGCCCCGAGGAGCTCTTCATCGGCGGAACGCCGGTTGGGTTCGTCCCCGGCGGTGAACGTCGAGTGGCTGACGACTGCGGGGGGTGCGGTGGAGACGTCGGCGGGAGGCGGAACGGGGTCGGTGTGCAGCCGGGCCGAGGCATGACAGTGCCATGCGCCGTCTGTGGCACGGGAGTTGACGGTCACCCTCGCGTAAGGGCCGGTCGGCTCCCAGACGATGGTGGCCGGTGTGCTGCCGGACAGGGGGAGCCACCGGTGGATGGCCAGTTCCTCGATGCGAAAGTCGTCGATGCCGTCACGTCCGTGGATCTCCTGCGCCGCCGCGATCAGGAGCGCGGCAGCCGCGGCCAGGTCGAGGACGGGGCGGCCGTGGATGCGGCGACGGGGGCCGTGCGCGGTGTCCGTGCCGACGTCGGCCTGCCACAGAACGGCTCCCGTGCGGGGGTCGTCGACGCGAAGCCCCAGCAAGGGGTGGCCCGCGACAGGTGACGTGGTGAGGGAGCCTCGGCGGCCGAACCAGTGGCGTTCGTGGCGCCAGGCGGGAGTCGGAAGCGCTACCTGCGTGCCCCGGGGCCACACCTGGTCCTCGTCCAACCGCACCCCGGCCAGGTGCAGTCGGGCCAGTGCCGTGCGCAGGTCGACCGCCTCGTCGCGGCGCCTGTGCAGGGTGGGGATCACCTCCGCTTCGGAGTCGTCCCGGGCTGCCTGCAGCGTTTCGCTCAACGGGATGACGGCGACGGCGTGCGGTGAGATCTCCAGGAACAGGTCGTGTCCGGCAGCGGCGGCGGCCAGCACGGCCTGTTGCTGGCGTACCGGACTGCGGAGATTGGCACACCAGTAGGCGGCGTCCGCGTGCACCTCGGCGCCGGGGTCGTCGAGCACGGTGCTGTACCAGGGGACTTCCGGCTTGCGGGGACGCAGCGCACCCAGGGCTTCCCGCAGTCTCGGCACGGCGGGATCCACCGCGGGCGAGTGCGCCGCTGCGCCGATCTCCAGAACCCGGGCCAATCTGCCTTCGGCGGTCAGTTCGTCGACCAGGCGCTGCACGGTGTCGGGCGGCCCGGTGACGGTACATCTGCGGGGTGACGCGTACGCGGCGATCTCGATCCCCGGAAATCGTGACAGGACCCGCGCGCGCTCCTGTTCGGACAGTTCCACGGCGGCCATGGCGCCGGCCCGCTCGATGCCGGTGGCGGCGAGCTCCGCCGACCGGCGCAGGACGACACGCAGGCCGTCGGCCGGGTCGAGGGCTCCGGCGGTGACGGCGGCGCCGATTTCTCCCATCGAGTGGCCCATGACGGCGGCCGGGTGCACACCGTAGGACTGCAGAGTCCGGGACAGGGCGATCTGCATCCCGAACACCAAGGGCTGGACGCGGTCGACGTCGGCGCAGTACTCGGGCAGGGAGAGCATGTCCGTCAGGGACGCTCCTGCCTGGGCCTCGTACAGGGGATCCAACTCGCGGACGGCGTCGGCGAACAGGGAGTCCTCTCGCATGAGGCGCAGTCCCATCCCCGGCCATTGGGAGCCGTGCCCGGAGAAGACGAAGACCGGGCGGCGGGCGCCGGACGACCGCCCGGCGGAGTCGTCGGTGCGGGCGGACACGAGGCCGGTGACTTCTTCTTCGCGTGCCAGAGCCGCGAGCCGGCCGGTCGCCTCCTGATGGGTGCGTGCGACGACAGCGGCACACACCGGACCCCTGCGAAAGCGGGCGAGTGTGTGCGAGAGGTCCCTGAGTGTGGGCGCGCCGCCAGCGGCCATCCTTCGGGCGAGACTCTCCGCCGCGTCGCCGATCCGGTCCCCGGAGCGGGCCGAGACGATGAGGACGTGCGGAGTACCCGTGTGGTCGTCGTCGGCGTCGAGGGCCTGCGGTGGGCGGATCTCTCTGCTCGGGGAGTGTGCGGGCGCCCGTTCGAGAACGACGTGCGCGTTGGTGCCTCCGAAGCCGAAGGCTGATACGCCGGCCCGAGCCGGGCGGTTCCTTCCTTCCGGCCAGGCGACAGGCTCCGTCACGACGCGCAGCCGCAGTCCGGTGAAGTCGATGTGCGGGTTGGGCGTGCGGAAGTGCAGGGTGTGCGGAATCCGGTCGTGATGGAGCGCCAGTACCGTCTTGATGAAGCCGACGATGCCGGCGGCGCCTTCCAGATGGCCCAGGTTGCTCTTCACGGAGCCGATGAGCAGCGGCTGATCGGCCGTCCTGGCGCCGCCGAGGACGGCGCCCATCGAGCCGGCCTCCATGGGGTCTCCCAGCAGGGTGCCGGTGCCGTGCGCCTCGACGTAGTCGATACTGTCGGCTTCCACCTGCGCGTCGCGGAGGGCGCTGCGCAGAAGGGCCTCCTGAGCTGCGGGGTTGGGCGCCATGAGCCCCGCCGAGCGGCCGTCGGAGTTGACCGCCGAGCCCTTGACGACGGCGAGGATCCGGTCGCCGTCGCGCTGGGCGTCGGCCAGTCGCTTCAGGACGACGACCCCGCAGCCCTCGCCCCGGGTGATGCCGTTGGCCGCGGCGTCGAACGGTTTGCAGCGGCCGTCGGCGGCCAGCACTCCGGCCTGTTCCAGGGAAGAGGTGACGGTGGGGGACAGAAGAACGTTGACGCCCGCTGCCAGTGCCGTGTCGCACTCGCCGTCGCGCAGGCTCCGGCATGCCTGGTGCACCGCCACCAGCGACGATGAGCAGGCCGTGTCCACGGTCAGGCTCGGACCGTGCAGGTCGAACAGGTACGACAGCCGGTTGGCGACGATGCTTCCCGCGGCTCCGGTGCTGGTCCAGGGAGTGAGTCGGGTGGGGTCCGCCGTGGTCAGATGCCCGTACTCGAGGGCGCTGAGACCGACGAACACGCCGGTGTCGGTGCCCTCGAGAGTGTGGGCCGGCCGTCCCGCGTGGTCGAGGGCTTCGCAGGCGACTTCCAGCAGGAGGCGCTGTTGTGGGTCCATGACTTCGGCTTCGCGCGGGGTGATGCCGAAGTGGTCCGCGTCGAAGGTCTCGATGTCGTCGAGGAAGGCGCCTTGACGGGGGGTGTGTTCCAGCAGGGCGGCGGCGCCGGGGCCGGTCACGAAGTCCCGCCAGCGTTTGGCCGGGACCTGACCGGTGAGGTCGCTTCCCGCCAGCAGGTGCTGCCACAGCGCGTCGGGTCCGTCAACGCTGCCGGGAAGGCGGCAGCCGATGCCGATGACGGCGATGGGGCAGGCCTGCGGGGGCGTCTCGGCCGCGTTGCGGGCCGGACGGGCGTCGGCCGCGGCCGGGCGGCTCTCGTGGGACTCGGCCGGGTTTGCCGCGACCGGCTCGGGCCTCTGGACGGTGGCCAGATGCCGTACCAGCCGCTCCACGGTCGGGTTCTCCCACAGCAGCGTGGCCCGCAGAGGCCTGTCCAGTGCTTGTTCCAGGTGTCCGGTGAGCGCGACGGCGGCCCGGGACGTCAGACCGTATTCGGCCAGGGGCCGGGTGTCGTCGAGTTCGGCAGGTGGGATATCGCAGGTCTCGGAGATGAGCCGGCGCAGGGTGGCCCGTAGCCCGGCCTCGGTCACCGACTTCTGCCCGGACACTGCGGCCGGTTCCCTGTCTGGTTCCATCGCTCTCTCCCTGCGTGCACTCTCATGTGGTACGGGTCTATGGCGCGCTCAGGCGTCCGAGACCGTCGGCCAGTCCCCTGCCAGATACCGTTCGCGGCATGCGCTGCGGGCGACCTTTCCGCTGGTGGTGTGTGGGACCGCGCCGGGTGGCACCAGGACGAAATCGTGGACGGCCACACCGTGCCGCGTGGCGACTGCAGCCCGTACGGCTCGCGTCGCCTCCTTGGTGACGGTGTGCGGATCGCTGACGTCCCGGCCGTGTTCGGCGACGACGACCAGGCTCTCGCCGTCTCCGCCGGCCACGGCGAACGCGGCGATGTGGTGCGGGCGAAGGGCCGGATGCGCGGCCTGAACCGTTTCCTCGATGTCGTGCGGATAGTGGTTGGTCCCGTCGATGATCACGAGGTCTTTCAGGCGCCCCGTGACGTAGAGCTGCTTGTCGTGCCACACCCCCAGATCCCCTGTGCGCAGCCAGTACGTGCGCGAGTCGTCGCCGTGCGGCGTCGCGCGGAAGACCGTCTCGCTCTGGTCGGGACGGCGCCAGTAGCCGCGCCCGATGTTGGGGCCGCGCAGCCAGATCTCTCCGATGTGGCCGTCTTCCAGGCGCTGGGAGGTCGCGGGATCGGCGATGGCGATCTCCTGGCCGGTGGGCCGTCCGCACGCCACGAGTTCGGTCACGGCCTGCTCGTCGGTGGTGATGACGGTGCGAGCGACTCCCTGCCCGATGGCCTCGCGGTCGAAGGGGGTGACGGTCGGCTCCTCCCCTGCCGGTGAGGCGCTGACGAACACGGTCGCCTCGGCCAGCCCGTAGGAGGGGCGCATGATGGTCCGCATCATGCCGGCGCAGGAGAAGGCCGCCTGGAAGCGTTCGAGGGTGCGCGGTCCGATGGGCTCGCTCCCATTGACCATCGCGGCGACCTGTCCCAGGGACAGTTCGGCGCGTTCTTCTGCCGTCACCCGCTGTACGCAGTAGTCGTAGGCGAAGTTGGGTGCGGCGGTGATGGCTCCGGGGTGCAGGCTCAACAGACGCAGCCAGCGCACCGGCTGCTGGATGAACGCCAGTGAGTCCATGAGGACGGAGGGCATGTGGCCGACGATCGGGAGGGCGATGGCCAGCACGAGTCCCATGTCGTGGTAGAGCGGCAGCCATCCCACGGCGCAGTTGCGGCCTCGTCGGAGGTCATACGCCTCGAGCGCCTGGCGAGCGTTGGCACAGACGTTGGCATGTGTGATCTCCACACCGGTCGGGATGCGGGTGGAGCCCGAGGTGTACTGCAGGTAGGCCACGTCGTCGGGCTGGGGGTTGCCCAGTTCGCGGGAGGGCTGCACGGCGGCCTCCCCCAGCTCCTGCTCCGTGATGACGCGGCAGCCGGAGGGCACGCCGTGTTTCGCGCAGAAGTCCGTCAGGGCCGTGCGCCCGCCTTCGACGGTCAGCGCGAACGTGGGGGCGGCGTCCTTGAGGATCGCTGCGAGCTTCTCCTCGTGCCCTGGCAGGGACGGGGGGAAAAGGGGAACGGCAATGGCTCCGGCGCAGGCAGCCGCGAGGAATCCCACGACGTATTCAAGGCTTTGTGGGGCGACGATCGCCACTCTCTCGCCCGCGGCGCCGAGGTGGCGCAGGCCGGTGGCCAGGACGCGTACCCGGTCCTCGACCTGCCTCCAGGTCAGCGAGGTGGGGACTCCTGCAATGTCGGTGCTGTGGTCGACGAACGTGAAGGCGGTTTCGTCCGGCGTGAGTGCGGCAACGTGGGCGAGATAGTGGCTGAGTGTGTCTCTGACCGAAGATGGCACTGACTCACCGAACCTTGAGGTAAATGGGCGAAAGCGGCCCTCGGCCATGACGGATTGGCTGGAGCCTTTGTCAGGCATAGCGGGCGGCGGCGGGCGTACGTCACCGCTTGCGCGGTTCCGGATGCAAACAGCGGACAATCAGCGAAACATAGGGCTGTCCGCTATCACCTGTGACACGCCGACAGAGAACGGAACGGTGCGACATGAGCCGACTGCGTATCCTGAGCGTCGTCGCAACCGTCATTCTCTGCACATTCCTCACCGCTCTCGACAACACCGTGGTGAATGTCGCCCTGCCTCGGATGCGTGCAGAACTCGCCCTGTCCGAAAGCGATGTCAAGTGGGTGGCTACGGGGTATCCACTGGCATTGGCCAGCTTTCTGCTTCTGGGCGGGCAGCTGACCGACACCAGGGGCCGGCGCTGGACCCTGCTGACGGGGCTGACGGTGTTCACCGCCTCCTCCGCGGGCTGTGCACTGTCGGCCACAGCGGCGATGCTGGTCTGCTTCCGCTGTCTGCAGGGGGCCGGCGCCGCCCTGATCCTGCCCGCCTGCCTGGCCCTGATGTCGCACGAGCTGCCGCGCCACGTGCGTGCCGTCGGCTTCGCTGCCACAACGGCCACGCTGGCTTCCGCGCTGGCACTCGGGCCGGTGATCTCCGGTGTCGTGACGCAACACCTGGGGTGGGAATGGCTCTTCGTCATGAATGTTCCCCTGGGGTTCGCCGGCCTTCTCGTCGGCGCCCTGGCCGTACCCGTTTCGCCCCTGCCCGAGAGGGGTTCGCGTGCGCGGAGCCTGGCCGGCCTCCCGTCCCGGGTGATCGCCCTGGCGTGCGTCTCCCTGGCAGCGATCGTCTATTGCCTGATCCAGGGACCGAGCTACGGGTTCACCGACCCGTTCGTGATCATCTCGGGTATCGCTGCCGTGACGGGTGCGCTCACACTCTGCTGTGGGAAGAAATTCCGCCGCGGTCCGAAGCTGGGAGAACTGTTTCGACAGCGGCCTTTCAAGGGCGGGCTCATTTCCCAGCTCTTGTGGGGCCTCGGAGTGAGCGGCGTGTATTTCTACACCTCTCAGTTCCTGCAGAACGGTTTGCGACTGAGTCCGACGGAGGCGGGACTGACGTTCACTCCGGTGGCCTCCGCGCTTGTCCTTACGGCTCCGTTCGTCACCGCCTTGGCCAGACGGTGGGGGGACGGCCGGGTCTCCGCCGCCGGTCTGCTCCTGGTCGCCCTGGGCCTGCTGCTGGTGGCGCTGGGCAGTGTGCGAGGTGCTCTCGTCGGCCTGCTGCCAGGGCTGGCCTCGGTCGGTGTGGGCTCCGCGCTGGCGATCCCGCTGACGACCCGGGCGTTGGAGTCGTCGCCTCGTCACCTGTCCGGCGTCGCAGCCGGCTTGTTCAGCGCCACGCGGGAGATGTCCGGTGTGTTCGGCATCGCGCTCATGGGTGCGGTGGTGACCTTCGTGCAGCGCCGGACTCTGTCCGCGGGAACCTCGCACGACACGGCCTTCCTGGTGGCGTATCAGGCCGGACTGTGCATCGCCGCGGCTTTGGTCGGAGCGGGGGCGCCGGTCGCGGTGTGGGCTCTGCGTCACCCCCGTGAACCTGCACGAGAAGGCTGCGGGCTGTCGAAGCCGTCGGCGGACGAGAAGGTGCAGGCGCGCGGCGGTGACGCTGCCCGTCCCACCGCCGAACCATGAGGCCGGCTACACGAGCTGGTTCAGGATGAGGCAGGCACGCGCGACGCCGTCCTCGGCCGTCAGGGCACGGCCCAGCCGACGGGCCGCCTCGGCATGGCCGCCGTCCTCGGTGACGGCTCGCAGGCGGTCGGCGAGAGCGGAGACGGTGAGCTGCCGGAACGGCAAGGGCTTGGGGCCGACTCCGAGGCGGTGCACCCGAGAGGCCCAGTAGGGCTGGTCGCCGAAGAACGGGCAGCCCAGGGACGGCACTCCGGAACGCAGTGCCGAGGCGGTGGTGCCCGCGCCGCCGTGGTGGATCACCGCGGCCATACGGGGAAAGAGCCAGCTGTGGGGGGTGTCCCCGACCACGAGCACGTCGTCGTCGCTCGTGGTGGGATCCCCGGCCAGTACCCCACGCAGTCCCGCGCGCCGCAGTGCGGTTCGTACGACGCGGTCGGTGGCCTCGGGGTCACTGGATCTCATGCTGCCGAAGCCCACGTACACGGGCGGGGGCCCGGCGTCGAGGAAGGCGAGCAGGCGACGCGGCGGTTCCCACAGGGGCGGTTCATGGTGCCAGAAACCGGTCAGGTGGACGTTGGGTCCCCAGTCGGCCGGCCGGGGTACGACGGCAGGGCTGAACGCACACAGCACGGGGGCCCGGCGGGCTCGGCGGACCGGGCCGAGCCGGGAGAGGGCGGGAAGACCGAGTCCCTCCCTGCGCCACATGTTGACGAACCGTCGGCACACCAGCCACGACCCCAGGTCGACCGCTTCGAAGCTGAGGCGGTTTCCGGGAGATCCGAGGAGACGCGCGGCCGGCGCGAACGGGTGGGGGAACTCTCCCGTGGGCTGGCTCGGCTGATAGTGGATGATCGCGTGCGGGACGTCGAGGTACTGGCTCAGGTGGACGCCGAGGAAGCTGAACGTGGGGGCCAGGACGAGATCGGCTCCCTCGGCGCCGGCCTGGGTCGCCGCGAACAGGCGAGAGAACAGTGGCCGCAGGATCCGGTTCATACCGCGGATGAACGTGACCGGGTTACGTCCGCCGGACAGCAGCTCCTGCCCTTGGGACGACTCGATGATCTCGGTGGGGTCCACCGGAACCGGGTGGAACTGCAGACCTGCCGCGGTGATCAGCTCCCGGTGGCGGGGGCTGGCGAGCAGCCGGACGGTATCGCCCTGGCGCGTCAGCGCCCCGCCCAGTGCCAGGCACGGCTGAACGTCCCCACGGGACCCTGCCGCGAACATCACCACTGTTCGGCCCATTGGCCCGCCTCGCTAGTCGAGTTCCTTCATCATGGTGGGCCAGATGCTGTGCAGTTCACGCTGCCAGTAGGGCCAGGAATGCGTCCCGGGCCGGTAGAAGTGCGTTGTGACGGCGACGCCCGCGGCGCGGAGCGATCCGGCGAATTTCTTCACCGACGCCGGGGACAGCGCCACTTCGCCCACGGCGCCCGCCAGGATCACATCGATCGGATGGCCGGTGTCCAGCGGTCCGGGCTCCCCGCTGCCCATGGACAGGTGAACCTTCGTTCCGCGGAAGGCGCGTGGCATGGCGGCCGGGTTGTGGGCCTGCCAGTTGCCGCGTTGTGCCGTCGGGTCGCCCCAGACGTCTTTGACGTTGGTGCCGTCCTGCTTGGAGATCAAGTCGATGAAGAGCCGCACCGCGGGGTCGTTGAGGTCGACGTATGTGCTCAGGGCGGCCGTGTACCGGAACATTCCCTGGTGACGCGCCGTGTAGTTGAGCGCGCCGAGGCCCCCCATCGACAGGCCCACGACGGCCCTGGAGGAGTTGGCGCGGAAGCTCCTCTCCATGAGCCGGACCAGTTCGGTGGTGTGGAAGGTCTCCCAGCGGGGCGTGCCGGCGTACCAGTCGGTGTAGTAGCCGTGCTTCCCGCCGTCGGGCATCACGACAACGACGTCGGAGTTCTTCGCCAGTGCCTCGACGTCCGTCTCGCGCGTCCAGGAGGTGTAGTCGTCGTCCCCGCCGTGCAGCATGTAGAGCACGGGGAACCTGCGTTTCCTGTCGCTGTCCCAGCTCCTGGGGAGGATGACGCGGACCGGCACAGACCTTCCCATGGCCGGTGACTGGACGGTCAGGTCCAGTGTCCGGGCGTCGAGTCTCCTGACGGCTGTGATCCGGGCCTCGGCGGCGGCCGACCGGGATGCGTGTGCGGCGCCGGGTGCGGCCGCAGCTGTCCTGGCGCCGTGTGCGGCCGCAGCTGTCCCGGCACCGTACAGCGGTGTGAGCAGCAGGAGGCAGGCCAGAAGGGAGCAGCCGACGAGTCGTGCCCGGCCGGCGGGCATCATGCAGGCGGATGGCATGGGCTGTGGGACTCCTTGGGGGGGGTGAAACCCGGAAAGGGACGCGGCACTGCTGCAGCCACGAGGACTCGGCCCGATTCCACGCACTGTCGGCCCAGGCGTGCCGTCAAGCAGGCAGTCGGCCAGGACAGGCGTTTCGTCCGACCGCCCGAGAGGGCGGCGACGGGGCTCTCCACGCCGACGGACATTTACCTACAAGGCGGACATTCACGTGGGAGACCATGCCGAAATGTGCCCGTCGAGCACCAGCCGACACACCGAATTTCCGAGGGAAATGATCAGCTCGGTGACGTCACGCCGGGCGCCAGGGCATGCCGAGGGATCAGGATTGCGACCCCGCGTCCGTGTGCCGAGGAGCATGCGGAAGGGGCCCCGCACGGTCCAGCAGACCCGTCCGGGCCGCCAGGGCCGCCGCCTCCAGGCGGGAGCCCACGCCCAGTTTCATCAGGACGCGTTGGACGTGGGTGCGGGCCGTGGACGGGGCGATGCCCATGCCGGCGGCGATCAGGCGGGTGTCCTCGCCGTCCGCCACCCGGACCAGGACCTCCACCTCCCTCGGGGTGAGCATCTGAAGGAGGCGCTGGCCCTCGTCGTCCGGCTGGGCCGCCGGGTTGAGGAGCTCGCTGAACGCGCCCTGCAGCAGTTGGGGAGCCACCGCCACCTCGCCCGACCTCGCCTTCATGATGGCGCGTTCCACGCCCTCTATGCGTTCGTCATGGCGCACATAGCCGGAGGCGCCCGCCGCGAAGGCCGCCGCGATGCCGCGCGGGCTCGGCACCGGCCCGAGGACCAGGACCGCGACCTGCGGACGCTCCCGCTTGATGCGGACGACGGGGTCGAAGATGCCCGGCTCGGCCGGGGTCGCGGTGCCCAGCAGGCACACCTCCGGGGCGCGGGTGATCACCAGCTCGGCCGCGCCCGCGGCCGGCGCCGCCGCGGCGAGCACCCGGTGCCCCCGCAGCTTGAGTGCCGAGGCCAACGCCTCGGCGAGCAGTCGGTGGTCGTCGACCACCATCAGCCGCACTCCCATCGAGCAACCCCCCAGTCCCTGTATGGATGCCCACACGGACCCACACGGACCAACCCGGAACGAAGCCGGACCAAACCCGGACCAACAAAGGGGTGCCCCCCGGCACCCCGTCCTTCATGCCCCCGGAAGCTACACGCTTGTTCGACGTTGCGCTCCCCCTACCGGTGAGAAGTGCCCCGGATCGCCGAAATTCCTCGCATTCGAGGGTCATGCGCGGTACGTGAACGGCCCCGCCCCTGAGCAGGGACGGGGCCGTCACGGCGATTAAGACGATCAGCTGCCCGCGCCGCCGAACGCGACCGCCAGATACTGCGGGTCGCCGCCCGAGGTCGCGCCGTCGTCGGCGTACACCTCCGACATGAACAGACGCCCCTGGGAGAACAGGACTTCGGAGTACTCCGGGGACATGCTGGTCTCCAGGTCGTGCACCGAGTCCGTGGCCGGGTTCACCATCAGCTTGGTCTCCTTGAAGGAGCCGCCGTCGATGCTGACGACCTCGCCGCCCTTGTCGTACGGCGGCCGCTTGTACGCGATCAGGTTGGTGCCGTCCATGCGCAGCGGGTAGATCGTGTAGCCGTCGCCGGCGTCGGCGCGCTGGCCGGTCTGCTTGCCGGTGGCCAGGTCGAAGGCGATGACCTCGTTGGTGCGGCTGTAGTCGCCGCCGCCGTCGTGCTCCTCGGTCGGGATGTAGACCTTGCCGTTGCCGACGGCCAGTCCGATGCAGGCCTCGATCCGGGTGATGCCTTCGCAGTCGGCCGCGTAGTCGTCGCCCGGCACGGAGATGCGGGTGCGCAGCTTGCCGGTCTTGTTGTCGATGGAGAAGAGGTCCGAGATGCCGCTGCCGTCACCGGCGCTGTCGCCGACGTCGGCGGCCACCACCAGGGGGTCGGTCGACACGACGGACGCGTATTCGATGCCCGCGGCGAGCTTGTACTCGGAGAGCACCTTCCCGGAGGCCGGGTCGATGGTCTGGATGCCCAGCTGCGGGTTGTCGTAGTCGCCGCACTTGCGCACCGCCACCAGCTTCGGGCCGCCGCCGTAGCCGGCGTCGTAGCAGGTGTCGGCCGGCTTCGGCGACCACAGCACCTTGCCGGAGTCGATGTCGAAGGCGGCGCCGCCCTGGGTGCTGCCCAGCGCGACCGTGTTCGCGCTGACCGTGACGTTGTCGAAGTCGATCGCGTAGTCACCGGACGAGACCGTCTTCTTCCACAGCTGCTTGCCCGCGGCGAGGTCGATCGCGGCGACCTGGTCACAGCGGGCGGTCTCGGCGCTGCTCGCCTGGAAGACGATCGCCGTGCGGTAGTCGTCGGTGGCGAACTTGCTGGCCTCGCACACCGGGCCGGGCAGCTTCACCGTCCACAGCTTCGTGCCCTTGGCGAGGTCGTAGCCGCCGATCTCGCCGGCGCCGGTCTTCACATACGCCTTGTCGGTCACCCAGGAGCCCCGGACGCCGACATGGGCGCCCTTCTTGATCGCGGGCATCGGGACCTTGAAGAGGACGTCGGAGGCGGGGTTGGCGGGCACCTTCTCGCTGCCGCCGGAGGACGTTCCGCCCGTGCCGCCGGTGCCTCCCGTACCGCCCTTGTCGCCGCCGCCGGTCGGACCGGCGGTGCTCTTCTCCTTGTCCTTGCCGCTGCCACCGGACTGCGAGTACCAGACCCCGCCGCCGATGATCAGCGCGACCGCGGCGACGGCGGCGACGATGATCGCCATCTGCGCGTTGAACTTCCTGCCGGCCCCGCCGCCACCCGGCTGGGGCTGCATGGGCATGGTGGGCGGCGCGGGGTAGCCGTACCCCGGCTGGGGGGACGGGTATCCCGGCTGACCCGGTTGCCCCGGCTGGCCGGGCTGGCCGGGCTGGCCGGGCTGGCCGGGCTGGCCGGGCTGCCCCGGGTAGCCGTACCCGGGCTGCTGGCCGTAGGGGGCGCTCGGCTGACCGTAGGGGCCCGGCTGCTGGGGCGGCTGACCGTACGCGCCGGGACCGGCCGGAGCGCCGGGCACGGGGGCGCCCGGCTGGGCCGGGTAGCCGTAGCCGGGAGCGGCGGCCGGGGGCTGCGGGGGCGCGGCCGGCTGACCCGGCGGCTGACCCGGGGTCTGCGGGTAGCCGTAGCCCGGCTGGGGCTGCGGAGGACCGGCCGGGGCTGCCGGCGGCGGGGGCGTCTGCGGTGCCTGACCCGGGGCCTGGGGCGCCTGGGGGTAGCCGTAGCCCGGCTCCGGGGCCTTTGCCGGGTTCGGGGCGGGGGGCTGCGGGACGGCGTCCTGCGGGACGGCGTCCTGCGGCGGCGGGGGCGGGCCGAAACCGCCCTGCTGCGGCTGCTGAGGCTGCTGAGAGGGCTGGTTCGGGGGCGGGGGCGGCGGCTGGGTCATGGTGTGGGTACCTCGGAAGAGCGACGGACGACGGACGACGGACGGAGGGCTACAGAGCGTCGAGAAGGTGGCAGGCCGCCTCACTTGCCGTAGGCGAGCATCAGCTTCTCCTTGTCGTCGTCGTTGCCCGTCAGCCGGGTCGAGGAGAGGTAGAAGCGTCCGTCGACCCAGTCGACGTCGCGCGAGTAGAAGCCGTCCTCGATCTTGGCCGTGCTCTGGGGCAGCTGCATCAGCGTCTTCGGCGGGTGGGCGGAGCCGGCCGTCGGAATGCCCACCACCCGGCCGGCCGTGTCGTACGACGGCTCGACGTACGCGACGAGGTTGCCGCCCTCGACCTTCACCGGCACCATCGCCTCGTCGGTCGGGGACTTCACGCGCCACTTCTCCTTGCCGGTGGAGAGGTCGATCGCCACGATCGCGTTGGGGCCGCTCTTCGCCTCGGTCGGCAGGTACAGCGTGCCCGCGTCGGCGGCCGTGCCCCCACAGCCGGTCAGGTCGCGCTGCAGGAACCCTGAACCGCACTCGGGGGCGAAGTCCTCGTCGAAGCCGATCTGCGACCGGTAGGTGCCGTTCGGCTTGAACGTCGCGATGTTCCAGGTCTTCTTGGCCTCGTTGGTGCTGTAGACGACCAACGGGTCCACGGAGTACGTCTTCGAGACCGTCCAGCCCTTGCCGAACTTCTGGGTCCACTTGACCTTGCCGGTCGCCGGGTCCAGTTCCTGGATCTCGTCGTGCTCGTTCGCCTCGGTCGCGTCGCAGGACGCCACCGCGAACAGCTTGGCGCCGCCCGCGAACGCCGACGGGAAGCACGCGTCGCCGTACTTCTGCTTGTCGTACAGCTTCTTGCCGGTGCGCACGTCGTACGCCGTCCCGGACTGCGAGCGGCCCACCATCAGGGTGTTGCCCGTGAGCGACAGCTCGATGTCGATCGCGCTGTCGAACAGCGCGCCGTCCGCGACGACCCCGGTCCAGCCCTTGGCGCCGGTCCTGAGGTCGATCTGCTGGAGCTGGTTGCACTTGGCTCGGTCGCTGGTGCCGCTCATGTAGGCGACGACGACCTTGTCGTCCGCCGTCTTCTGCGGGGTGACCGCGCAGATCTTCTGCGGGAAGCCGATGGTGGCCCAGGTCGGCCTGCCGTCGCCGACGTTGTACGCGACGACCTCCTTGTACGCCGCTTTCACGGCCGCCTTGGAGGTGATCCACATGCCGGGGGCGTCGGCGCCGGAGGCAGGCGCGTCGGGCGCCTCCTTGTACCAGAGCACCTTCGCCTCGCCGGCCTTGCGGTCGGCGTTGAAGTCCTCGGTGTCCGCGCCGCCGTCGCCGCTGCCGTCACCGGGGTTGACCGGGCTGCCGCTGGACGTCGCCGTGGCCTTGTCGTCGTCGCTCGGCCCGGCGACCGGCTTCTTGTCGCCCTTGTCGTCGCCGCTCGTGACCGCGAACACCAGCCCGCCGATCACCAGCAGCGCCGCCACCGCGGCCCCGACGACCAGCGCGGGCCGCCCCTTGAAGGGGTTACGGCCGCCCGGCGGGGTGCCCGGGGCACCGGGAGCGCCGGGCGCGCCCGGGAACTGGGGCGGCTGGGCCGGGTAGCCGTAGCCGGGCTGCTGACCGTAGGGGCCGCTCGGCTGGCCGTACGGGCCCTGCTGCTGACCGTACGGGCCGGGCTGCTGGCCGTAGGCGCCGGGCTGCTGCCCGTAGGGGCCGGGCTGGCCGTAAGGCCCTGCCTGGCCCGGCTGCCCGGCCTGGCCCGGCTGCTGCGGGTAGCCGTAGCCGGGCTGCGCCGGCTGCTGGACAGGCGGGCCCGGGGGCGTCTGGGGCGCTTGGGGTGGCTGGGGCGGCATCTGGGGTGCGCCGAAGCCGCCTTGCTGCGACTGTTGGTGCGGCTGCGGCGACTGCTGGTGCGGCTGCGGCGGCTGTTGGTGCGGCTGCGGCGGCTGTTGGTGCGGCTGGTCCTGCGGTGCTCCGAAACCACCCTGCTGCGGCGGCTGATTGGGCGGCTGAGCCATCAGCGTGTTCCCCCTATGTCACTGATTTTTAGCCACGCCCCCAGGTCAGTGACCCACCCGGAGCCGTCTTCAGAAAGTTCTCAGACGGCTCTTTCTATCACCCGTGTCCGACAGCTCCCGGGGCCGATCCACCCCTGTTCCCAAGGGAGGACCGGCCTGTGATGCCGTCGTTATGCGCCTTCACGCACCCTTCACGCGTCCTCGGCGAGTTCCAGCCACCGCAGCTCCAGTTCCTCGCGCTCGCCGGCCAACTCGCGCAGCTCGGCGTCGAGTTTGGCGACCTTCTCGAAGTCGGTGGCGTTGTCGGCGATCTGGGTGTGCAGCCGGGCCTCCTTCTCGGTGACCTTGTCCAACTGCCGCTCGATCTTCTGGAGTTCCTTCTTGGCGGCGCGCTGGTCGGCGGCGCTCTTCTCCGTCGCGGGCTTCTGCGCGACCGCGGGGGCGGAAGCGGCGGCCGCGGCCTCCTCCATGCGCAGCCTGCGCTCGATGTACTCGTCGATGCCGCGCGGGAGCATCCGCAGGGTGGTGTCACCGAGGAGCGCGAAGACGCGGTCCGTCGTGCGCTCGACGAAGAAGCGGTCGTGGGAGATGACGATCATCGAGCCGGGCCAGCCGTCGAGGAGGTCCTCCAGCTGGGTGAGGGTCTCGATGTCGAGGTCGTTGGTGGGCTCGTCGAGGAAGAGGACGTTGGGCTCGTCCATGAGGAGGCGCAGGATCTGCAGGCGGCGGCGCTCACCGCCGGACAGGTCGCCGACCGGCGTCCACTGCTTGTCCTTGTTGAAGCCGAACGTCTCGCACAGCTGGCCGGCGGTCATCTCGCGGCCCTTGCCGAGGTCGACGCGCTCGCGCACCTGCTGGACGGCCTCCAGGACGCGCAGGGCGGGGTCGAGTTCGGCGACCTCCTGGGAGAGGTAGGCGAGCTTGACCGTCCTGCCGACGACGACCTTGCCGGCCGCGGGCTGCTCCTCGCCCTCGCTGCGCGCGGCGTCGGCCAGGGCGCGCAGCAGGGACGTCTTGCCGGCGCCGTTCACGCCGACCAGGCCGATGCGGTCGCCGGGGCCGAGGTGCCAGGTGATGTGCTTGAGCAGCACCTTGGGGCCGGCCTGGACGGTGACGTCCTCGAGGTCGAAGACCGTCCTGCCGAGCCGGGACGACGCGAACTTCATCAGCTCGCTGCTGTCGCGGGGCGGCGGCACGTCCTTGATCAGCTCGTTGGCGGCCTCGACGCGGAAGCGCGGCTTGGACGTCCGCGCGGGGGCGCCGCGGCGCAGCCAGGCCAGCTCCTTGCGGACCAGGTTCTGCCGCTTGGTCTCCTCCGTCGCGGCGATGCGCTCACGCTCCGCGCGCGCGAAGACGTAGTCGGAGTAGCCGCCCTCGTACTCGTGGACGGCGCCGCGCTGGACGTCCCACATGCGGGTGCAGACCTGGTCGAGGAACCAGCGGTCGTGGGTGACGCAGACGAGCGCGGAGCGACGCTCGCGCAGGTGCCGGGCGAGCCAGGAGATGCCCTCGACGTCGAGGTGGTTCGTCGGCTCGTCGAGCACGATGAGGTCCTGCTCCTCGATGAGGAGCTTCGCGAGTGCGATACGGCGGCGCTCGCCACCGGAGAGCGGGCCGATGACGGTGTCCAGGCCCTGCGGGAAGCCGGGCAGGTCGAGCCCGCCGAAGAGGCCGGTCAGCACGTCGCGGATCTTGGCGTTGCCCGCCCACTCGTGGTCGGCGAGGTCGCGGATGACCTCGTGGCGGACGGTCGCTGTGGGGTCCAGGGAGTCGTGCTGTGTGAGCACGCCCATGCGCAGCCCGCCGGAGTGCGTGACCCGCCCGGTGTCGGCCTCCTCCAGCCTGGCGAGCATCCGGATCAGCGTGGTCTTGCCGTCGCCGTTACGGCCGACGACACCGATCCGGTCCCCTTCGGACACGCCGAGCGAGATGCCGTCAAGGAGCGCACGGGTCCCGTACACCTTGCTGACGTTCTCGACATTGACCAGATTGACGGCCATTTCTCTCCTGCCCGGGGGGATCGATCGACCCTCCAGGGTAGTCCGGACGGGCGCATCGCCTGTCCGGCGTTCACTGACAGGGACCGGTCACGGCGGTTCGGCTCGTCCGGGTGACGTACACGCCGGAGGCGGGCGGGGCCGGAGTGGGGTGTGCGGGGGCGGCCCGCGGTGTCCGGCAGGGCGCGCGTGATCGCGTGCGCGCCGCTCAAGAACGGCGCGTGCGCGAGCCGCTCACGCCGCCTGGGTCCCGGCGGGCCGCCGGGCAGCTCACGCCGGACGGCGGCCGGGTGCACGCACGGGCGGGCGACTTTTCGCGCACGCCCGGCTCTCACGCCGGTCTATACGTCGTGACCCTTCTCGTACGCCCACATCGCCCGCACCAGGTTTGCGTCCGGCCATCCGTCGGGATCGAGGGGAAGCAGCCGCCGCTCGGCCTCCGCACAGCGCGGATCACCGCGCTTCGCGAGCCCGTAGGCGGCGTGCACCCGGGTCTCCCGCAGTTCGTCGTCGAGGAGTGCGGCCAGTACGTCGGTGATGCCGGGCGCCTCCGCGCGGCAGTACGCCAGCCAGTACGCCGCCCGCTCGCGGACCCCGGCGTCGGGATCGCGGCTGAGCGTGTACAGGGCGTCGAGCTTCTCCGCCGGGACGCGCTCGGCTGCCCTCCTCAGGGTTTCGGGCACCTCCAGGCGCACCCGCGGATCGGGATGCCCGACGTACGACAGGCCGACGGCGTCGATCTCGTCGCCCCGGGCGCCGTCCACGCCGTCCCCGTCGGCCTCGCTCAGCCCGGACAGCACCACGGCGAGCACCTCCGGGTCCCGTTCCTGCACGGCCCAGGGGAGGAACACCTCGGTCGCGGGCTTGTCGACGACGGTTCCCGGCCGCGCGAAGAGACCGCCGAGCCCGATGACGAGGCACCGCAGCACGTCCGCGGCGAAGAGACGGCGGAGCTGGTCGGGGTGGTCGCGCAGCGCCTCGGCCGCGGTCCAGGTCTCGTCGTCCTGACGGGTGGCCAGGTGGACGACGACGTCGGTCCAGACGGCGTGGTCCCGGTCCGGGCGGGTGAGCGCCCGCGCGAGGAGCTCGTCGAACGGCGTGCGGATGCGGAAGCGTTCCTCCAGGGCGGTGAGGACGCCGAGGTGGCCGTCCCACACGGTCTGGCCGGCGAGCGTGTACCGCTCGTGGTGGCAGCTCCAGCCGTCGACCCGCACTGTTCGCCGCTCGACCGGGCCGGCCGCTCCCGTCCTGCGGCGCAGCTCGGCCTCGAGGTCCGCGTCGGCCCAGTGCCGGGCGCGGGCCAGGAGAGCGGCGCGGGCGTCGGCGTCGAGGCGTACGGGCTCGGGGAGCAGCCTGGTGGTCATCCAGGAGCAGCCGCTGTCCACGGCCCGGGTCAGCGGGGTGTCGCCGCCGGGGAGGCCGGGGTCGCCGCCGGGCACACCGTCCAGTGGGCGCAGGGGGTCGGCGCCGGCGTTGAGCAGCTCCTCGGCGAGGTGCTCGTCGTATGCGGCGACGGCGAGGCAGAGCGGTGGGACTGCGTCGGTCGGGTCGGCGCCGTTGGCATCCGCCCCGCCGCCCGACAACTCCCGTCCACCCCGGTGACCGCCCATGGGTGCTCCGCCCCCAGACCCCCGACCTATGCCCACCCCTCCCCCATGCTGCCCCACGCTCGGCTGCGCTCGCGCGGGGGACCCCCGTCCCGACTCTCCTGGGAAGAGAGGAACCCGAAAAGCCGCCGGTTATCGCCGGCGCTCGACAACCGTCGCCCCCGGTGCCGGTCCCGACGCCACTCGGACGCTTTTGCAGGTGCCCGAGGTTCGTAGTTTCTCTGCGATTTCTGCTGCCGAGGCGGCGTCGCGGGCCAGGTGGGCCGTGGTGGGGCCCGAGCCCGAGACCAGGGTGGCGAGGGCGCCTGCCGTGCGGCCCGCGGCGAGGGTGTCCGCAAGCTCGGGGAAGAGGGACAGCGCGGCGGGCTGGAGGTCGTTGGAGAGGGTGGCCGCGAGCGCGTCGGGGTCGCCCTTCGCGAGGGCGGCCAGGAGGTCGCGTGAAGCGAGCGGTTCCGGAACGCTCTGGCCCTCCGCCAGGCGGTCGAACTCGCGGAACACCGCCGGGGTCGACAGCCCCCGCTCGGCCATCGCGAACACCCAGTGGAACGTGCCGCCGACCTCCAGGGCCGTCAGCTTCTCGCCCCGTCCGGTGCCCAGTGCCGCCCCGCCGACCAGGCTGAAGGGCACGTCGCTGCCCAACTCGGCGCAGATGTCGAGGAGTTCGTCACGGGAGGCGCCCGTGCCCCACAGCGCGTCGCAGGCCAGCAGCGCGCCCGCGCCGTCCGCGCTGCCGCCCGCCATGCCCCCGGCGACGGGGATGTCCTTGGCGATGTGGAGGTGCACGTCGGGGTCACGGCCGTACCGCTCGGCGAGAGCGATCGCCGCCTTCGCCGCGAGGTTGGTGCGGTCCAGGGGGACCCGGTCCGCGTCCGGGCCCTCGCAGGTGACGCTCAGCGTGTCGGCCGGGGTCACCGTGACCTCGTCGTACAGGCCGACCGCCAGGAAGACGTTGGCCAGGTCGTGGAAGCCGTCCGCCCGGGCCGCGCCCACCGCGAGCCGCACGTTGACCTTGGCCGGCACCCGCACCGTGACACTCACTTCTGCCCCGACTCCTTGTTCTCGCCCTTGATCCCGTTCTCGTGCTCGCCCTTGTTCTCGGCGATCCTCGCGAACTCCTCGACCGTGATGGCCTCTCCGCGCGCCTGGGGCGAGACGCCGGCCGCGACGAGGGCCGCCTCCGCCTGCGCCGCGGAGCCCGCCCATCCGGCGAGCGCGGCCCGCAGGGTCTTGCGGCGCTGGGCGAACGCCGCGTCGACGACGGCGAAGACCTCGCGGCGCGACGCCGTCGTCCTGATCGGCTCGCTGCGGCGCACGAGGGAGACCAGTCCGCTGTCGACGTTCGGCGCGGGCCAGAACACGTTGCGGCCGATGGCGCCGGCCCGCTTGACCTCGGCGTACCAGTTGGCCTTGACGGAGGGAACGCCGTACACCTTCGAACCGGGGCCGGCGGCGAGCCGGTCGGCGACCTCCGACTGGACCATGACGAGGGTGCGCTCGATGCTCGGGAACATCTCCAGCATGTGCAGCAGCACGGGCACGGCCACGTTGTACGGCAGGTTCGCGACCAGCGCGGTCGGGGCGGGGCCGGGCAGCTCGGTCACCTGCATCGCGTCGGAGTGCACGAGCGCGAAGCGGTCCGCGCGCTCCGGCATGCGTGCCGCGATCGTCGCGGGGAGAGCGCCGGCCAGGACGTCGTCGATCTCGACGGCCGTGACCCGGTCGGCGGCCTCCAGCAGGGCGAGGGTGAGGGAGCCGAGGCCCGGGCCGACCTCGACGACGACGTCGTCGGGCCGGACCCCCGCGGTGCGGACGATGCGGCGGACCGTGTTCGCGTCGATCACGAAGTTCTGGCCGCGCTGTTTGGTGGGACGCACGCCGAGGACCGCCGCCAGCTCACGGATGTCGGCGGGGCCCAGAAGGGCGTCGGGGGTGGGGCTGGTACTCACGCGACAAGGGTACGGGGACGCACTGACACCCCCGCCGCCGCACCTCAGCCGTGCAGTCGTCTCCCGCAGTGCGGCCAGGGGCTCGCCCCACGGCGCACGTACAGCTTCTTCGCGCGGAAGGTCTGTTCCGCCGCCGGGGCGTCCTGGGGTCGTCCGCTGCCGCCGAGGCTGTGCCAGGTGCGGGTGTCGAACTGGTACAGCCCGCCGTAGTTGCCCGAGGGGTCGACGGCGCCCGGCCGGCCGCCCGACTCGCAGGCCGCGAGGCTCTGCCAGTTCAGGCCGTCGGCGCCCCGCACGGACGGCGGCAGCGGCTTCGTCCCGACCTTCACCACCTGCTCGCGGGGCTCGCGCACGATCTCGCTGCGGATCCGCCTGGGCTTCTGCTTCACGCCGTTGACGAGGCGCAGGGAGTACGTGTCGCGCCGCAGTCCGGGCTGTCCGGCCTGGTCCACGACCTCCGTGCCGGTGAACAGCGAGGGGTCGTCGGTGCGGCGCACGGCGAACGGGAGCGCCTCCTCGCGCACCTCCTTGGCGCCGGTGATCCGCAGCACGGTGACGGTCTGCCCGTCGCGCGGGAAGCTGTCGGGCGCGACGGACGTGGTGTCCTGGCCGCGCAGAACGATCCCGGCGGCCTCGACCGCCTCGCGCACGGTCGCCGCGTTGGTGCGGATGGTGCGGGCCCGGCCGTCGGCCATGACGGTGACGGCGCGCTCGGTGCGCACGTCCAGCGCGAGTCCCGCGCGGCCGATGCGCTGGGCGCGCGAGACGGACATGTACGCGCCCTCCGCACGCACCCCGAGCTGTTGGAGCGCCTCCTCAACCGTCTGCGCCGTCGTCCACAGGTCGTGCCGCTGTCCGTCCAGGGTGAGGCGGAGGGGGCGGCCGTAGCGGACGGCGATCTCGTCGCCGTCGGTGAGCTCGGCGCCGGGGGCGGGCGCCACCCGGTCGTGCGCCCCTACCTGCACGCCCTCCTCCGCGAGGAGTTCGCCCACGTCGTCGGCGAAGGTGTGCAGGGTGCGGGGCTTGCCGTCGACGGTCAGCTCGACCGCCTTGTCCTCGGCGACGAAGGCGGTGGTGCCGCCGGCCAGGAACGCGACGACGAGGGCCTGCGGGAGCAGGCGGCGCATCGTGGATTCCGGGCGCTCGGCGGAGCGCGTCCTGCGCCGGCGCCCGGCCCGCCCCGCTCTCTGCCGCGGAAACGGCGGCTCGGTCGCGAACTGGACCGACGCCGGCAGCACGAGGGTCTCGGGAGGCGGGGGCGGCGCCTCGTAAGCCTCATGCGCCCCGTGGGCATGGTCCCCGTACGCCTCGTAGGTCTCGTACGCCTCGTAGGTCTTGTACGCCTCGTAGGTCTCGTACGCCTCGTATGCGGGCCGGTAGGTGTCGTCGTACGTTCCGGGGGCCGCGTACACGCCGTACGCGATCGTCTCCGCGTTGTGCAGGCCGACGCACGATCCGCCACCGCCGTAGGGGTCGTACTCGAGGTGCTGCGAGTTGCTCACGCCGACACTCCAGGGGGGTGGGGTCCGGATCGGGCCCCCAGAACCTAGCGGAGCGACCGTCACTCTCCAAAGCGACCCGGCTACTGAGAGTTGTGTTCGACGTCTCGGGAGGCGTTCAGTAACCGAACGCGCGTGCCGTGTTGGCGGCGAGGGCGGCGGCCAGGGCGTCCTCGCCGATGTCCCGTACGGCGGCCATGGCACGCACCGTGACGGGGATGAGGTACGGCGCGTTGGGACGGCCCCGGTAGGGCGCCGGGGTCAGGAACGGGGCGTCGGTCTCCACCAGGAGCAGGTCCAACGGGGCCACGGCGACGGCGTCCCGCAACTGCTGGGCGTTCTTGAAGGTGACGTTCCCGGCGAAGGACATGAAGTACCCGGCGCGGGCGCAGATCGCGGCCATCTCGGCGTCGCCGGAGTAGCAGTGGAAGACGGTGCGCTCGGGGGCGCCCTCCTCCTTCAGGACCCGCAGGACGTCGGCGTGGGCGTCGCGGTCGTGGATGACCAGGGCCTTGCCGTGCCGCTTGGCGATCTCGATATGGGCGCGGAAGGAGTTCTCCTGCGCTTCCTTGCCCTCGGGGCCGGTGCGGAAGTAGTCGAGTCCCGTCTCTCCGACGCCCTTGACGTGCGCGAGCGCCGCCAGGCGGTCGATCTCGGCGAGCGCCTCGTCGAGCGCCCCGGAGCCGCCCGGCTCGCGCGCGCCCTGCCGGGACCAGCCTCCCCCAGGGTCGCCGTGCACGATGCGCGGCGCCTCGTTCGGGTGCAGGGCGACGGCGGCGTGGACGCTGTCGTACGCCGCCGCCGTCTCGGCCGCCCACCGGGAGCCCCGTACGTCGCAGCCGACCTGGACGACGGTCGTCACACCGACCGACGCGGCTTTCGCGAGGGCCTCCTCCACCGTGCCCGACTGCATGTCGAGGTGGGTGTGGGAGTCGGCGACCGGTACCCCGAGGGGGGCCGGAAGCGGCGGCGCGGCGCTCTTGTCGGCGTTCTTGCCGGCGTTCGAAGACATGCCCCGATCCTACGGAAGGGCCACGCCCTGCCCTGCTGGCCGGCCTCGCCGGCCGGGCTTGCTAGCCGGCCTTGCGGAAGGGGTGCAGGAGATCGGACAGGTGCCAGTGGTGGTGCTCCTCGGGCCGTTCCCCGGCCCGCTGCCGCCCGGCTTCCTCCTCTGCGGCCGTCACCGGCGCCTCGACCGGTCCAGCCGGGGGCGACGTGCGCTGACGCGCCGCACTGAGCACCGACGAGACCTGTCCCGCCGCCATGATGCGCACGACGTGCCCGTCGCAGTTCTGGCACGCGGGGCGGCTCAGCGGGGACGGCACGACCTGGCCGTTCGCCACGTAGAGGACGAACTCGTGGCCGTCGGCGTCGGTGTGGTGCTCTATCTCGTACGACTGTTCCCAGCCGTGCCCGCAGCGCATGCAGGCGAAGGAGTACGACTCGTTGACGACGGCGCTCGCGCCGCCCCTCAGGCCGGTCTGCCCTGTGATCTCACTCATGCCAGCTCCTGCTGTCCGCTGGACAAGCGCTCCCGGCGCGGGCGTTCCCCCCGGAACGCCCTTGGGAGCGAGGGACGGGTGCGTCCCTGTCACCAGTGGACGCCTCGACCGGACCGAATGCATCAGGCCTGTGCACTGTTGGAGTCGATTTGGACTTTCCTTGCCAAAGCGGCCTCACTGACGGGGGTGGGCTTTGCATTCGGCGACTGCCCTTTGCCCGCACATGGGGCGCACGCTCAGACGACATGCACCCTGCTCAGAGGGGGTGTGAGCCCCTTCACAGGGCCCCTGCGCCCCCCGCGTTCTTCGCCGCCACGACGGCGTCGAACACCTCCCGCTTGGGCAGATTGGCCTCCGCCGCCACCGCCGCGATGGCCTCCTTGCGGCGCTCGCCGGCCTCCTCGCGCACCCGCACCCGCCGCACCAGTTCCGCCGCGTCGAGCTCCTGCGGCCCGCGCTCGGGCGCGCCGGTGACGACGACGGTGATCTCGCCGCGCACACCCTCGGCCGCCCACTCCGCCAGCTCGCCCAGCGGGCCGCGCCTGACCTCCTCGTACGTCTTGGTCAGCTCACGGCACACGGCCGCCCGCCGGTCGGCGCCGAAGACCTCGGCCATCGCCGCGAGGGTGTCGTCGAGCCGGTGCGGGGCCTCGAAGTAGACGAGCGTGCGGCGCTCCGACGCGACCTCCCGCAGCCGCGACAGCCGCTCCCCCGCCTTCCTCGGCAGGAATCCCTCGAAGCAGAACCGGTCGACGGGCAGCCCGGACAGGGCCAGCGCGGTGAGCACCGCGGACGGGCCGGGGACGGCGGTGACCCGGATGTCCCGCTCGACGGCCGCGGCGACCAGCCGGTAGCCGGGGTCGGAGACCGAGGGCATCCCGGCGTCGGTGACGAGCAGCACGCGCGCGCCGCCCGCGAGGTCCTCGACCAGTTCGGGCGTACGGGCGGACTCGTTGCCCTCGAAGTAGGACACGATGCGCCCCTTGGGCGTCACCCCGAGCGCCTGCGTCAGCCGCCGCAGCCGCCGGGTGTCCTCGGCGGCGATGACATCGGCGCCGGCCAGCTCGGCGGCGAGCCGGGGCGGGGCGTCGGAGACGTCGCCGATGGGCGTACCGGCGAGCACGAGGATTCCGGGCGTGGTCGCGGAGGGGGTTGCGGGCGAGGCTGTGGACGTGCTTCGGGGTGCGGCTGTCACGTTTCCATCCTCGCAGGGCCGAGGGAGGCCCCAAGCACGGGACTCACACAGACCTGTTCCCTACGATGGCGCGGTGACCAGTACCGCGTCCTCCATGGACTCCACGGACTACCGGCCCGACCGGCCGCCGCACGATCAGCGGCCCGCGTGGCAGCAGCGGCTGCGCCGTTTCGGATACACGGCGGAACCCGCCGCCGACGTCCGTGAGCGGCTGGTGCCGCCGTTCGCGAAGCCCAGCCCGCGCGTGTGGCAGGCGCTCGGTGTCCCGCACCGGTGGGCGGAGCGGCTCGTGCGCTGGTCGTCCTGGGGCGGGCCGCTGCTGGTCACGCTGATGGCGGGGGTGATGCGGTTCTGGCACCTGGGCAGCCCCAAGGCGGTGATATTCGACGAGACGTACTACGCCAAGGACGCGTGGGCGGTCGTCCACCGCGGGTTTGAGGTCAACTGGGACAAGAACGCCAACGACGTCATCCTCTCCTCGGGCGGACATGTCCCGATCCCGACGGACGCGGCGTACGTCGTGCATCCGCCGGTCGGCAAGTACGTGATCGGGCTGGGCGAACTGATCTTCGGGTTCGACCCGTACGGCTGGCGGTTCATGACCGCCGTACTCGGGACGCTCTCCGTCTTCCTGCTGTGCCGGATCGGCCGCCGTGTCTTCCGCTCCACGTTCCTGGGCTGCCTGGCGGGCGCCCTGATGGCCGTGGACGGGCTGCACTTCGTGATGAGCCGCGCCGCGCTGCTCGACGGCGTGCTGATGTTCTTCGTGCTGGCGGCGTTCGGCTGTCTGGTGGCCGACCGGGAGCGGGCCCGCGCGAAACTCGCCGCCGCGCTCCAGCCGGACGAGGACGGCCGCTACCGCCCGAACGCGCACATCGCCGAGACCACCCGCATCGGATTCCGCCCCTGGCGCTGGGGCGCGGGCCTGCTGCTGGGTCTGGCCATCGGCACGAAGTGGAACGGCCTGTACATCCTGGTCGCGTTCTGTGTGATGACGGTGTTGTGGGACGCCGGTTCGCGCAAGGTGGCGGGCGCCCGCCGTCCGTACCTGGCGGCGCTGAAGCGCGACACGGGCTTCGCGTTCCTGTCGACGGTCCCGATCGCGCTGGTCACCTATGTGGCGTCGTGGACGGGCTGGATCCTGTCCGCCACCGACGGCTCGGGCGGCTACTACCGCAACTGGGCGGCCGCCGACGGCAAGGGCGGCAACTGGACGTGGCTGTTCCCCGACTGGTGGCGCAGCCTGTGGCACTACGAGCACGAGGTGTACGAGTTCCACACCCACCTCACCTCGCCGCACCCGTACCAGTCGAACCCGTGGAGCTGGCTGGTCCTGGGCCGTCCGGTGTCGTACTTCTACGAGTCCCCCGCGGCCGGCAAGGACGGCTGTCCGTCCGACGCGGGCGAGAAGTGCGCCCGTGAGGTCCTCGCGATCGGCACGCCGGTGCTGTGGTGGGCGGGCTGTTTCGCCATCGCCTACGTCCTGTGGCGCTGGCTCTTCCGCCGCGACTGGCGCGCGGGCGCGATCGCCTGCGGCATCGCGGCCGGCTACCTGCCGTGGTTCATGTACCAGGAACGCACGATCTTCCTCTTCTACGCCGTCGTCTTCCTGCCGTTCCTCTGTCTGGCGGTGGCGATGATGATCGGTGCGATCATCGGCCCACCGGGTTCGAGCGACACCCGCCGCGTGGCGGGAGCGACGGGAGCGGGCGTCCTGGTCCTGCTCATCGCCTGGAACTTCATCTATTTCTGGCCTTTGTACACGGGGACGTCGATCCCGATCGACAACTGGCGTTCACGTATGTGGTTGGACACCTGGGTCTAACGATTGCGAAAACTGTCGCACCACGCATCACCCTTTCCGCTTACTGTGGCCCTGAGAAGAACTTTCTGAACACGTTCAGAATGCGCCCGTGAGGCGGGGACGGGTTCGGGGGATCCGTCGGGTCCGGCGGGTCCGGCGGGGTCAACGGGGAGGGTGCACAGCATGCACAAGGGGGCCAAGGCAGCCATTGTCGGGTCGGTGTTCGCCGTGATGGTGGGCGGGGCCGGGTATGGCGCCTTCAATATCGTGAACGCGCTCAACGGGGACGGCGGCGGCGCGCCGGGGTCGTCCGAGCCGGTGGCCGTGAAGACCGGGCCGCCCAGCGGCTCCGAAGTGAAGGACACGAGCGGCAAGTTCTTCGCGGCCTGGGAGAAGGGGCAGGCCGCGGTGGCCGCCCAGCTGACCAACAACGCGGCGAAGGCCGGGCCGTTGCTGACCTCGTACGGCCAGGCCGCGCACATCACCGGGGTGAAGATCACACCGGGCGCGGCGGTCGGGGACAGCGTGCCGTTCAGCGTCAGGGCGACGGTGTCGTACGACGGGAAGTCCAAGCCGCTGGCGTACCAGAGCCGGCTCACCGTCGTACGCGGGCTCACCACCGGCAAGGCGCTGGTGGACTGGCAGCCTTCGGTCGTGCATCCCGAGCTGAAGAACATGGACGACACGCTGGTCACGGGCGCCTCGGCGGCGCCGCCGATCGAGGCCGTGGACCGGGACGGCAACGTCCTGACGAAGGAGAAGTACCCCTCCCTGGGGCCGATCCTGGACCAGCTGCGCGCCAAGTACGGGAAGGAGGCGGGCGGCACGGCGAGCGTCGAGCTGGCGATCCACCACGCCGCCCCGGACACCGCCGACACCCCGCTGCTGACCCTCGCCGAGGGCAAGGCGGGCAAGCTGCCCACCACGCTCAGCACGAGCGTGCAGGCGGCGGCGGAGCGGGCAGTGCAGAAGTACGCCCAGTCGTCGGTGGTGGCCGTCAAGCCGAGCACCGGCGAGGTGCTGGCCGTCGCCAACCACCGCACGGACGGATGGAACGCCGCGTTCCTCGGTGAGGTCGCGCCCGGCTCCACCATGAAGATCATCAGCGCGGCCACCCTCATCGACACCGGGCTCACCACCGCGAGCGGACCCGCGCCCTGTCCGCCGTCGGCCGTCTCGGAGAGCCAGACCTTCCAGAACATCAAGGGCATGAAGCCGAACGAGAACGCGACGCTCTCGGAGAGCTTCGCCCGCTCCTGCAACACGGCGTTCGTGAAGTTCGCGGACTCGGTGAAGGTCGACTCGCTCACCAACGAGGCCCGCGACCGCTTCGGGATCGGCCTCGACTGGCAGACCGGCATCCCGTCCTTCGACGGCTCCGTCCCGGCAGCCGGCGGCCCGGACACCGCGGCCGGGCTGATCGGCCAGGGCAAGGTCCAGATGAACCCGCTGAACATGGCCTCGGTGACGGCGACCGCGATGACGGGCACGTTCCGGCAGCCGGTGATCGTGCCGCTCAGCCTCGACGACCGTGAACCGGCACACGCGCGTGGACTGTCGTCGAGCACCGTGCAGCAACTGCGTTCCATGATGAACCGCACCGCCACCAGCGGCACCGCGGCCGAGGTGATGGCCGGGCTAAGGGGTCAGATCGGCGCCAAGACCGGCTCCGCCGAGGTCGACGGCCAGACGAAGTCCGACAGTTGGTTCACCGGCTACCGGGGCGACGTCGCCGCCGCGGCGATGACCCAGGACGGCGGCCACGGCGTCGACGCGTCCGGCCCGATCGTGGTGGAGGTACTGCGGGCGGGCTGAACCGGCCACTGCCGCACCGGCCCCGCGCACCGGGCCAAGCACACGGGCCAAGCGCACCGGCTCCGAGGTGGCTGACGTCACATATGACGTCACTCCCACAGCACGGGACTCTAGTGTGGTTGCCGTCGTTGGGGTCAATGAGGGCAACGAGGGCAGTGGGGCTGGGGGAAAAGTCCCTGAGGATCCGGAGGATCTGGGCAGTGGGCAAGAGAAGGCGTGTCGACGAGCGGAGCAGCACGAGCAAGCGGCGTCCCGCCGTCGTCGGCGGCATGATCGCCGTCGTGGTCGGCGGGGCGGGGTTCGGCGTCTACGCGCTGTACGGCGGCGGGGCGGCGGCCGACGAGGGCTCGGCTGCGGCCGCCAACGGCAAGCAGATCCCGCGGGTCAGGGCCGACGCACCCACGGCGGCCGAGGCGAAGACCCTGGCCGCGACGTTCCTGACGGCCTGGCAGCAGGGCAAGGTGGACCGGGCCGCCGCCACCACGGACGACTCCGCCGCCGCCACCGCCCTCCTGACCGGCTACACCAAGGACGCCCACGTCACGGGCGTCACCCTGACCGCCGGCGCGCCCTCCGGCACCAAGGTCCCGTTCTCCGTGACGGGCACGGTGAAGTACAAGGACGTCAGCAAGCCGCTGACGTACTCCAGCGCGCTCACCGTCGTACGCAACCCGAAGAACGGCAAGGCGCAGGTCGACTGGCACGCGTCCGTCGTCCACCCGGACCTGCAGGACGGCGACACGCTCGTCACCGGCGAGTCCGGCACGCCGCCGGTGAAGGCCGTCGACCGGGACGGCGGCGAGCTGACGGCCGCCAAGTACCCCTCCCTGGGCACGGTGCTGGACGGCCTGCGGGAGAAGTACGGCAAGAAGGCGGGCGGCAAGGCGGGCGTGGAGCTCCGGGTCGTCCGCGGGAAGGCGTCGAAGGCGAAGAAGGCCTCCGACAAGACGCTGCTGGAGCTCAGCAAGGGCACCCCGGGCACGGTGAAGACGACGCTGAGCCCGACCCTGCAGGCCGCCGCCGAGCAGCAGGTGGCGAAGACGGCGCGCTCGTCGGTCGTCGTGATGCGCCCCTCCACGGGCGAGATCCTCGCGGTGGCCAACGCGAGCCCCGGCTTCAACACCGCCTTCAACGGCTCGCTCGCGCCCGGCTCCACGATGAAGGTCATCACGTCGTCGCTGCTCATCGAGAAGGGCCTGGCGTCGGCGGACAAGGTGCACCCCTGTCCGAAGACGTTCACCTATGGCGGCTGGAAGTTCCACAACGACGACGACTTCCAGATCAAGGGCGGCTCGTTCAAGGCGAGCTTCGCGCGCTCCTGCAACACCGCCTTCATCAGCCAGGCGCCCGAGCTGGACAACAACAGTCTGACCAAGCAGGCGCAGCAGGTCTTCGGCCTGTCGATGGACAACTGGGCCATCGGCGTGCCGTCCTTCGACGGTTCGGTGCCGGTGCAGTCCGCGGCCCAGATGGCGGCCTCGCTGATCGGTCAGGGCGGGGTGCGGATGAACCCCCTGAACATGGCGTCGGTCGCCTCCACGGTGAAGGCGGGCACGTTCCACCAGCCGTACCTGGTCGCCCCGTCGGTGGACGACCGCACCCTCGCGACGGCCTCGCGCACGATGTCGTCGTCCACGCTGTCGCAGCTGCGGGAGCTGATGAACTACACCGCCGCGGCCGGCACCGCCGCCGAGGCGATGTCGGGCCTCGGCCCGGACTACGGCGCGAAGACGGGCTCGGCGGAGGTCGACAACCAGGACAAGCCCAACGGCTGGTTCACCGCCTACCGCGGCGACCTGGCGGCCGCGGGCGTCGTTCAGGCGGGCGGCCACGGCGGCGACACGGCGGGCCCGATCGTGGCGGCCCTGCTGCGGATGGGCGGCTGAGACCCGACCGGAGGACCAGTCACACGTCTAGGGCCTGTCCGGCGGATCATGCCGCAGACGCGGGGGATGGCACGTCCACCTGCGGCGTTGTCGTCGGTTGCCGACTCCCCCACTCTCGGCTGCGCTCGAGCGGGGGGACCCCCATCGCGTCGACGCCCTCCTCCGCCTTGCAGGTGGACGCACCATTCCCCGCTCACCTGCGCTGATCAGGCGCCGCTGCTTTCCTGCGACTTGATCCGCCGGACAGGCCCTAGTGAGTGACCGGCTGCGCCGTCGCCATGTACGTGCGGCGCAGGAAGCGCAGCAGCGTCTTCGACTCGAACTGGACGACCGAGACGCCGTGCGCGGAGTGGAACTCGACGACGGCCTGGACGCGCCCCAGCGGCCACACCCGCACCTCGCCGGTGCCGGCCGGGGCGCGCAGCCCCTGTTCCAGGAGGCTGCGGGAGAACGTCCACTCGTGCCGGTCGGGGAGTCCGACGCGCACCGAGCGGGGGTCGACCTCAGGGTCGTAGCGCAGAACGACGGGGACGGCCGTGCGTTCCTCCTCGACCTGGTCCGCGTCCGTGACGATGTGGGCTCGCGCGTACTGCTCGACTACAGACATCGGCCGACCCTCTCACGCAGCGTAACCTGTACGGAAACTGTGAGTCCGCTTTCACTCATCCCAATGTCCCATATTTTCTGGAATACGCGCCTCCGTCCCGCCCTATCTCACATCTGCGATAGACGAGCATCCACGAGAGACAAGTCCCTCGCTCTTGCGAACCATTCGCATTAAGCCACTATCATCAACGGGTGCACGTACCCGACGGATTCATCAACGCCCCGACCTCCGCCGTGACCGGAGTCGTCGCCGCGGGCGCCATCGCCGTGAGCCTGCGCGGCGCGCGCCGTGAACTCGACGACCGGACCGCACCGCTGGCCGGCCTGGTGGCCGCGTTCATCTTCGCCGTGCAGATGCTGAACTTCCCCGTCGCGGCGGGAACCAGCGGCCATCTGCTGGGCGGTGCGCTCGCCGCGCTACTCGTGGGCCCCTACACGGGGATCCTGTGCGTGTCCGTGGTCCTGCTGATGCAGGGCATCCTCTTCGCCGACGGCGGCCTGACCGCGCTCGGCGTGAACATCACCGACATGGCGATCGTGACGACCGTCGTGTCCTACGCCGTCTTCCGCGCCCTGGTGAAGGTGCTGCCGCGCAGCCGCCGGTCCATCACCACCGCGTCCTTCGTCGCCGCCCTGCTGTCCGTGCCGGCCGCCGCCGTGGCGTTCACGCTCCTGTACTGGATCGGCGGCACCACCGACGTGGCGATCGGCAAGGTGGCCACCGCGATGATCGGCGTGCATGTGCTGATCGGCGTCGGCGAGGCCGTCATCACCGCGCTGACCGTGGGCGCCGTCGTCGCCGTACGGCCGGATCTCGTCCACGGCGCGCGCGATCTGCGGCAGAGGCTCCAGTTGCGGGTGAACGGCGAACTGGTCGACGCGCCCGCCGCCGAGGGGGCGCGCACGGCGCCCGTCGCGGCGCGCACCTCCCGGCGCACGCTGTGGGTGACCGGTCTGGTCACCTCCCTCGTCCTGGCCGGCTTCGTCAGCTTCTACGCCTCCGCCAACCCCGACGGCCTGGAGAAGGTCGCCGCCGACAAGGGCATCGACAGGCGGACCCAGAAGCACGCGTCCTCCGACTCCCCGCTCGCCGACTACGGCGTCAAGGACATCACCGACGCGCGCCTCTCGGGCGGTCTCGCGGGCGTGATCGGCGTCGGCACGACCGTCGTCGCGGGCAGCACGGTGTTCTGGGCGGTGCGCAGGCGCCGTACGGACGACGTGTCCCCGACGTCGACGAGCGCGTCCACCAGCGCCTCCACGAGCGGCGTCTGACGTCGTGGGAGCGGGACACGCGCACCGGCTCTACCGGCACGGACACTCGCCCGTGCACGCCCTGCCGCCGCACACCAAGCTCGCCGCCACGTTCGCCTTCGTGGTCGTCGTCGTGTCGACGCCGCGGGAGGCGATGTGGGCGTTCGCCCTGTACGCCGTCCTGCTGGCGTTCGTCGCGTACCACGCGCGCGTGCCGGCCGGTTTCCTGCTGAAGCGGCTGCTGATCGAGGTGCCGTTCGTCGCGTTCGCCGTGCTGATGCCGTTCGTGGCTGAGGGCGAGCGCGTGGACGTCCTCGGACTGTCCCTCAGCGTCAACGGGCTGTGGGGCGCCTGGAACGTCCTCGCGAAGGGCACCCTGGGCGTCGCCGCGTCCGTGCTCCTGGCGTCCACCACGGAGCTGCGCGCACTGCTTCTCGGCCTGCAACGCCTGAAGCTGCCCCCGCTGCTCGTGCAGATCGCCTCCTTCATGATCCGCTACGGCGACGTCATCACCGACGAGATGCGGCGCATGCGGATCGCCCGGGAGTCACGCGGCTTCGAGGCGCGGGGCGTGCGGCACTGGGGGGTGCTCGCGAAGTCGGCGGGCGCGCTGTTCATCCGCTCCTACGAGCGCGGGGAGCGCGTGCACCTGGCCATGGTCAGCCGCGGGTACGCCGGCTCGATGCCGGTGATCGACGAGGTGACCGCGTCCCGGGCGCAGTGGTCGTACGCCCTGACCCTCCCGTTCGCCGCCCTCGTCGTCTGCGTGTTGGGATGGTCCCTGTGACTGATGTGACGGCTTCCGACGTGACGGTTCCTGGTGTGCCGGCCTCCCTCGAGGTCTTTGGCCTCGCCTTCGCCTACCCCGACGGCCACCAGGCCCTGTTCGGCGTCGACTTCTGCGTCGCACGCGGGGAACGGGTCGCGCTGCTCGGCCCGAACGGCGCCGGCAAGACGACCCTGGTGCTGCACCTCAACGGCATCCTCACCGGCGGCGCGGGCACGGTGACGGTGGCCGGGCTGCCCGTCGGCAAGCGGCACATGGCCGAGATCCGGCGCAGGGTCGGCATCGTCTTCCAGGACCCCGACGACCAGCTGTTCATGCCGACGGTCCGCGAGGACGTCGCGTTCGGACCGGCGGCCGCCGGGCTGAAGGGCGCGGAGCTGGAGGCCCGCGTCGACCACGCGCTCGCGCAGGTCGGCATGGCGGAGTTCAAGGACCGTCCGCCGCACCACCTGTCCTTCGGCCAGCGGCGCCGGGTGGCCGTCGCGACGGTGCTCGCCATGGAGCCGGAGATCCTCGTCCTGGACGAGCCGTCCTCCAACCTCGACCCCGCCTCGCGCCGCGAACTGGCCGACATCCTGCGCTCGTTGGACGTCACGGTGCTCATGGTCACGCACGACCTGCCGTACGCCCTGGAGCTGTGCCCGCGCGCCCTGATCCTCAGCGAGGGCGTGATCGTGGCGGACGGTCCGACCGGTGATCTGCTCGCCGACGACGCCGTCATGCGCGCGCACCGCCTGGAGCTGCCCTTCGGGTTCGACCCGCGCTCGGCCACAATGGGCGCGTGACGAACGAGGCATCCACCGCCGACGGCACGCTGCTCCTCGACGAGCAGCTGTGCTTCGCGCTGTACGCGGCCCAGCGCGCGGTGACCGCCGCGTACCGCCCGCTCCTGGACGAGCTGGGCCTCACCTACCCGCAGTACCTCGTGCTGCTGGTCCTGTGGGAGCGCGGTGAGACCACCGTCAAGGAGCTGGCCTCGGCGCTGCGGCTGGACTACGGCACGATGTCGCCGCTGTTGAAGCGGCTGGAGGCGGCGGGGCTGGTGCGCCGGGAGCGCTCGGCGCACGACGAGCGCACGGTGCTCGTCGCCTGCACCGTGCGCGGCGAGGAACTCAAGGGGCGCGCGGAGCGGGTGCCCGGCACCCTGCTCGCGTCGACGGGGCTCGCGGCGACGGAGGTCGCACGGTTGCGCGAGGAGTTGTGGGGGCTCGCGGAACGGGCCCAGAGCGCGGCGGACCGCGCGCGGTAGACGCGGTGGGCCCCGCACGGTGGACGCGGTAGGCCCTGAGCTGAAGTTACCCACGGTTACTACCCCCTGGTAAGCATCCACCTCCCTACCGGCCGGTACCTTGTGCACGATGTAATCGGGGAAGATTCCGGGGGAGGTCCCGCATGACCGAAGGCGCCGCCGACGACGCTGTCGCCGCCGTCGACACCGTCGACACCCGTCCAACGAAGATCATGTACGTCGCCGAGGCGACCGCGCACGGCGGGCGGGACGGCTATGTCACCAGCCAGGACGGCCAGATCGAGCTGAAGGTGGCGATGCCGCCGCAGCTGGGCGGCGACGGCAACGGCACCAACCCGGAACAGCTCTTCGCCGCCGGTTACAGCTCCTGCTTCCACAACGCGCTGATCCTCGTCGGCAACCGGGCGGGCTACGACCTCGCCGGGTCGACGGTGGCGGCGAAGGTCGGGATCGGTCCGAACCAGAGCAAGGGCTACGGGCTGGCGGTGGCCCTCAGCGTCTCGCTGCCCGTCCTGGACGCCGATCTCGCCGCGAAGCTGGTGGACGCGGCGCACCAGGTGTGCCCGTACTCGAACGCCACCCGCGGCAACATCGACGTAACGATCCTTCTCGGCTAGCGAGACGCAGGAATCGCAGGCCCGGGGTACGTGTTCCCCGGAGAGTCGAAGGCGAGGCCGAGGCGGGGCCGAGGCAGGCCGAGCGAGGCGGGTCGAGAGGGCGTGCGGACGTGGGCGTGAACGTGAACGGGGCGGTGGCCGAGGGCTTCGAGCCGGTCCGGGAGGCGTTCGCGGCGAACTTCGAGACGCTCGGCGACCGGGGCGCGGCGGTCGCCGTCTACCGGGACGGGCACAAGGTCGTCGACCTGTGGGCCGGCACGAAGGACGTGGACGCTGCGGCCGACGCGGACGGCGCGGCCCCCTGGGAGCACGGCACCGCGCAGATCGTGCGGTCGGCGACCAAGGGCGTCGCCGCCGCCGTCCTCCTGCTGCTGCACCAGCGCGGCGAGCTGGACCTGGACGCGCCCGTGGGGGCGTACTGGCCGCAGTACAAGGCCGCGGGCAAGGACCGGACGCTCGTACGGCACCTGCTCGCGCACCGCGCGGGCGTGCCCGTGCTGGACCGGCCGCTGACGCCCGCCGAGGCCGCGGACCCCGAGCGGGGCGCGGCGGCGGTCGCCGCGCAGGCGCCGGTCTGGGAGCCGGGGACCGACCACGGCTACCACGCCCAGACATTCAGCTGGCTGACGGGCGAGCTGGTGCGGCGGATCACAGGCCGGCCCGTCGGGGAGTGGATCGCCGACGAGATCGCCGGGCCGCTGGGGGCCGACCTGTGGCTCGGGCTGCCGGCGGCGCAGAGCGCGCGGGTGGGGCGCGTGGGGCAGGTGGACGTGCCCGCGCAAGCGGGAGCGCTCAAGACCCGGCCCAAGCCCGCCGTCACCGCCGCCTACGCCGACCCCGGCTCCCTCACCCGCCGCGCGTTCGCCGCGATCACCCCGCTCCCCGACGAGAACGACCCGGCCTACCGGGCCGCCGCCCTTCCCGCCTCCAACGGCATCGCCACCGCCGACGGCCTGGCCCGCTTCTACGCGTCGCTGATCGGCGAGGTGGACGGCGGCATACGGCTGCTGCGCCCGGAGACGGTGGAACTGGCGCGCGCCGAGCAGTCGTCGGGCCCGGACCGGGTGCTCGTGGTGAACACCCGGTTCGGCCTCGGCTACATGCTGCACGGACCCGCGTCCCCGCTGCTGTCCCCCACCTCCTTCGGCCACCCGGGCCGCGGCGGCGCCCTCGGCCTCGCCGACCCGGAGTCGGGCATCGCCTTCGGCTACGTCACCAACGGCTTCAGGTCGAGCGTGACGGCGGACCCACGCGCGCAGGCACTGCTACGAGCGCTGCGAACGGCTACGGCGGCGACGAGGCAGTAACGCCTATTCGTTGGATCGTTCACACGTTGATCGAGTGCGACGTCCGCCCCGAGGCGTCGTCGATCTCCGTGTGAGCCTTGGTGAGCAGCTGCATGGCGATCTCGTTGAGAGCGCGAGCGCCGGCGATCTCCTCTCCGACCCGGGGCTGGTTGGCGTCCACGTTGTGCCGACTGGCGTGCCCCGCGGCCTTGACTTCACTGCCGTCGGGCAGCCGCACCAGCGCTACCGCGCGCGTGTGCCGGTCGTCCTCCTCGAACTCCAGCTCGACATGCCAGCCGACAGCGGTGTGCATTGCAGTCATGACGATCACCTCCGGAACTCCTGTTTCCAGGGTGCTCCTGAGAGCGGGCGGACGCACCCAGTCGGCTCAGAACAGCAGGCGCAATCCGTCCGGTACGGCGATGTCGAACTCCTCGTCGAGGACCCGGCGCGCCTCCGTCTCATCCGTGAGCTCGCGCTGCTTGACGGTGCCGTCGGCGTGGGTCTCGGTGAGGAGCGGGCCGTCGAGGAGGAGGTGCCGGTCGGGGGTGACGCGCTGGACGTAGGCGCGGCTGCTGAACGGGGAGCGGGGGTTGGTGGCGATGTGCCAGTTGATCATCTCGAAGTCGGGCCGCTCGAAGGGCTCGAGAGTGAAGGCGTACTGGGCCTGCCAGACGTCCCCCTCGGACCCCGCGTGGGCTTGCGCTTCCAGCACCCACAGCTCCAGCGGGCCACGGTGCGGGGCATGGACGAGTCGATGGCGGCGGCCCACGTCGTGGAACTCGCCGTCCGCGGTGAGCGGGACGGGTTCGAGCAGGGCTCCCGTGGCGCCGAAACCGACGTCGGCGAGGTACGGCAGCGGGTCGCCGGGGACGTCGACGAGGAGCGCCATGTGGGTGCGGGGCCGGTCCTCGAACCGCCGCGCGCCCAGGACGACCCGCGCCGTCAGCAGGGTCACCCGGAAGCCCAGCGCCTCCAGGACGGCCGCGAGCAGCATGTTGTGCTCGTAGCAGTAGCCGCCGCGCCGCCCGCCACGGACCAGCTTGGCGATCAGGTCCGCGGGGTCGAGCGAGGGGACCGTGCCGCGCAGCGGGTCCAGGTTCTCGAAGGGGAGGGCAAGGCTGTGGGCCAGATGCACGCCCCGCAGCGTCGCCGCGTCGGCACGGCGCTCCCCCTCCCAGCCGATCCGCCGAAGGTACGCGTCGAGATCGCCGGGGGCTAAGGCCGGGGCGAAGGCTGGGGTGAAGGCTGGGGTGAACTCTGTTGTCTCGGACATGACTTCACCGTAATCCGCAGGGCGGCGCGTCAACCGGCGTGCAGCATCAGCCCGATGCCGACGACGAGGAGTCCGGCGGCGACGAGGCGGGGCGCGCCGAACCGCTCCTTGAAGAGCAAGGCGCCGATGGCCGCACCGACGAGGATCGACGACTCGCGCAGGGCGGCGATCGGAGCCAGTTCGGCGCGGGTCTGCGCCCACAGGACGAGGGCGTACGCGAGGACGGACAGCGCGGAGCCGAGGAGGCCGAGGGCGGCGAAGGGGCGCAGGACGGTGACGGTCCGGCCGCGCCAGCGGTGGACGGCGTAGGCAGGGAGGACGACTCCCTGCACGGCCATCAGCCAGGCGATGTACCCGAGGGAGGAGCCGGACGCGCGGACGCCGAGCCCGTCGACGACCGTGTACGAGGCGATGGTCAGCCCGGTCGCCAGCGCGGCCCCGATCGCCGCCCAGTTCGGCCGCCGTCCGCGCAGCCCCCACAGGGCGACGCCGGTCAGGCCCGCGCACGACAGAGCGATGCCGGCGGCCGCCCAGCCGTCCGGCACCTCGTGCGCGAAGACGGCGGCGAGGACGGTGACGACGAGCGGCGCGGAGCCGCGCGCGATCGGGTACGCCTGCCCGAAGTCGCCGAGCCGGAACGACCGCATCAGCAGCACGTAGTAGGCGATGTGGATGAGCGCGGAGGACAGCAGGTACGGCCACGCGCCGGCCGCCGGGAACGCGGTGAACGGCACGAGCGCGAGCCCGATGAGCATGCCGCCGCCCGCGATGAGCGTGAACCCGACGAGCTTGTCGGTGATCTTGTGGGCGATGGCGTTCCAGCCGGCGTGGGTGACCGCGGCGAACAGGACGGCCGCGGTGACCAGCGGGGTCACGCGGTGCGCTCGCGCACGTCCACGAGGGTCGCGTCGGCGTGGCCGACGAGGTCCTTGGGCGCCATGGGGAAGACGGTGTGCGGGGTGCCGGCGGCGGCCCACACGACGTCGTGCGCGAGCAGGCTCCGGTCGGCCAGCACCCGCGTGCGCGTGCGGTGCCCGAAGGGCGGCACGCCGCCGATCGCGTACCCGGTCGTCTCCCGTACGACGTCGGCGGCGGCCCTCGTCACCTTCTCGGCGCCGAGTTCCCTGCGCACCAGCTCCACGTCGACGCGCGAGGCCCCGTCCATCAGCACCAGCACCGGCACGCCGTCCGCCGCGAAGATCAGCGACTTGCAGATCTGACTCAGCTCACACCCGATCGCGGCGGCGGCCTCGGCGGCGGTCCGGGTCGCCTCGGGGAAACTGCGCGTCGGAAGGCCGTCCAGCCCGAGGGTGCGGAGGGCTTCGGCGAAACGGGGGTGCGCGGCGGACGTCGTCATGCGGGCACGCTAACGGTCGGTGCAGGGGGCAGGCGAGTGGATTCCGGGGGAGCGGTGGGTCCACGTTTGTCACATGCGCCAGGTGCTGGAGTACTGGATGTGCAGACGGGCGGGCACGTGGCGGCGCGTCTGGGCGTGCGGCCAGGGTCCGGTGCCGAGCTCGACGCAGAAGTGCCCGGCGCCCGGGTGGCGGTGCGGGTGCGACGGGGCCTCGTCGACGAGGCCGCGCAGCGCGGTGCCGTGTTCGCGGAACGCGGTGGAACTGCCCACGACGAAGAGGGTGTGCGCGGCGATGTCGAAATCGAGGTGGTCGCGGTACTCGCGGTGGTGACGCCGCTCGTAGTCGATGGCCGTCTCGTCGGGGAAGTCCCGGTCCGGGGTGGTTGCGGTATGGGGTTTGCCGGCGCCGAGGCGCGCCCTGATCTGCTTCCACGACGCGACCGGAAACTGCAGACTGTGGTGGACCAGGACCAGGTCCAGCGAGACCGGCGCGCCGTCGCCGACGACACCCTCGGGGACCGGGTTGGCCCGGATCGGCAGATGGACCAGCGACCGGGCTGACCGGGCGGCCAGCGCCCACAGGGCGACGAGCTGGGCCGCGCCGTCCCGGTCGGCGTACATCGACAGCCAGTGGCGGTCGTCGCGCAGCGCGAGCCGTCCGGGGGCCGGGTCCGCCCGGATCACCCGGAACTCGTCGCCGCCCAGCCGTACCTGGTGTATCCGTACCCGAGTACTCATCCGACCTGCGGCCGGTCCCCCACGCTGACGACGAACTCGGCCCAGGTGCCGGGAGAGACGGTGAGTATGCCGTGGGCGGGGTTCTTGGAGTCGCGGATGTGGATGGTGGCGGGGGTGGTGGCGACTTCGACGCAGTCGTTGATGTCACTGCTGTCGCTGTAGCTGCTCTTGAACCAGTGGAGTTCCGGCGTGCTCATAGTCTCCCCAGTAGCTTCTCGACGAAGGCCAGCGACTCCCTCGGTGTGAGGGCTTGCGCCCGGATCATGCCGTAGCGCATTTCAAGGATACGGAGGTCTCTAGGAGTTGAGACCGGGCGGCCATTGAAGGCACCGGGGGATCGCCCCATTCCTGTGCCATCAGGGAACTTGAGCAAATGGATCATGCCCTGGTGGATTCCGGCGTGCTCTTGGCAGTCGGTCGGCATGACCTGGAGCGTAACGTTGCGCAACCGCCCTACCTCCAGCAGGTGTTCGAGCTGTCGACGCAGCACCGCCTTCCCGCCGAGCGGGCGTTCGAGGGTCACCTGCTCCTGGACGAAGCTGAGCGACGGAGCAGGCTCCCGCTCATAGATCGCCTTGCGCGCCATGCGGGCGGCCGTTCCACGCTCGATCTGATCCGCCGAGTACGGCGGCTGCGCCATCTCGAACAACGCACGCGCGTACTCCGGCGTCTGCAACAACCCCTGGATGTTGTGGTTGCTGTACACCAGCAGCTCGGCGGCACGCGCCTCCCAATCTGCCAGCTCCCGCACCTTCTTCGGATACCGGGCCTTCCTCATGTCCTCCATGAAGGCCCTGAGATGGCCCTGCGCCTTCAGCAACGTGTCTGCCCTGTCCAGGAACTCCGGCCTCGGGATCCGCTGCCCGCGCTCCATCTTGCGGATCATGTCCTCTCCGTAGCCCATGACCTCGCCCAGGTCGGCCGTCCGCATGCCCGCCGCCTCGCGGCAGACCTTGAGCAGACGCCCCACTGCCTCCACTACCGGCTCGATCTCGTCACCCGGCTCGACATCCCAACCGGCCTCGTCCACACCGTCGTTCATGACCACCTCCAACGCGCACCCGTACCCGTACGGCACCGCGGACAGCCGAGACAGCCCGAGACGAACGCCAGACAGTAACCGCCCACACACGCTCCGCCACTGATCACAGTAAGCAGACTCCGCCACTCTGAGTCACGTGAACCAAGAGACACGTGCCCCTGAAAACGAACTCTCCGCCCACTTCCGCAACTTCACCGTCCTCCTGTCCCCCACGCCCCGCGGCGCCCGCCTGGCGAGGCTCCTCGCGACGGAACAACTCCGCTCCTGGGGGCTCCCGTTGGACAGCGCGGCGCAGATCGTCGCGGAGCTGGCGGCCAACGCCTCGACCCACGGCCGCGTCCCGGGACGGGACTTCCGGCTCACCCTCTACGTCATCGCGGACACCCTCCGCATCGAGGTGACCGACACCCGCGGTGACCGTCTCCCGGTCCTCGGCCGGCCCGACGCGGACTCCCCATCCGGCCGGGGCCTCCTCCTCGTGGACGCCCTGGCCGACCGCTGGGGCGTCGTCCCGGAACCGTGCCCACGCAAGACGGTGTGGGCGGAGTGCGCCATGGAAGCGCCTTGATGTATTCCCGGCTGAGCTGGGAGGAATTCGGAGAGTATTCCTGGGCCGAATGACTTACCCGGAGC
>NZ_JBITJV010000024.1:36619-158223 GCF_044460385.1 Streptomyces sp. NPDC050121 | reverse complement strand
GATCACGATGCCGCCCGTTCCGCTTTGTGTGGGCAGAAACACGTGGAGGGGGGGGGGGGGGGGGGGGGGGGGGGGGGGGGGGGGGGGGGGGGGGGGGGGGGGGGGGGTTGGGGGGGGGGGGGGGGGGGGGGGGGGTGGGGGGGGGGGGGGTGCGGCCCCTCCCGCGCGCTGTGGGCCCGCCCCGCGCCGCGCGGGCGGGGGGGGGGGCCCCCCCCCCCCGGCGGGCCCCCCCCCCCCCCCCCCCCCCCCCCCCCCCCCCCCCCCCCCCCCGGCAGATGCGGCTAGCCGATAGCCCGCCACCCCTCCGGGTCGACACCGCCGGGGACAGCCGCCCCCTCGCCGTACGGCTGACGCGTGAACACGAACGACCCGAGGTCCAGGTGGTCCACGCTCCCGTCCGGCCGCCGTACGGCCCTCAGGAGCTCTTCGGCGTAGTAGCCCTCCAGACCGGTCCAGGTACCGTCCCCGTTCGGCCGGAACCGGGAACGCCGGCCGCCGCCGGACAGCGGCCCCAACGAGATGAGCCCGTCGGCCGTCACACGCAGAGCGAAGGGGTTCGTACCCCAGTACCACTGGCCCGCCAGCTCCAAGGCGGAAGAGTCGACCTCTCGCAGCGGACGCCACGGTTCGGGGATCCGTGGCTCGGCCTCGGCGACGATGCGTACGAGATCGGCGGCCACCTGGGACGTCAGAAGGCCGGAGGTACAGTTGACGAGCACCACCGCGGCAACGTCGTCCGCCACGCCCACGGTGAGGGTCGCCAGGAATCCGGGAACCGAGCCGGAGTGCCCCACGAGCAGTCGGCCATCCCGGTGCTGAATCTGCAGTCCGAGTCCGTACGTGGCACCGTCCGCCACATCCGCCAGCCCGGCCGGAGCCGCGGGCGTCCACATCTCGCGCAGGGTTTCCGCGCTCAGCACCCGGTCGTCCCCCCGCGTCAGGAAGGCAGCGAATCGCGCGAGATCACCGGTGGTTGACCAGAGCTGCCCCGCCGGGGCCATCCGCCCGAAGTCCTCGGCCGGCTCCGGCAGCATCACGTCCGCCCACGGGTGCACCGCCCACCCGCCGGCAGCCGGCGCCTGCGGTCGGACACTCGTGCGGTTGAGACCCAGGGGTTCGAGCACTTCACGCCGCAACACCTCTTCCCAGGACGCTCCACGGAGCTCTTCCACAAGAGCGCCCAGGAGGGTGTAACCGGGGTTCGAGTAGTGGTACCGCCGGCCGGCCTGGTGCGGGGTGGCCTGGTCACCTAGGACGTCGGCGAGTTCGGGCCGTAGCGAGCCCGGGGTCCGCTCCCACCACGGTCCGGGCGCCTCGGCGGGCAGCCCGCTGGTATGGGCGAGCAGTTCGGCCACCGTGGCCTCCCCCGCGCCGGTGCCGGGCAGGTGCTTCTCCAGGGGGTCCCCGAGGTCGAGCACCCCCTCGTCGCGCAGCCGCAACACAAGGACGGCGGTGAAGGTCTTCGTGATGGAGCCGATCCGGTACTGCACGTTCTCATCCGGCGCGTGACCATCGACCGAGGTCCGTGCCCCGTGCCACACGGCCCGTCCGTCCCGTACGACCGCGGCGACCAGCGAGGGGGAACGCCCTTCGGTCTGGGCCACGGCGATCCGGTGGAGCAGCGCCCGCCGCGTACCCGGGAGCAGCTCTTCCTGAGGTGTCGTCATGGGCCCAGTCCACCCGCCCGCGCGGCCGGCGTCGAGCTCATTTCACCAGGAAGTCGAGGCCGATCCGGAACGACTGGTCGCCGAGGTGCGTGTGAGTTCCTGGCGTACGGCTTCCTGGGGTCAGGTCTGCGCCATGTCCACGAAGCGCGAGTAGTGGCCTTGGAAGGCCACGGTGATCGTGGCCGTGGGGCCGTTACGGTGCTTGCCCACGATGATGTCCGCCTCGCCCGCGCGCGGGGACTCCTTCTCGTACGCATCCTCACGGTGCAGCAGGATCACCATGTCGGCGTCCTGCTCGATGGAGCCGGACTCACGCAGGTCGGACACCATCGGTTTCTTGTCCGTGCGCTGCTCGGGACCTCGGTTGAGCTGTGAGAGCGCGATCACCGGGACCTCCAGCTCCTTGGCCAGCAGCTTGAGGTTACGGGACATGTCCGAAACCTCCTGTTGACGACTCTCGGAGCGCTTGGAGCCACCGGCCTGCATCAGCTGCAGATAGTCGATGATCACCAGCTTGATGTCGTTGCGCTGCTTCAGCCGGCGGCACTTCGCGCGGATCTCCATCATCGACAGGTTCGGGGAGTCGTCGATGTAGAGCGGCGCGGAGGACACCTCGGGCATCCGACGGGCCAGGCGGGTCCAGTCCTCGTCCGTCATGGTGCCGGACCGCATGTGGTGCAGGGCAACGCGGGCCTCAGCGGAGAGCAGACGCATCGCAATCTCGTTGCGCCCCATTTCCAGGGAGAAGATGACGCTCGGCAGGTTGTGCTTGATCGACGCCGCGCGGGCGAAGTCCAGCGCGAGCGTGGACTTGCCCATGGCGGGACGGGCCGCGATCACGATCATCTGGCCCGGGTGCAGACCGTTGGTGAGCGAGTCGAGGTCCGTGAAGCCGGTGGGCACGCCCGTCATCTCGCCGCTGCGTGAGCCGATCGCCTCGATCTCGTCGAGGGCGCCCTCCATGATGTCGCCGAGCGGGAGGTAGTCCTCGCTGGTGCGCTGCTCGGTGACCGCGTAGATCTCCGCCTGGGCGCGGTTGACGATCTCGTCGACGTCGTCGTCGGCCGCGTATCCCATCTGGGTGATACGCGTGCCGGCCTCGACCAGGCGGCGCAGCACCGCACGCTCGTGGACGATCTCGGCGTAGTACTCGGCGTTGGCGGCCGTCGGCACCGTCTGTACGAGGGTGTGCAGATAGGACGCGCCGCCGACCTTGTTGATCTCGCCGCGTTTGGTGAGCTCGGCGGCGATGGTGATCGGGTCGGCCGGCTCGCCCTTGGCGTAGATGTCGAGGATCGCCTGGTAGATCGTCTCGTGCGCGGGCTTGTAGAAGTCGTGGCCCTTGAGCACCTCGACCACGTCGGCGATGGCGTCCTTGGACAGGAGCATGCCGCCGAGGACGGACTGCTCGGCGTCGAGGTCCTGCGGCGGTACCCGCTCGAAGGCGGTGCCCCCGCCTTCCCACTCACCGCTGTCCCGGCCGCGATCATGCTGTTCGTCCCGGCCGCGTCCGCCGTCACTGCGCCGGCGGGAAGAGGGCAGACGATCACTGGGACCGCTGTCGGCCCACGGGTCGTCCAAGGGCTCGGAAATGCTCAACCGAGCCACCTCCTCCCGTCCGCCGAGCGGACCTCGCCGTGTCTCTTTTCTACGGCACGGCACTGACAACTGAGAGGCCCAACTCCGGTTGTGGCGCGTCGGTTTTGTAAGGGTTTTCTCGACCGACGGACGGAGCGGGCGCCGGACCACGGTAGGCCCGCGGGCACCGTCAGCCAATCTGGTTATCCACAGGCCATGTGGACGACGGCCCCTATGCTGTGGAGAACTCCGCAAAACCTGTGCACGACCCGGTGGACAGTGCTGTGAACAAGCCCTCGTCTTTTCCCGCCAAGCGCCCCTGACCTGCACGTTCCCCATCCACTGGCTGTGCAGAAGAAAAAGTTGCCCAGTCGGGCCAAGATCCCTTCGAACGGCGCGCCGGAGGACACGGAGTGCCAGATGAAGTAAGGGTCACTATGCGATTGCATCTCTTACCTGTGGACGATTAGATTGGCGGCCATGACACAGGCTCCCGCGCCCCCCAGGGTCACTCGGCGACAGCACGATCGAGAGATCGTCGCACTGGCCGTGCCGGCCTTCGGCGCACTCGTCGCCGAGCCCCTCTTCGTCATGGCCGACAGCGCGATCGTGGGCCACCTGGGCACCGGCCAACTGGCCGGGCTGGGAGTCGCCTCCGCACTCCTCATGACAGCCGTCAGCGTCTTCGTCTTCCTCGCCTACGCCACCACCGCCGCCGTCGCGCGCCGGGTGGGCGCCGGCGACCTCCCGGCCGCCATCCGCCAGGGCATGGACGGCATCTGGCTGGCACTACTGCTCGGCGCCGCGGTGATCGCGGCTGTCCTGCCCACCGCCCCAGCGCTCGTGGAGCTCTTCGGCGCCTCGGAGACGGCCGCCCCCTACGCGACCACCTATCTGCGCATCTCCGCACTCGGCATACCGGCCATGCTCGTCGTCCTGGCCGCGACCGGTGTCCTGCGCGGACTCCAGGACACGAGGACACCGCTCTACGTCGCCGTCACCGGCTTCGTCGCCAATGCCGCCCTGAACGTCGGCCTCGTCTACGGTGCGGACCTCGGCATCGCCGGCTCCGCCTGGGGAACCGTCATCGCGCAGTGTGCCATGGCTGTTGTCTACCTCACGGTGGTGATCCGGGGAGCCCGCCGCCACGGCGCGTCCCTGCGCCCCGACGCCTCCGGTATCAGGACATCCGCCCAGGCGGGAGTGCCTCTGCTGGTCCGCACGCTCTCGCTGCGTGCGATCCTGATGATCGCCACCGCCGTGGCAGCCCGACTCGGGGACGACGACATCGCGGCACACCAGATCGCCCTGAGCCTGTGGAGCCTGCTCGCCTTCGCCCTCGACGCGATCGCCATCGCCGGGCAGGCCATCATCGGGCGCTATCTCGGCGCCGACGACGCCCAGGGCGCCCGTGACGCCTGCCGCCGGATGGTCGAGTGGGGCATCGCCGTGGGTGTCGTGCTCGGTCTGTTGGTCGTGATCAGCCGACCACTCCTCCTGCCGCTTTTCACCAGCGACCCGGCGGTGAAGGAGGCGGCGCTGCCCGCTCTGCTCGTGGTGGCACTCGCCCAGCCTGTCTGCGGCATCGTCTTCGTGCTGGACGGTGTGCTGATGGGCGCGGGAGACGGCCTGTATCTCGCCTGGGCCATGGTGCTGACCCTGGCCCTCTTCACGCCGGTGGCCCTACTGGTGCCGGTTCTCGGCGGCGGCCTCACCGCGGTGTGGGGAGCGATGACGTTGATGATGGCCGTACGGATGCTGACCCTCTGGCTGCGCGCCCGGTCGGGCCGCTGGGTCGTCACCGGCGCGACCCGCTGACCGTTTCACGTGAAACTGACGTTTCACGTGAAACAGAAACAGAGCAAGCAGAAGGGGCCGCACCCAGCGGGTGCGGCCCCTTCTCAGCTCTTCAAGCCGAGCGCAGCGATCAGGCCGCGATGACCTCGATGTTGACCTTGGCGGCAACCTCGGGGTGCAGACGCACGGACGTCTCGTGGGCGCCCAGGGTCTTGATCGGCGAACCGAGCTCGATACGGCGCTTGTCGACCTCGGGGCCACCGGAAGCCTTGATCGCCGAGGCGATGTCGGCCGGAGTGACGGAACCGAAGAGACGACCGGCGTCGCCGGAGCGGACGGCCAGGCGGACCTTGACGCCCTCGAGCTGGGCCTTGACAGCGTTGGCCTGCTCGATGGTCTGGATCTCGTGGATCTTGCGAGCGCGACGAATCTGCTCGACGTCCTTCTCGCCACCCTTGGTCCAACGGATCGCGAAGTTCCGCGGGATCAGGTAGTTGCGAGCGTAGCCGTCCTTGACGTCGACGACGTCGCCCGCGGCACCGAGGCCGGAGACCTCGTGGGTGAGGATGATCTTCATTTGTCGGTCACCCTTCCCTTATCGCGCCTGGGCGGTGTACGGCAGCAGCGCCATCTCACGGCTGTTCTTGACGGCCGTGGCGACGTCACGCTGGTGCTGCGTGCAGTTGCCGGTCACGCGGCGGGCACGGATCTTGCCGCGGTCGGAAATGAACTTCCGCAGCATGTTCGTGTCCTTGTAGTCCACGTACGTGACCTTGTCCTTGCAAAAAGCGCAGACCTTCTTCTTAGGCTTGCGCACAGGCGGCTTCGCCATGGTGTTTCTCCTGTGTGATCAAGAAGTTGGGATTCGACCCGCCTTCGACCCGATCGGGCCCGGACACCCGGGCCCGAGGGCCTAGAAGGGGGGTTCGTCCGAGTAGCCGCCGCCGCTGGAGCCGCCGGAGTTTCCACCCCAGCCGCCGCCACCGCCGCCGCCCTGCTGACCACCGGCGGGAGCGCCGGTCGCCCACGGGTCGTCGGCAGGAGCGCCGCCGCCCTGCTGGCCGCTGCCGGAGCTTCCGCCCCAGCCGCCGCTGCCACCCTGGCCGCCACCGCCGCCGTAACCACCCTGGCCACCGCGGCCGGAGGCCTTGGTGACCTTGGCCGTGGCACTGCGCAGGCTGGCGCCGACTTCCTCGACGTCCAACTCGTAGACCGTGCGCTTGACGCCCTCACGGTCCTCGTAGGACCGCTGCTTCAGCCGGCCCTGCACGATGACGCGCATGCCTCGCTGGAGCGACTCCGCGACGTTCTCCGCCGCCTGACGCCAGACCGAGCAGGTCAGGAACAGGCTCTCGCCGTCCTTCCACTCGTTCGTCTGACGGTCGAAGGTGCGGGGAGTGGACGCGACACGGAACTTCGCGACCGCCGCACCGGAGGGGGTGAAGCGCAGCTCGGGGTCGTCGACAAGATTGCCGACGACCGTGATGACGGTCTCGCCTGCCATGGGGGTACCTCTCGGCGGGTTTGCTGCTGGCTGCTTGTGCTGCTACTCAGAATCCCGAGATCAGCTGAGCGTGCGAGCTCAGTGGGTCTCGGGACGGAGGACCTTGGTCCGGAGGACCGACTCGTTCAGGTTCATCTGGCGGTCGAGCTCCTTGACGACCGCAGGCTCGGCCTGCAGGTCGATGACCGAGTAGATGCCCTCAGGCTTCTTCTTGATCTCGTACGAGAGACGACGACGGCCCCAGGTGTCGACCTTCTCCACCTTTCCGTTGCCCTCACGGACGACGGAGAGGAAGTTCTCGATCAGCGGGGAGACAGCGCGCTCCTCGAGATCGGGGTCGAGGATGACCATCACCTCGTAGTGACGCATGTGGAACCCACCTCCTTTGGACTCAGCGGCCACGGTCGATCCGTGGCAGGAGGGTTGTGATGCGTACGCAACGGTATCGGCCGCCACTGACAGTCGGGGATCGGCAAGCGACATCCCCGCTCTGAGCTGGGCGGACTCCCTGGCTCTGCCTGGGCAGACACCGGTGCAGACGGTACAGACTACCTGCACACGTGCTTCCGGTTGAAATCCGGCGTGGGTGGGCGTCAATCTGTACACGTCGGGTGTGTATGGCGCTACGATGCGCCGCCTTCCGCAGGAGGTGCCACATGGCACAGGCATTGCGACCCAATACCGCCGGATCTCTCTTCGCCACCGACGGCAAACCCCATCCGCTCCAGGACACCCTGCTCGCAGTGACGCTGGTGCTCGGCGTGACGGCCTTCATCACGTCGTTCTTCCACAGCCTGCATCTGCTCAGTTCCTGGGCCGGCCTGGTGGCGATTCTCACCGGTGCGTACGGACAGTGGATCTCCGAGACCACCCGTGAGCGCTTCGGTCTGATCCTGGGTCTCGGTGCCGCGGGCGTCGGCTTCTTCATCGGAATGGCCCACGGGGGTCTCTTCGGCGGGGTCTGGTGACCCGGCCGGTGCCGGCACCGGGGACACCGTCCGCACCGAGAGACACGTAGAACACATACGAACCCTGACGGAACTCCCCGGCCGCGCACGGGCCGGGGCGAAGGTGCCGTACGCCCAGTCGGGGCGCTCGCAAGGCGCAGTAGGCTTCGGCGCGAGAGCCGGAGCCCCTGTACCCATGGGGACACACCAGCCCGAGGAGCGCCCCGAATGAGCCTGACCCTGAGGACGATCAGCCGCGAGCAGCATCTGGCATACATCCAGAGCCTGCCCTCGGCGAGCCACATGCAGGTTCCGGCCTGGGCAGACGTCAAGGCCGAGTGGCGGTCGGAGAGCCTCGGCTGGTTCGACGAGCGGACCGGTGAACTGGTCGGCGTGGGTCTCGTCCTCTACCGTCAGCTGCCCAAGATCAAGCGCTACCTGGCCTATCTGCCCGAGGGTCCGGTCATCAACTGGTATGCGCCGAATCTGACCGAGTGGCTGGAACCGATGCTCGCGCACCTCAAGCAGCAGGGCGCCTTCTCGGTGAAGATGGGCCCGCCGGTGATCATCCGGCGCTGGGAAGCCACCTCCATCAAGGCGGGCATCCAGAACCCGGACGTGAAGCGGCTGCGCGACATCGAGGCCGACTTCATCGAGCCGCGCGCCTTCGAGGTGGCCGACAAGCTGCGCCGTATGGGCTGGCAGCAGGGCGAGGACGGCGGCGCCGGCTTCGGCGACGTCCAGCCGCGTTACGTCTACCAGGTGCCGTTGGCGAACCGCTCGCTCGAAGAGGTCCACAAGAACTTCAACCAGTTGTGGCGCCGCAACATCAAGAAGGCCGAGAAGGCCGGTGTCGAGGTCGTCCAGGGCGGTTACCACGACCTCGAGGAGTGGCAGCGGCTGTACGAGATCACGGCCGTGCGCGACCACTTCCGGCCACGCCCGCTGTCGTACTTCCAGCGCATGTGGTCGGCCCTCAACACCGAGGACCCCAACCGCATGCGGCTGTACTTCGCCCGCCACAACGGCGTGAACCTGTCGGCGGCGACGATGCTGATCGTCGGCGGACACGTCTGGTACTCCTACGGCGCCTCGGACAACATCGGCCGTGAGTTCCGCCCGTCGAACGCCATGCAGTGGCGGATGCTGCGCGACGCATACGCGCTCGGCGCCACCGTCTACGACCTGCGCGGCATCTCCGACTCGCTGGACGAGACCGATCACCTGTTCGGCCTGATCCAGTTCAAGGTCGGCACGGGCGGACAGGCCGCGGAGTACCTCGGCGAGTGGGACTTCCCGCTCAACAAGCTGCTCCACAAGGCGCTCGACATCTACATGTCGCGCCGCTGACGTCGCGTTTCAGTGCTTCCATACCTCTGAACCCCTGACGCACTTCCCCACATCGCAGCCACGAGAAAGGTCCCAGGTCCGGCCATGGCGCTCACGCTCTACGTCGACACCGCGCGCTGGCGGGCGCACCACAAGCACGTGCAGGAGCAGTTCCCGGCACTCGTCCCGGTCTGCAAGGGCAACGGCTACGGCTTCGGGCACGAGCGGCTGGCGGAGGAGGCCACCCGGCTGGGCTCGGACATCCTCGCCGTCGGCACCACCTACGAGGCCGCGCGCATCAAGGACTTCTTCGGCGGCGATCTGCTGGTGCTGACGCCCTACCGGCGCGGCGAGGAGCCCGTCCCGCTGCCGGACCGCGTGGTGCGCTCGGTGTCGTCGGTGGACGGCGTGTACGGCCTTGTGGGGGCCCGTGTGGTCATCGAGGTGATGTCGTCGATGAAGCGGCACGGCATCAGCGAGCAGGACCTGGCGCAGCTGCACTCCGCGATCGAGAACGTCCGGCTGGAGGGCTTCGCCATCCACCTGCCGCTGGACCGAACCGACGGCTCCGACGCCGTCGAGGAGGTCATCGGCTGGATGGACCGCCTGCGGGCGGCCCGGCTGCCGCTGCACACGATGTTCGTCAGCCACCTCAAGGCGGACGAACTCGCCCGGTTGCAGCAGCAGTTCCCGCAGACCCGATTCCGCGCCCGGATCGGCACGCGGCTGTGGCTGGGGGACCACGACGCCACCGAGTACCGCGGGGCCGTCCTGGACGTCACGCGCGTCGCCAAGGGCGACCGCTTCGGCTACCGGCAGCAGAAGGCGGCCTCGGACGGCTTCCTGGTGGTCGTGGCGGGCGGAACGTCGCACGGGGTGGGTCTGGAGGCCCCGAAGGCCCTGCACGGCGTCATGCCGCGCGCCAAGGGCGTCGCCCGTGCCGGCCTCGCCACGGTGAACCGGAACCTCTCGCCGTTCGTCTGGGGTGGCAAACAGCGCTGGTTCGCCGAGCCACCGCACATGCAGGTGTCGATCCTGTTCGTGCCCTCGGACGCCCCGGAGCCGCACGTCGGCGACGAACTGGTGGCGCATCTGCGGCACACGACCACGCAGTTCGACCGACTGGTGGACCGCTGACCGTCGGGGCCCGCTGAACGGACGCAGCACAGGGAAGGGCCGTGTACGGAGACTCCGTGCACGGCCCTTCCCTGTGACGTATGGCCCCCGCAGCCCGGTGTTCGCTCAGGGCGAACCTTCGGTGGCGTCCTGCCTGCCCCATTCCACCAGCGGTCCGTCGAGGTGGGAGGCGTGCCGCGGCGGGTGGGCCGCGGCGCCGAGGACGAAGACGTCCTGCGCCCCGTCGAGCACGCCGCCCGAGGGATCGTCGTCTCCTGCCTGTCGCACCACATCCCTCTCCGGCATCAGGATGTCGCGCACGACCACCCCGCACAGGTAGAGCGTGCCCAGCAGGTGCACGCCGATGGCCCAGTGGTAGCCGTCGGTCGGCAGGCCCTTGTGGGCGTCTCCGCTCATCGTGTACGCGAGGTACATCCAGATGCCCAGGAAGTAGGCGACCTCGCAGGCCTGCCAGATCAGGAAGTCCCGCCACTTCGGCCGGGCCAGCACCGCCAGCGGCACCAACCACAGGACGTACTGCGGTGAATAGACCTTGTTGGTGAGGATGAAGGCCGCCACGATCAGGAAGGCCAGCTGGGCGAAGCGGGGCCGGCGGGGCGCGGTCAGGGCCAGCACCGCGATACCGACGGCGCAGAGCGCGACGAGCAACGTGGCGAGGGTGTTGACGCTGTCCGTGGTGAGGGGATCGCTGGAGTTCTGGGCAAGGATCAGCCAGAAGGAACCGAAGTCGACGCCCCGCTCCTGACTGAACCGGTAGAACTTCGACCACCCCTCGAAGGCGAAGAGCATCACCGGCAGGTTCACCACCACCCAGGCGACGGCCGCACCGCCGAACGCCTTGCCGAAGTCCCGCCATTTCCCCGCGCGCCAGCACAGCACGAACAGGGGGCCGAGCAGGAAGACGGGATAGAGCTTGGCGGCCGTGGCGAGCCCCAGCAGGACGCCGAAGGCCAGGGACCGGCCCCGCGACCACATGAGCATCGCGGCGGCCGTCAGAGCGACCGCCAGCAGGTCCCAGTTGATGGTCGCGGTCAGGGCGAAAGCGGGTGCCAGGGCGACGAGCAGGCCGTCCCAGGGGCGCCGCGCGTGCGTCCGGGCCACACAGACGGCGATGACGGCCGCGCACGCCATCAGCATCCCGGCGTTGACCATCCAGTACCACTGTTCCTGGTGTTGGATGCTGCCGCTGCCGGGCGTGAGCCAGGCGGCCACCTCCATGAACACACCGGTCAGCACCGGGTACTCGAGGTAGTCCATGTCGCCGGGGAGCTTGTCGAAGTACGGCACGAGCCCGTCGGCGAAACCGCGCCCCTGGTAGAGATGCGGGATGTCCGAGTAGCAGGCGTGGGTGTACTGGGAGGTGGCACCGAAGAACCAGCCTCCGTCGTAGCACGGCGCCTTCTGGATCAGTCCTAGGGCGAACATCCCGATCGCCACGAGCGCGACGATCCGCACGGGAGTCCACCAGGACGTCCCCAGCAGGGCCCGTCGGCCGAGAGGACCGCCGATGAGCTCACTGCCGGCCGCGGCCACCGGGTCGTCACTGGTCGGCCTCACCGGATCCGGCTCGTGCACGGGCGTCGGCGTCGATTCTGCACTGGGCATGGGCGACATCCTGCCGTACCGACCTAGGAAAAGGCCGAGGGCCGCTCCACCTGGTCCGGTGGAGCGGCCCTCGTTTCACGTGAAACATGCGCACGTTTCACGTGAAACACCCAAGCTGGGCACAGCGCGGCTAACCGTTTGAGCCTCCGAAGATGCCGCCGTTGCCGTTGCCTCTGCTGTTGCCGCTCGTGTCCGTGACGGTCGGCGTCGGGGTGACGTTTCCTGTTCCGCCGTTGTCGTTTCCGTTGGTCGTTCCACCGTTGCCGTCACAGAAGAAGCCGGAGCACGTCTGGGTAGCCGAGGGCGACGGCTCCACCTGCGTCACACTCGGAGACGGGGAAGGCGACGGCTTCTCGTCCTGGGTCTCGGTGGCCGAAGGAGTCGGGGTGGGGGACGGCTCCGCGTTGACGACCTCGCCGATCGGCTCGGGCTCGGGGAAGTCCTTCGGCTCTGTGCCCTTCAGCGCCTCGGCCATGTAGTCGTGCCAGATCTGCGCCGGGAACGAGGCTCCGTGGATCTTCTTCTGGCCACCCGTACCAAACATCTCCAAGAACGTACGGTTCTTTTTCGACTCGTCGTCGTCATAGCGGAACATGGTCACCGCGGTCGACAGCTGCGGGGTGTAGCCCACGAACCAGGCCGACTTGTTGCCGTCGGTGGTACCGGTCTTGCCCGCGACCTGACGGCCGGGCAGCTGGGCGTTGGTACCGGTGCCGTCCTCGACCACGGTCTTCAGGACATCGGTGACGTTGTCGGCGACCTTCGAGGTGAAGGCCTGCTTCGTCTGGTTCTCGTGCGTGAAGATCTGGCCCTTCTCGCTCGTGACCTTCTCCACCGAGTACGGATCACGCTGCTTGCCGCTGGCGGCGAAGGTGGCGTACGCCCCCGCCATCCGGATCGCGCTCGGGTCGGAGATGCCGATCGAGAACGACGGGAAGCCGCTGTTGGTGAGGCTGGAGTTCTTCAGGCCCGCGCTGACGGCGGCTTCCTTCACCTTGTCCAGACCGACATCCATGCCGAGCTGCACGAAAGCGGAGTTCACCGACTCGCGCATCGCCTCCCGCAGGTCGATCTTGTAGTCGGGCGGATTGCCGACGGAGACGTTGCCGTCATTGGTCTGCAGCCACTCCTCGCCCTTCTCGTTCTTCCAGACCGTGCGGTCATAGTTCTCGATCTTGAGCTTGTTCTTTCCGCTGAACAGGCTCTTGGGCGAGACGATGGTGCGTTCGTCCTGCGCCTGCGAGGACCCCAGGTCCGGATCGCGCACACCCCAGGTCATCGCGGCCGCCAGCACGAACGGCTTGAACGTCGAACCGACCTGGGCACCCGTCTGGTCGGCGTTGTCGGTGAAGTGCTTGGTGGCGTCCTCGCCGCCGTAGATGGCACGGATGGCGCCGGTGTCCGGTTCGACGGACGCCCCGCCGAACTGGACGTGTGTGTCCTCCGGCCGTTTCTCCGGCTTGATGTTGGCCTTCTGGACCTTGGTGACCGACTCCTCGAGCTCCTTGACCTTGTTCTTGTCGAAGGTCGTGTAGATCGAGTAACCGCCCTGCTGCAGCAGGTCCTGGGTAATCCCCGTCGTCTTGCTGTTGGTGACCAGGTAGCCGTTGGCGAGGTCGACGAGGTAGCCGATCTGCCCCTTCAGGTCGGTGTTCGACCGGGGGTTCTGCCACTTGGGGAGCGTCGTGTACTGGGCCCGCTTCGAAGCGTTGAGGTGACCGTACTCGACCATCTTGTTCAGGGTGTCCTGCATCTGCCGCAGGGCCCGCTTGCTGTTGGCCGCGGGCGTGGCGCCCGTCGGGTCGACGGAGGTCGCGCCGGCGGGGTCGTAGTACGTGGCGCCCTTCAGCATGGCGGCCAGGAAGGCGCACTCGCCAGGGTTGAGCTTGATCGCGTCCTTGTTGAAGTAGGCGCGGGCGGCGGCCTGGATTCCGTAGGCGTTGCGCCCGTAGTACGCGGAGTTCAGATAGCCGGCCATGATCTCGTCCTTGTCGACCTCCGCGCCCACCTTGATGGACACGAAGATCTCCTTGAACTTCCGGGAGATCGTCTGCGACTGGTCGTTCAGCATGGCGTTCTTGACGTACTGCTGGGTGATCGTCGAACCACCCTGCGTCTGTCCGCCCCGGGCCATGTTGAACACGGCGCGGGCGATGCCCTTGGGGTCGATGCCGCTGTCGTCGTAGAAGGTCTTGTTCTCCTGCGAGATCACCGCCCAGCGCATCTCCTCCGGGATCTGCGAGAGGTCGATGTTCTGACGGTTCGTCTCACCACCGGTGGCAACCATCTGGCTGCCGTCCTTCCAGTAGTAGACGTTGTTCTGCGCAGTCGCCGTCTTGGCGATGTCCGGGATGCCCACCATGGCGTATCCGATGCCCGCCACCGCCACCAGGCTGCCGACGAAGCCGACGAACAGGCCCGCGACAAGCTTCCAGGACGGCATCCAGCGCTGCCAGCCGTACTTGTCGGCGCGCGGATAGTCGATCAGGCGTTTACGGTCGGAGGCTGTGCGCCCTCGGCCCCGTCCGGGGCCGGTCGGGGCGCCACGGCGGCCCCCTGCGGGTTCGGCCGCTCTGCGCCGCCCGCCCGAGTTTCTCTGGGACGCGCGCCGGGCTTCGGTGCGGTTGCCGTTCGGCAGTTCCTCGCCTGCGGACCCGGTACCCAACCCGTAGTCGGAAGGAGATCCGGTGGCGCCTCGCGGTGCCGCGCGGCGGCCGGAGGACGGACCGGACTGGCCGCGTCGGGCCGCGGCACGTCCGCCTTCCTGCGGCTGCGGCGGTTTGCGACGGTGCTCGCTCATCGAACGATTACTCCTCGGGCAGGCGCATCCGTGCGCGCCTGGAAAGGGCGGCTGGTTTCCTGTCCCCCCGATGTACGGATGCGGTCGGTCGCGCATTCACCCGTACTGCACCGAGGACCTCGACGCCCCCCGGCGTCTCATGGGTCCCGGTGGTGTGCATGGCGCACAGACTACGCACCGCCAAAACCTGCCTAGGCCCGAAGTTCACCCCAAATCGGGCAAGTCACCTGCAACGAATCAGTGATGTGATCCCGTTCACCATCCCCCCTCTTGTCGCATCCGGAAGGCCGTTCTATCGTCGTGATGTATCGAGTCGATACATCGGAGCGACATAAGGACGAGAGGAGCGAACATGAGCCGGCGTGCCGGGATCCTTGAGTTCGCCGTCCTGGGCCTTCTTCGCGAGTCCCCGATGCACGGCTATGAGCTGCGTAAACGACTCAATACGTCACTGGGCGTGTTCCGTGCGTTCAGCTACGGCACGCTCTATCCCTGCCTCAAGACGCTGGTCGCCAACGGCTGGTTGATCGAAGAGCCGGGAAACACCTCTGAGGACGCCCTCGCCGCTCCACTCGCGGGGCGTCGCGCCAAGATCGTCTACAGATTGACGGCGGAGGGTAAGGAGCACTTCGAGGACCTGCTCTCGCAGACAGGCCCCGACGCGTACGAGGACGAACACTTCGCCGCCCGTTTCGCCTTCTTCGGGCAGACGTCACGCGATGTTCGCATGCGCGTACTGGAAGGCCGGCGCAGCCGGCTGGAGGAGCGCCTGGAGAAGATGCGCGCCTCCCTGGCACGCACGCGAGAGCGCCTCGACGACTACACGCTCGAGCTCCAGCGCCACGGGATGGAGTCCGTGGAGCGCGAAGTGCGCTGGCTGAACGAGCTCATCGAGAGCGAGCGGGCCGGACGGGACCTGAAGGGTTCCGCCTCCGGGGAGTCCGCTCAGCAGAACACCACATCTGGATCGTCGGGCGGCCTGCCCCGTCCCGGGGACACCCCCGAGGCGGATACGCCCGACGAAACCGCCACGTGAGCGCCCACTCAGGGCCTCACTCGTACACACAGGGAGCAACCGGAATGGGTTCGGTTCGCGTAGCCATCGTCGGCGTGGGCAACTGCGCGGCGTCGCTGGTGCAGGGCGTCGAGTACTACAAGGACGCCGACCCGGCGTCCAAGGTCCCGGGCCTGATGCACGTGCAGTTCGGGGACTACCACGTCGGTGACGTCGAGTTCGTCGCCGCCTTCGACGTCGACGCGAAGAAGGTCGGCCTCGACCTCTCGGACGCCATCGGTGCCAGCGAGAACAACACCATCAAGATCTGCGACGTCCCGAACAAGGGCGTCACGGTCCAGCGCGGTCACACCCTCGACGGTCTCGGCAAGTACTACCGCGAGACCATCGAGGAGTCCGCGGAGACCCCGGTCGACGTGGTGAAGGTCCTCAAGGACAAGCAGGTCGACGTCCTCGTCTGCTACCTGCCCGTCGGCTCGGAGGACGCGGCGAAGTTCTACGCCCAGGCCGCCATCGACGCCAAGGTCGCGTTCGTCAACGCCCTTCCGGTCTTCATCGCCGGCACCAAGGAGTGGGCGGACAAGTTCACCGAGGCGGGCGTCCCGATCGTCGGCGACGACATCAAGTCGCAGGTCGGCGCCACCATCACGCACCGTGTGATGGCGAAGCTGTTCGAGGACCGCGGTGTCCGTCTCGAGCGCACCATGCAGCTCAACGTCGGCGGCAACATGGACTTCAAGAACATGCTGGAGCGCGACCGCCTCGAGTCCAAGAAGATCTCGAAGACGCAGGCCGTCACCTCGCAGATCCCCGACCGCGACATGGGCGCGAAGAACGTCCACATCGGCCCGTCGGACTACGTGGCCTGGCTGGACGACCGCAAGTGGGCGTACGTCCGCCTCGAGGGCCGCGCCTTCGGCGATGTCCCGCTGAACCTGGAGTACAAGCTCGAGGTCTGGGACTCCCCGAACTCGGCCGGCGTCATCATCGACGCCCTGCGCGCCGCGAAGATCGCCAAGGACCGCGGCATCGGCGGCCCGATCCTGTCGGCGTCGAGCTACTTCATGAAGTCCCCGCCGGTCCAGTACTTCGACGACGAGGCCTACGACAACGTCGAGAAGTTCATCCGCGGCGAGGTCGAGCACTAGCTCGACCCGGACCGGAAAATTCGCTCCTGCCAGGGCTGAGAAGGGTCCCCGGGTCGCACGACCCGGGGACCCTCCCCGTGTGTGAGGCTGTGCCCCATGGCCGTCGTCCGTGATCTGCGCGTCCTGCTGCGCCTCGGAAACTTCCGGCGTCTGCTCGCCGTGCGGTTGCTGTCCCAGTGCGCGGACGGCGTCTATCAGGTCGCGCTCGCCACCTACGTCGTCTTCTCCCCCGAGAAACAGACCTCGGCCGCCGCGATCGCTTCCGCCATGGCGGTCCTGCTCCTGCCGTACTCGCTGGTCGGCCCCTTCGCCGGCGTCCTGCTGGACCGCTGGCGCCGCCGACAGGTCTTCCTCTACGGCAACCTGTTACGCGCCCTGCTGGCGTCCGCGACGGCCGTCCTGATGATCACCCACGTGCCGGACTGGCTCTTCTACGCCTCCGCGCTGTGCGTCACCGCGGTCAACCGCTTCGTCCTCGCCGGTCTGTCGGCGGCTCTGCCGCGCGTGGTCGACGGCGAGCGCCTGGTGCTGGCCAACTCCCTCTCCCCGACGGCCGGCACGCTCGCCGCGATCGCAGGCGGCGGCCTCGCCTTCGTCGTCCGACTGGTCATCGCGGACTCCGACGCCGCGGTGGTACTGCTGGGCTGCGTGCTGTACCTGTGCTCTGCGCTGGCGTCCCTGACCATGACCGCGGATCTGCTCGGGCCCGACCGTGACCTGGTCCAGCCCCGGCTGGCGACCGCGCTCAGGGGCACCGCCCGCGGCCTTTCGGCCGGCGTACGCCACCTGACCGAGCCGAAGCGCAGGGAGGCGGCCTGGGCACTCGGCTCGATCACCCTGATGCGGTTCTGCTACGGCGCCCTGACCGTCATGGTGCTGATGCTGTGCCGGTACGCGTGGTCGTCCGACCCGGACAAGGGGCTGGCCCTCCTGGGGCTGGCAGTGGGCATCTCCGGTGTCGGCTTCTTCGTCGCTGCGGTGGTGACCCCGCCGGCGGCGGGACGACTGGGCCCGCTGCGCTGGATCGTCGTCTGCTCGGCGGCCGCCGCGGTCCTGGAGCTCGCCCTGATGCTGCCGTTCACCCAAGTCACCACCTTCATCGCGGCGTTCGTGCTGGGGCTGGTCACCCAGGGAGCGAAGATCGCCACCGACACCATCGTCCAGTCCTCCGTGCAGGATGGCTTCCGCGGCCGAATCTTCTCCCTCTACGACGTCCTGTTCAACGTCGCCTTCGTCGGCGCCGCCGGGGTCGCCGCCCTGATGCTGCCGCCTGATGGCCGTTCAGCAGCGCTGGTGATCACGGTCGCCGTTATCTACGGAGCAATTGCTGGTGCTATGGCCCGCTTTGAACGCCAGTAAGTGTCACATCAATGACACAGACTCCCACTCGGTTACAAGGTTGTCAGTGGGTCCCGGTAACTTACGTGCGTCTTACCTCGCGCGCTGATTTCGCGCCACACGTCCACGTTTTCTAGGGGGACCCCCAAGTGTCGACTCCGCCGCCCCAGGGCCAGAACCCGTTCGCGCAGCAGGGCCAGCAGCCCTACGGCCAGCCCCAGGGCCAGGCCCCGTACCCGCCGCAGGGCGGTTACCCCCAGCAGCCCGGCCAGCCCGGCTACCCCACCGCCCCCTACGGCGCGGTTCCGCCGGAGCAGCCCCGCCGCAAGGTCAGCTTCAAGCTGATCAAGAACGTCGTCATCGTTCTCGCCGTCGCCGGTGTGGCCATCGGCGGCTACATATCCAGCCAGGACGACGCCAACACGGCGGCGGTCGGCGACTGCATGCACCGGGGCAGCAGCAACGACGACAACCCCGACCTCGAGGTCGTCAAGTGCGACTCCTCACAGGCGCAGTACATCGTGCTGGCGAAGGTCGAGGGCACGTACACCGACGTCACGGCCGACAGCAAGTGCCAGGAGAAGGCCAAGGACTTCCAGTACTCGTACACCGAGAGCGGTGACGGCAGTAACTTCCTGCTCTGTCTGAAGGACTACGCGAAGAAGTAAGGCAGCTGTGGAGAGGGGCGGTGTTTCACGTGAAACACCGCCCCTTCGCCTGTCCGCCTGCCGTGCCGCCCGGGTCATGTTTCACGTGAAACATGACTGGTTTCACGGCCTCAGTCCTGCTGGGCCCACCACTCCTTGAGGGCCTCCACAGCCGCGTCGTACTCCATCGGACCGTTCTCCAGGCGCAGTTCCAGCAGGTGCTTGTACGCCTTGCCGATGGCAGGCCCGGGACCGATGCCCAGGATCTCCATGATCTGGTTGCCGTCGAGGTCGGGACGGATCGCGTCCAGCTCCTCCTGCTCCTTCAGCTGGCTGATGCGCTCCTCCAGCCCGTCGTACGCCCGCGAGAGTGCGACCGCCTTGCGCTTGTTGCGCGTCGTGCAGTCCGAGCGGGTCAGCTTGTGGAGGCGTTCGAGGAGCGGGCCCCCGTCACGTACATAACGACGCACGGCGGAGTCCGTCCACTCGCCCGTGCCGTACCCGTGGAAGCGCAGGTGGAGCTCGACCAGGCGGGAAACGTCCTTCACCAGTTCGTTGGAGTACTTCAGAGCCGTCATCCGCTTCTTCGTCATCTTCGCTCCGACCACCTCGTGGTGGTGGAACGAGACCCGGCCGTCCTTCTCGAAGCGACGGGTGCGCGGCTTGCCGATGTCGTGCAGCAGTGCGGCGAGCCGCAGGGTGAGGTCGGGACCGCTCTCCTCCAGCTCGATGGCCTGCTCCAGGACGATCAGCGTGTGCTCGTAGACGTCCTTGTGCCGGTGGTGCTCGTCGCTCTCCAGCCGCAGCGCGGGCAGCTCCGGCAGCACATGGTCGGCGATGCCGGTGTCGACCAGGAGCGACAGGCCCTTGCGCGGACGCGCGGACAGGATCAGCTTGTTCAACTCGTCCCGGACCCGCTCGGCCGAGACGATCTCGATTCGGCCGGCCATCTCGCCCATCGCCGTGACGACCTCGGGGGCGACCTCGAAGTCGAGCTGGGCGGCGAAGCGCGCCGCCCGCATCATGCGCAGCGGGTCGTCCGAGAAGGACTCCTCGGGCGTACCCGGGGTGCGCAGCACCCGGCCCGCGAGGTCCTCCAGGCCACCGTGCGGGTCGATGAACTCCTTCTCGGGAAGCGCCACGGCCATGGCGTTCACGGTGAAGTCACGCCGGACGAGGTCCTGCTCGATGGAGTCGCCGTACGACACCTCGGGCTTGCGCGAGGTGCGGTCGTAGGCCTCGGAGCGATACGTCGTCACCTCGATCTGAAAACTTCGATCGACGTCTCCGACACGGGCGTCCTTCTGGACGCCGACGGTGCCGAAGGCGATCCCGACCTCCCACACCGCGTCCGCCCACGGCCGCACGATCTTCAAGACGTCCTCGGGCCGGGCGTCGGTGGTGAAGTCCAGGTCGTTGCCGAGTCGGCCGAGCAGCGCGTCCCGGACCGAGCCGCCGACCAGGGCGAGAGAGAACCCGGCCTCCTGGAAACGGCGGGCGAGGTCGTCGGCGACAGGGGCGACCCGTAGCAGTTCACTCACCGCACGGTGCTGCACCTGGCTCAGGACGCTGAGATTGTCTTCGTTGGCGTTCGGCACAACAGAAGAGGGTACGTGGCCCGGCGAACCGAGGGCGCCCCAATTCAGGGCGAACGGACATCTCCGCCGATAGGAGTGCAAGGCTGTCTCTTACCGCCTCCACCGGCTCTTCTCTTCATACACATACATAGCGGACGACCCGTCGGCCTTTCACGATCTTGTGGAGCAGACCGCGGCACTTCCCCTCAGCGCGCATCGTTACCATGCGTGGACGCACATCCGACGACCACTGACGACGACGAGGGACGGGCGAACGCGTGGCCGAGGCGGCAGACTTCCCGGGGATGAGTCCCTCACCTGCCCGCCGGTGGCTGCGGCGCACCGGCGCACTGCTCGCCGGCGCGCCTCTGCTGGCCGGTCTCCTCCAGCTGCCCGCCGCCCCCGCGGTGGCCGCCGGCCAGGCCTCCGCCAAGGAGGCCTCCGACACGGGCACCGTGGCCGTATCCGTCGACTCACTGACCCCGGCCGCTCCCTCCGACGGGGACACCCTGACCGTCTCCGGCACGGTCACCAACAACGGCAAGCGGGCCGTCACCGACGCCCATGTGGGCCTGCAGGTGGGTTCCGCGCTCACCACCCGCTCGGCGATCGACAGGGTCGCCATGCAGGCGGACGCCCTCACCGGCAACGAGGGCTCCGAAGTGGGCGGCAATTACGTCGCCAAGTTCGCCAAGCTCATGCCCGGCGTGGCCCAGCACTTCAGCATCGCTGTCCCGGTCGACAAGCTCGACCTCGGCGACGACGGCGTCTACCCGATCGGTGTCGCTCTCTCGGGCGAGACGTCCGCGCAGCCCTGGGAGAAGGTGCTGGGCATCCAGCGGACCTTCCTGCCCTGGCAGCCCGACGAGGCGGACACCCGCACCAGGACGACCGTGCTGTGGCCGCTGATGTCCACCGTGCACATGACGGCGGAGACCGGTTCGAACGCGCAGCAGACGCCGGTCTTCCTCAACGACGACCTGGCCGCGGAGATCGCTCCCGGCGGCCGCCTCGACCAGCTCCTGAGCCTGGGCAGGGAACTCGACGTCACCTGGGTGATCGACCCGGACCTGCTGGCGTCCGTGGACGCCATGACCGGCAGCTACCGGATCCGTGGCGACGGCGACACCACCACGGCGGGCACCCACCAGGCGGTCGCCAAGCAGTGGCTCGACGACCTGCAGGACGCGGTGACCGGCAAGGAGGTCGTCGCGCTGCCCTTCGCCGATCCCGACCTGGCCGCCCTCGCCCACAACGGCACAGGCGTCGCCGGCTCTCTCAGCCAGCTCAAGGCGGCCACCGATGTCGCCGCCACCACGGTGGAGACCGTGCTCCATGTGACACCGAGCACCGACTTCACCTGGCCGGTGGACGGCGCCGTCGACCCGTCGATCGTCAAGGTCGCCACCTCCGCCGGCGCCGACAAGGTGATCGCGCGCAGCGACAGCCTGGCGGAGACCGGCGATCTCTCGTACACCCCGTCCGCGGCCCGGCCCATCGGCGGCGGCACCACGGCGGTCGTCGCGGACGCGCGGCTGTCGACGGCGTTCCAGGGCGATCTGGTGCGGGCCTCTGCGTCCACGCTCGCCGTGCAGGAGTTCCTCGCGCAGAGCCTGGAGCTGAACCTGCAGACCGGCAAGCAGCGCAGCATCGTCGTCGCCCCGCAGCGCATGCCGACCGCGAGCCAGGCCCGGTCGCTGGCGCAGGCCGTCACCCTGCTCCAGGACGCCACATGGTCGCAGCCACAGCAGCTCGCGGCGACCGCCAAGGCCAAGCCCGACCCGAGTGCCACCACAAAGGTGCCGTCGAGTTCGGCGTACCCGTTCTCGCTGCGCAAGCAGGAGCTGCCCCGGTCGGCGTTCGAGCAGATCGCGGACACGCAGGACAAGCTCGACAACTTCAAGGTGATCCTCACCAACGAGGCCCGGGTCGTGACCCCCTTCGGGCGGGCCATAAACCGTGAGATGTCCACGTCGTGGCGCGGCCGGACCACAGCCACCAGCACGTTCCGGCAGGACGTGCAGGCGTATCTCGGCAGTCTCACCGGCCAGGTCAAGCTGATCGACAAGTCGGAGACCAAGCTCTCCGGCCGCAGCGCCACCATCCCCGTGACCGTGCAGAACAATCTGGTCCAGGGCGTCGACCATCTGGTGCTGCGGCTCACCTCGACCAACGACACCCGCCTGGAGATCGACGGCGACGTCTACGCGGAGCAGCCCATCGAGGTCTCCGGCGGGCACACCACGACGGTGAAGTTCCCCACGTCCGCCAACGTCAACGGCCAGACGACGGTGATCGCCCAGCTGTACACCGAGGACGGCCAGGAGTACGGCGACCCGGTCACCTTCGACGTGAAGGTCACCGAGATCACGGCCACCGTGATGCTGGTCATCGGCGGCGGCGTCCTGCTGCTCGTGCTGGCCGGGTTCCGTATGTACACCCAGCGCAAGCGTGCCGCGGCCCGGGAGGCCGAGGATGCCGACGAAAACGGCGAGTCCGCCGGGGAAGCGGAGGACGGCGCCGACGAGGCGGAAGAGCCCGCCGACGGCCCGGAGACCCCCGAACATCCCGGGAACCGCAACAAGGAAGAGTCCGACGCCCGAGCCGGGGCAGGCGACCCGGAGCAGCCGAGTGACGAGACACCGGACACCGCAGCGGAAAACGCCGACCCGTCCGCCACGGGTGAGAGAGTGGACCGTTGAGGATGTCGTGGCCGGTGGGCCGGGGACGATGAGGTGGGGTAACCATGAACGCGCCGTACGACGGTGACCGCGGCCAGGCCGCGGGCGGCTCGGGCCACCCCGAGGGCCCGCCGCCCGAGCACGGCCAGGTGCCGCCGCAGCACCCCGCGGACATGTATCTCCAGGACGCCTACGACCAGGACCCCTACCGGGCCCAGGACCTCACCGCGCAGGATCCGGTCGCCGAGGCGCTCTACGACCGCGCCGCGCACCCCCCACCGCCCCCGGGCACGTACCAGCCGCAGCAGCCGCTGTACGGCCGGCCGCCGCAGTCCCCGTACGCCCCCGACCCGCAGGTGTGGGCGCAGACCCCGGCGCCCGAGCCGGAGGGTCCCACTCAGTACCTGCCGTACGGCGACGACCCGCGCACGACGCAGTTCGTGGGCGTGGACGACCTGGTGACGCACTCCGGCGAGGAGCAGCACCAGCCGGACGCGTTCGCCCATCTCTTCCGGGACCAGCAGCAGAGCGGCTCCCGCGGCCCGACGGAGCCCCCGGCGGTGCCGGGCCCGGCACAGGCTCCCGGCGCTCACACAGCCGCCCCGCAGTACCAGGCCCCGCAGTACCAGGCCCCCCAGTACCAGGCACCGCAATACCAGGCCGCGGCCCCCTCGCCCGTGACCGACCAGACCATGAACCTCACCGCCACTCCGGCCGCGGACCCCGCGCCGGCTGCCGCCCCCGCCGCGAAGAAGGGCGGACGTGCCTCGGGCCTGCTGAAGTCCAGCGCCGTCATGGCGGCGGGCACCATGGTCTCCCGCCTCACCGGCTTCGTCCGCTCCGCGCTGATCGTCTCGGCGCTCGGCGTCGGTCTGCTGGGCGACACCTTCCAGGTCGCCTATCAGCTGCCGACGATGATCTACATCCTGACCGTCGGCGGCGGCCTCAACTCCGTCTTCGTACCGCAGCTCGTGCGGGCCATGAAGGAGGACGAGGACGGCGGCGAGGCGTACGCCAACCGCCTGCTGACGCTGGTGATGGTGGCGCTGGGCATGCTCACGGTCGCCGCGATCGCCGCGGCGCCGGTGCTGATCCGCCTCCTGTCCGACTCGGTCGCCAGCGACCCGGCGGCCAACGAGGTCGGCATCACCTTCGTCCGCTACTTCCTGCCCTCGATCTTCTTCATGGGCGTCCACGTGGTGATGGGCCAGATCCTCAACGCGCGCGGCAAGTTCGGCGCGATGATGTGGACGCCGGTCCTGAACAACATCGTCATCATCGTGACACTGGGCATGTTCATCTGGGTCTACGGCACCGCCGCCGACTCCGGCATGAAGGTCACGACCATCCCGCCGGAGGGCGAGCGGCTCCTCGGCATCGGGGTCCTGCTCGGTCTGGTCGTCCAGGCCCTCGCGATGATCCCCTACCTGCGCGAGACCGGGTTCCGGCTGCGGCTGCGCTTCGACTGGAAGGGCCACGGCCTCGGCAAGGCGGCGACCCTCGCCAAGTGGACCGTCCTGTTCGTCCTGGCCAACCAGGCCGGCGCCCTCGTCGTCACCCAGCTGTCCACGTCGGCCGGCAAGGACTCGCCGGTCGACGGTACCGGCTTCGCCGCCTACGCCAACGCCCAGCTGATCTGGGGCCTGCCGCAGGCCATCATCACCGTCTCGCTGATGGCCGCCCTGCTGCCCCGCATCTCCCGCTCGGCGGCCGAGGGCGACGCCGGCGCGGTCCGCGACGACATCTCCCAGGGACTGCGCACCACCGCCGTCGCGATCGTGCCGATCGCCTTCGGCTTCCTCGCACTCGGCATCCCGATGTGCACGCTGATCTTCGGCTCCTCCGGCACCAGCGAGGCCACGAACATGGGCTTCATGCTGATGGCCTTCGGCCTCGGCCTGATCCCCTACTCCGTGCAGTACGTCGTCCTGCGCGCCTTCTACGCCTACGAGGACACCAGGACGCCCTTCTACAACACGGTCATCGTGGCCGCGGTCAACGCGAGCGCCTCGGCGGTCTGTTACTTCGTGCTTCCGGCCCGTTGGGCCGTGGTCGGCATGGCGGCCTCCTACGGCCTGGCGTACGCGATCGGCGTCGGCGTCGCCTGGAACCGGCTGCGCAAGCGGCTCGGCGGCGACCTCGACGGCTCCCACGTGCTGCGCACGTACGCCCGGCTGTGCATCGCCTCCGTACCGGCCGCCGTGGTCAGCGGCCTCGCCTGCTACGGCATCGGCCACAGCCTGGGCCAGGGCGTCCTCGGTTCCTTCGCCGCGCTGATGGCCGGTGGAGCCCTGCTGCTCGGCGTCTTCTTCGTCGCCGCCCGCCGCATGCGCATCGAGGAGCTCAACTCGCTCGTCGGCATGGTCCGCGGACGACTGGGTCGCTGAGTCGGGAGGCAGGCGCACAACCATCGTCCGCCGCCGCGTGTCGTGCATAGCGGCGGACTGTGGGCACAATTGGGTTCGGCGTCGGACGGCGCGCACGAGGTCGGACGGCGCGCATTGAATGGGGAGGCAGGAACGACGGTGGCGGAACGGAGCACAGCTGCCGTCGACGTGGCAGACAACAGCGGTGACGAGCCGCTGACCGCACAAGCGGACCAGTCCACGGCCGACGGGGTGGTCAAGAACCGGGAGCAGGACACGGACAGCGACGAGGCACAGGGGAGCGGCGGGGCGGAGCGTCCCGGGAAGAAGGCCTCACCGCCGGAGCTGCACAGCGGTCACAAGCTCGCCAGACGCTATCGCCTAGAGGAGTGCGTCACCCGTCTGGACGGTTTCAGCAGTTGGCGTGCGGTCGACGAGAAACTCCGTCGTGCCGTGGGCGTCCATATCCTGCCCGCGGACCACGCACGGGCCCGTTCGGTGCTGGCCGCGGCCCGTTCCTCGGCCCTGCTCGGCGATCCCCGCTTCGTCCAAGTGCTGGACGCCGTCGAGGAGAACGACCTCGTCTACGTCGTCCACGAATGGCTGCCCGACGCCACCGAGCTGACGGCGTTGCTCGCGGCCGGCCCGTTGGAGCCGCACGACGCCTACCAGATGGTCAGTCAGATCGCGTCCGCCATGGCCGCCGCCCACCGCGAGGGCCTCTCGCATCTGCGTCTGAACCCGAATGCCGTACTGCGCACCTCCTCAGGTCAGTGGCGCATCCGCGGCCTCGCCGTGAACGCCGCCCTGCGCGGCATCACCACCGACACCCCCCAGCGCACCGACACCGAGGCGATCGGCGCGCTGCTGTACGCGGCGCTCACCCAGCGCTGGCCGTACGAGAACGACGCGTACGGCCTGTCCGGGCTGCCCAAGGACATCGGGCTGATCGCCCCCGACCAGGTGCGCGCGGGCATCCACCGGGGCCTGTCGGAGCTCGCCATGCGCGCCCTCGCCAACGACGGCGCGACCGCCTCCCGGCACGAGGCCGCCTGCACCACGCCGGAGGAGCTGGTGAAGGCGATCGGCGAGATGCCCCGCATCCGCCCGCCGGAGCCTTCGTTCGCGGCGCCGCCGGAGTACCAGCGCACCACGTACCAGCAGGGCACATACGGCCGCCCGTCGGCGCACCCGGGCGTCGCCCAGCCCCTGTCGGCCCCGCCGCCCACGCTGCAGAGCCGCACCGGCAAGGCCCTGAAGTGGGCGGTCTCCGCCCTCCTCATCGCCGCGCTCGGCCTGGGCAGTTGGCAGCTCGCGGACGCCCTGAAGGGCGGGTCCGACGACACGAACCAGACCCAGACGACGGACGACGGCGACAAGGGCAGCACAGCGCCCAAGCCGGTCAAGGCGCTCAAGATCCATGACGCCGCCGAGTACTACCCGGACGGCAACCCCCAGCACGCCGGCGACGCGAAGCTCACCTACGACGGTGACAGCTCCACGTACTGGCGGACATATTCGTTCGACGACGGGCCCGTGCTCGCGCCGTTCAAGAAGGGCGTGGGCATCGTCTACGACCTGGGCTCGGAGCACAGCGTTTCGACCGCCTCAATAGGGCTTCACTATGGAGGCAGCTACACCGCGGCGACCCTGTACGCGGCCGGTTCGCTCTCGTCGTCGGCTCCCCTCAGCTCCATGACGAAGATCGCTTCGGCTCGGACCTCGGGAGAGGAACTGAAGATCTCCGCCAAGTCGCCCGTGAAGACGCGGTACGTTCTCGTATGGATCACCGCCGCGCCGCGCTCAGGGCAGGACGAGTACAGCCGCGCCGGCTACAAGCAGGCCATCACCGACGTGAAGTTCACGGGCTGACGTCTCACCGGAGGGGGAGGAGGTCCGATGGCGGAAGGCGCCGGATATGACGGAGTGAGCGACCAGGACCTCCTCACTCGCCACGTCGAGGGCGACCCCGACGCCTTCGGCGAGCTCGTGCGGCGTCACCGTGACCGGCTCTGGGCGGTGGCACTGCGCACGTTGGGAGACCGCGAGGAGGCCGCTGACGCCGTCCAGGACGCTCTGGTGTCCGCGTACCGGGCCGCCCACACCTTCCGCGGCCAGTCCGCCGTCACGACCTGGCTGCACCGCATCACGGTGAACGCTTGTCTGGACCGCGCCCGCAAAGCGGCTTCCCGCAAGACCTCACCGGTCGACGACACCGAGAGGCTGGAGCAGTTGCTCGAGCCGCACGAGGCGGCGTCGGCCCCCGCCGAACGCAATGACCTGCACCGCCAGCTCCTCGAAGCCCTGGGCACCCTCCCGCCCGACCAGCGGGCCGCCCTCGTCCTCGTCGACATGCAGGGCTACCCGGTCGCCGAAGCCGCCCGCATGCTCGACGTACCCTCCGGGACGGTGAAGAGCCGCTGTGCCCGGGGCAGAGCCAGGCTCCTGCCGCTGCTCACCCATCTACGGCCGGACGCCACTGGCGGCGGCGACAGAGAAACCCGCGCAGGACGGAACCGCACGCAGGGGACATCCGTCCCACCGGCAGCGGAACCTCGCGACGAGGGGCCGGGCAACGCCGGGACAGGCGATTCAGCTGCTGTGAAGGGCGGAGGTGGGCGAGCGTGACATCGACGACGGACACGACCGGGCACCCGGACGTCGCGGAGATCTCCGACCTCACCGAGGGCCTGCTCGCTCCCTCCCGAAGCGCCGATGTGCGTCGGCATCTGGACACCTGCGAACTCTGCGCGGACGTCCACGCCTCGCTGGAGGAGATCCGCGGTCTTCTGGGCGCTCTCCCCGGCCCGCCTCGAATGCCGGACGACGTCGCCCACCGCATCGATGCCGCGCTCGCCGCCGAGGCCCTGCTGAATGCCACGCCCTCGGAGAACGAGGATGCTCCGAAGAGTTCCGCCGGTGCGGCCGACGCCGACATGGACGCACTCCATGTTTCACGTGAAACAACGACGGCGACGGGCCGACCGGCGGGACATGCCCGCACCACCACCACCGGCCCGGGCCGCAAGGACCGCAAGCGGGCCGGACGCCGCAAGGTCGCCGTCCTCGGCGCGGTCTTCACGGCCGCGGCACTGGGGCTCGGTTCCGTCCTCGTGTCATCGCTCACGGGCTCCGGGCCGGGCAGTTCGGCCCATCAGTCCACCGGGCCGGACACGTTTTCCGCGAGCAAGCTGGAGTCACAGGTCACCGATCTCCTGGCCAAGGCCGGCGGCTCCCGTGCGTCGGAGGGCATGAAGGCCGAGGGTCAGTCCGGCAGCCCGGAGAACAGGACTTTCCTGCAGCCCCCCGCTGTGCCCCCGTGCGTCCAGCAGGGCATCGGACGCAGTGATGAGGCTCTCGCCGTCGAGGATGGCAGGTACCAGGGGACGGACGCCCTGCTTGTCGTGCTGTCCGACACCTCCGACAGCACCCGGGTCCGGGTCTACATCATGGACAAGACCTGTGTGAAGCATCCGTCGTCGAGCCCTGCCAAGGTTCTGTTGACGAACTCCTACACGCGTCACTGACGGTCGACGGCTCGTCTCGTTCCCGCGCTCGTATTCCCCGTGGCATCCCCTCCGGTGTCATCGCTCCGTGTGCCCGGACACACCGGGAATGCGCGCCCCTTAGGATCCGTTGGGTGGGGTGAGAGTCCAAGAAGCTCCCCCGGTCGACCGACGCAGTCCAGAGACGAGGAAACAAGCCGTGAGCGACGTCCGTAACGTGATCATCATCGGCTCCGGGCCCGCCGGCTACACCGCGGCCCTCTACACCGCACGCGCGTCGCTGAAGCCGCTGGTGTTCGAAGGAGCCGTCACCGCGGGCGGTGCCCTGATGAACACCACCGAGGTGGAGAACTTCCCGGGCTTCCAGGACGGCATCATGGGCCCCGAGCTCATGGACAACATGCGCGCCCAGGCCGAGCGCTTCGGCGCGGAACTGATCCCCGACGACATCGTCTCCGTAGACCTCACGGGTGAGATCAAGACCGTCACGGACACCGCCGGCACGGTCCACCGCGCGAAGGCCGTCATCGTGACGACCGGCTCCCAGCACCGCAAGCTCGGCCTGCCGAACGAGGACGCCCTGTCCGGCCGCGGCGTCTCCTGGTGCGCCACCTGCGACGGCTTCTTCTTCAAGGAGCAGGACATCGCCGTGATCGGCGGCGGGGACACCGCGATGGAGGAGGCCACGTTCCTCTCCCGCTTCGCCAAGTCCGTGACGATCGTCCACCGGCGTGACACCCTGCGTGCCTCCAAGGCGATGCAGGAGCGCGCCTTCGCCGACCCGAAGATCAAGTTCGTCTGGGACAGCGAGGTCGCCGAGGTCCAGGGCGACCAGAAGCTGGCCGGGCTGAAGCTGCGCAACCTCAAGACCGGCGAGCTCTCGGATCTGCCGGTGACCGGCCTGTTCATCGCGATCGGTCACGACCCGCGTACCGAGCTCTTCAAGGGCCAGCTCGACCTCGACGAGGAGGGCTACCTCAAGGTCGCCGCCCCCTCCACCCGCACGAACCTGACCGGTGTCTTCGCCGCGGGTGACGTGGTCGACCACACTTACCGCCAGGCGATCACCGCGGCCGGCACCGGCTGCTCCTCCGCCCTCGACGCCGAGCGCTACCTCGCCGCCCTCGCGGACGAGGAGCAGGCCGAGCCCGAGAAGACCGCTGTCTGACCCTCTCCCTCCCCACCGCACAAGGAATTAAGGAGCCCCCTGTGGCCGGCACCCTGAAGCATGTGACCGACGCCGACTTCGATGAGGTCGTCCTCAAGAGCGACAAGCCCGTCCTGGTGGACTTCTGGGCCGAGTGGTGCGGCCCGTGCCGCCAGATCGCTCCCTCGCTTGAGGCCATCGCCGCCGAGCACGGCGACAAGATCGAGATCGTCAAGCTCAACATCGACGAGAACCCGACCACGGCCGCCAAGTACGGCGTCATGTCGATCCCGACCCTGAATGTCTACCAGGGCGGCGAGGTCGCGAAGACCATCGTCGGCGCCAAGCCCAAGGCCGCGCTCGTCCGCGACCTGGAGACCTTCATCTCCGAGTGAGGCACTGAACCGTCCCGCCGACGGCCGATGTTTCACGTGAAACACGATGGGGCCGACCCGCAAGGGTCGGCCCCATCGCTGTGCCCCACACAACGCGTTACAGCGGGCGCAGCGCCGGCTCCTTCTGGACCGCCCCCAGCAACCGGTCGAGCGCCATCTCCACGTCCTCTTTCCAGGAGAGTGTGGTCCGCAGCTCCAGCCTCAGTCGAGGATGGACGGGATGGGGACGCACCGTCTTGAAGCCCACCGCCAGCAAGTGATCGGCAGGGAGCATGCAGGCAGGCTCTTTCCAACGAGCGTCGCCGAACGCCTCGATCGCCTTGAAGCCGCGTCGCAGCAGATCCTTGGCAACCGTCTGGACCATCACGCGGCCAAGTCCCTGGCCCTGGTAGCCCGGCATGATGAACGCGGTCATCAACTGCACCGCATCCGGCGACACAGGACTTGTGGGAAAGGCCGTCGAGCGGGGGACATAGGCGGGCGGCGCGTACAGGACGAAACCCACGGGAGCATCGTCCACGTAGACGACCCGACCGCACGACCCCCAGTCCAGCAGGACGGCGGAGATCCAGGACTCCTTCTCCAGGGAGGATGTCCCCGCCTTTACCGCGGCCGCACCGCTGACGGGGTCCAGCTCCCAGAAGACGCACGAACGACAGCGCTTGGGAAGGTCCTGAAGGTTGTCCAGCGTGAGCGGTACAAGCCGGCGCCCCATGAAGGCTGTTCCTCACTTCCTTCGCCCGCAGCATCGCGAGCGGCCGTCAGAGCACTCCGTTCTCTGAGCAGACTGCCGACGAAACCGCCGACCGCGCCCAGCCCCAGTCCGGCGCTCACCAATCCGGTCCGGCTCATCGTTCGCATGGCCCCCGCCTCCCGCTCCGAGGTACTGCAAGGTGGATGCGCCAAAGCCTCATCGCATCGTATCCACGATGCGATTCCGTCGATACCGACTGAAAGCAAAGAGCGAGCCGTGTTCCGATACGCACCGGACACGGCTCGCTCAGCGGATCCGACAGCCGACAGGGGCCCGGCCGAGCCGCGGCTCAGTCTTCCGATTCCTCGATGTCGCCCTCCACGAGGCCCTTCTGCATGACAGGGCCCTCACCGGGAGCGAGCGTGCCAAGGATGCGCTCAAGGTCCTCCATCGACGCGAACTCGACGGTGATCTTGCCCTTCTTCTGCCCCAGGTCGACCTTCACCCGTGTCTCGAAACGGTCCGAGAGCCGGGTCGCAAGGTCGGTCAGCGCCGGGGAGACCCGGCCACCGGCACGCGGCCCTTTGGCACGCTGAGCCGTCTGCGGACGTGATCCCATGAGGGTCACGATCTCCTCGACGGCCCGCACCGAGAGCCCTTCGGCCACGATGCGGTGGGCCAGCCGGTCCTGCTCTTCCGAGTCGTCCACGGAGAGCAGCGCACGGGCGTGACCGGCGGAGAGGACTCCCGCCGCGACCCTGCGCTGCACCGCCGGCGAAAGCTTCAGCAGCCGCAGTGTGTTGGAGACCTGCGGACGGGATCGACCGATGCGGTCCGCCAACTGGTCGTGCGTGCAGTTGAAGTCCTTCAGCAACTGGTCGTAGGCGGCTGCCTCTTCCAGCGGGTTCAGCTGAGCCCGGTGGAGGTTCTCCAGGAGGGCATCCAGGAGGAGCTTCTCGTCGTCCGTGGCCCGCACGATCGCTGGGATGGCCTCCAGGCCGGCCTCGCGGCAAGCCCGCCAGCGCCGCTCACCCATGATGAGCTCGTAGCGCGCGGGACCGGTCTGGCGTACGACGACCGGCTGGAGGAGACCGACCTCCTTGATGGAGGTGATGAGCTCGTGCAGCGCGTCCTCGTCGAAGACCTCACGGGGCTGGCGCGGGTTCGGCGTGATGTGGTCGAGGGGGATCTCCGCGAAGTGTGCGCCGATCGGCGCTGCGGGGGTCTCCAGGACGCCGTTCGCCGACAACTCCTCTGTTTCACGTGAAACATGCGGGAGCGTGGCCACCTTCGCCGCGGCCACCCCGCGGTCCGTCGTCAGAACCGGGACGGCTGCGGGGGATGTGGATCCCCCGCCTCCCACCGCGGCCTGCGCCGGAGTCTTCTCCGTCGGGGCAGCAGGGATCAACGCGCCAAGGCCACGGCCCAACCCCCTCCGTCGCTCACTCACTGGATCCCCTCCACCATGTTCGGGTTGTTCTGGGCGCCGATATGGGCGTGCGTCGGGTCGTAACTGACATCGACACCCTTCAGCGCAAGCTCTCGTGCTGCCTCAAGGTAGGAGAGGGCACCGCTCGATCCAGGATCGTAGGTCAGCACCGTCTGCCCATAGCTCGGCGCCTCGGAGATACGGACCGAGCGGGGAATGCTCGTCCGCAGCACCTCGTCACCGAAGTGGGTGCGCACCTCTTCGGCGACCTGCGACGCGAGACGCGTCCGGCCGTCGTACATGGTGAGCAGGATGGTCGACACATGCAGGGTGGGGTTGAGGTGCCCCCGTACCAGGTCGACGTTGCGCAGCAACTGCCCGAGCCCCTCCAGCGCGTAGTACTCGCACTGGATCGGGATGAGGACCTCGGCACCGGCGACCAGCGCGTTGACCGTCAGCAGGCCCAGGGAAGGCGGGCAGTCGATGAGGATGTAGTCCAGCGGCTGTTCGTATGCCTGGATCGCTCGCTGAAGACGGCTCTCACGTGCCACCAGGGAGACCAACTCGATCTCCGCACCGGCGAGATCGATCGTGGCGGGAGCGCAGAACAGGCCTTCTACATCGGGTACGGGCTGAACGACTTCAGCGAGGGGACGGCTCTCGACCAACACGTCATAGATGGACGGAACCTCGGCGTGGTGGTCGATCCCCAGGGCGGTGGACGCGTTGCCCTGCGGGTCGAGGTCGACCACCAGGACACGGCCCCCGTGCAGGGCCAGGGAGGCGGCAAGGTTGACCGTCGTCGTCGTCTTGCCCACCCCGCCCTTCTGGTTGGCGACCACGATCACACGGGTTTGTTCAGGGCGTGGCAGACCCTCGCCGGCGCGGCCCAGAGCCTCCACCGCGAGTTGGGCAGCACGACCGATCGGAGTGTCGTCCATGGGGGGCGGTGTTTCACGTGAAACATCCTCCCCGAACGACTCGGCACGGGGACCGGGGACCGGATCGGTCATCGGTCCCGCGATGTTGGCGTCGGACCGCAAGGATTCACTCTCCTCGACTTCAGGCTCGCAATGAACAGAGCCTCCCATGGCTTCGGGGTGGTGAACCAGTGAGGCCTGTTGTTCTGTGGAGAAATCCGCCTCTGTGGACAACTCCGGTACCTCATCGAGTGAACCGAGAGGCTTGCGGTCGCGGGGTTCGGCCGCGGCGCGGCCGCGACTGATAATGCCGTGGAGCAGGGAGCGACGTTTCACGTGAAACACGATGCACAGCGCCCGCGGCCGGGATCCTCGCGACACTCCGTGATGCGTGGGTTTGGCAGCTTGTGTGGAGTACGTCTCAGCGGCGTCGGCGCGCGCGGCCCGTGCGGGCCGCCTTGGCCCGTTTGGCCGCGAATCGCACACCGCCCGGGCTTTCCCCGACCTCGACCCGCACCACCGTGGACAGCGGATCGACGACGCCCTCGCCGACCTGCAGGATCGAGGTGCTCACGGCACCGAGCTTGTTCAGTGCCGAGGAGGCGCTCTTGAGCTCTTCCTCGGCGGTGTCGCCCTTGAGGGCGAGCATCTCGCCGTAGGGACGCAGCAGCGGGATGCCCCAGGCGGCCAGTCGGTCCAGGGGCGCCACGGCGCGGGCGGTCACCACATGGACCGGCGGCACCTTGCCCATGACCTCCTCTGCACGGCCCCGCTCCACCGTCACATGGTCGAGGCCGAGGAGCTCGACGACCTCGGTGAGGAAGTTGGTGCGTCGCAGAAGCGGCTCCAGCAGGGTGATCTTCAGGTCTTCCCGGACGAGCGCCAGCGGAATGCCGGGGAGGCCGGCACCCGATCCGACGTCGCACACGGTCACGCCCTCGGGCACGACCTCGGAGAGCACCGCGCAGTTCAGGATGTGTCTCTCCCACAGGCGGGGTACCTCTCGTGGGCCGATGAGCCCGCGTTGCACACCTGCCTCGGCCAGAAGCTCGGCGTACCGGACCGCATCACCGAAGCGATCGCCGAATACCTCACGTGCCACTTCGGGCGCAGGGGGGAGCTCCGCTGCCTCCGTCACGGGGACCGTCCTTCCGTACCGCATCAGCGCTTCGAGCGCCGACCACCAGAACTACCAGGCTGACAAAGACCGGCCCCGTCTGCGCTACAGACGGGGCCGGGGATACGTACGTACCGAATCAGTTGGGCAGCACGACGACGAAGCGCTGCGGCTCCTCGCCCTCGGACTCACTGCGCAGGCCGGCGGCCTTGACCGCGTCGTGCACGACCTTGCGCTCGAAGGGCGTCATCGGCTTCATCTTCACCGGCTCACCGCTGTTCTTCGCGTCGGCCGCGGCCTTGGCCCCCAGCTCGGAGAGCTCGGCCCGCTTCTTGGCGCGGTAACCCGCGATGTCCAGCATCAGACGGCTGCGGTCGCCGGTCTCCCGGTGCACGGCCAGGCGCGTGAGCTCCTGCAGCGCCTCAAGCACCTCGCCGTCCCGGCCGACCAGCTTGTGCAGGTCACGGGTGCCCGCGTCGCTGATGATCGACACAGAGGCGCGGTCGGCCTCGACGTCCATGTCGATGTCGCCGTCGAGATCGGCGATGTCCAGCAGACCCTCGAGGTAGTCCGCCGCGATCTCGCCCTCCTGCTCCAGGCGGGTCAGGGTGTCTGCACCCTCGGCGGCAGCGGAGGTGGTGCCTTCCGTCACGGGATGGGCTCCTTCTTACTTCTTGGACGGGGACTTGGGGCGCTGCGGGCCGCCCTTGCGCTGCCCGGACTGGGCCTTGCTGCGGCCTCCGGTGCCGGGCTTGGGAGCGTCCTGCTTCGCGGCTCCGGAGGGCTTGGCGTCCTCCGGCTCGTCGGACTTGCTCAGCAAGGTGGTCGGGGTGGTCTCGCCGGCCGCCTTGGGGGTCGTGGACTGTCGCTGGGACTTCGACTGCCGCTTGGGCTGCTGACGCTTGGCGGCGGCGCTGGTCGGCGTGCCGTCCTCGGCCTGGGCGGCTGCCTGGGTCTCGCTCTTGATCACGGTGCCGTCGGCCTGGGCCGCGAAGCCCACCTTGGTCAGACCGTTGATGAACTTGCGCTCGGCGTCGTTGCGGTCGCGGCCCTTGGCCACGATGGCCTTGACGATGGCCCTCTCACCGCGGCTGCGGGTCTTGCCGTGGTGCGTGACGTGCTTGTACAGGCGCTCCAGGTACGCGGCCTGAGCCTTGGAACCCGGCGTCGGGTTGTTGCGGATCACGTACATCTGCTGGCCCATGGTCCACACGTTGGTGGTCAGCCAGTAGACGAGGACACCGACGGGGAAGTTGATGCCGAAGACGGCGAACATGACCGGGAAGACGTACATCAGCATCTTCTGCTGCTGCATGAACGGCGTCTTCACCGAGGTGTCGACGTTCTTCGTCATCAGCTGGCGCTGGGTGAAGAACTGCGAGGCCGACATCAGCACGATCATGATCGCGGTGACGACGCGGACGTCCGTCAGCGAGGCGCCGAGCGACTCCACCTTCGCCGAGCCGTCGGTGAACTTCGCGGCCAGCGGGGCGCCGAAGATGTGCGCCTTACGGGCGCTGGCGAGCAGCGACTCGTTGATGACGCCGATCGTCGAGCCCGTGGCGATGCCGTTGAGCACGTGGTACAGGGCGAAGAAGAACGGGGACTGCGCCAGGATGGGAAGGCACGAGGAGAGCGGGTTGGTGCCCGTCTCCTTGTACAGCTTCATCATCTCTTCGGACTGACGCGCCTTGTCGTTCTTGTAGCGCTCCTGGATCTTCTTCATCTCGGGCTGGAGCGTCTGCATGGCCCGCGTCGACTTGATCTGCTTCACGAAGAGCGGGATCAGGCAGATACGGATCAGGATCACCAGAGACACGATGGACAGGCCCCAGGCCCACCCGGTGTCGGGGCCGAAGATGGCGCCGTACACCGTGTGGAACTGGACGATGACCCAGGAGACAGGTGTCGTGATGAAGCTGAAGAGGCTGGCAATCGTGTCCACTAATCATGCTCCTTGGGCATGGGACGGTGTCTCTGCGGCCGGGTCCGAAGCGAGGTTCTCTTCGGTGGCCGTTTCGGCGGCGGAGGTCCCGCCCCTGCGTGCACGCCAGGCGTCACGCAACATTTCGTGCCACCGCGGGCGCTTACGCGGCGGAACATGATCCACTCCACCCAGCGACCACGGATTGCACCGCAGGATGCGCCAGGCCGTGAGTGCCGTTCCCTTGATCGCACCGTGCCGGTCGATGGCCGTGTAGCCGTAGTGGGAACACGACGGGTAGTACTTGCACACCGGCCCGAGCAGCGGACTGATCGTCCACTGGTAGAGCTTGATCAGAGCCAGTAGCGGGTACTTCATCGCGCGCCCCCTCCCAGTAGCCGTTGCAGGGCGGCATCCAGGTCTTGGGCCAGCTGTGCGTGGTCGGCGTCGCCCGCCCCGGGCAGCGCCCGTACGACTACCAGGCTACCGGGGGGGAACAGAGTGACTCGGTCGCGCATCAGGTGACGCAGTCTGCGCTTCACCTGGTTGCGGACGACTGCGCCTCCCACGGCCTTGCTCACGACGAAACCCGCACGCGTCGGGGGAGCGCTCTCCCCAGGCGCGTGCGGGTCCGTGGCACCGCTACGAAGATGGACGACGAGGGTCGGGCGTCCGGCCCGACGGCCCCGTCGTACCGCGGTCGCGAAGTCCTCGCGCCGCCTCAGCCGATGCTCGGTAGGCAGCACGACGTCATGACCTGATCAGGATCAGGCGGACAGGCTCGCGCGACCCTTGCTGCGGCGGTTCGCGAGAATCGCGCGGCCGGCACGGGTACGCATCCGCAGACGGAAGCCGTGGGTCTTGGCGCGACGGCGGTTGTTCGGCTGGAAGGTGCGCTTGCTCACTCGGGGGCTCCAGAAATCAATCGGTGGTGGCGGGGTGCCGTCCTGGCTGTCACCGTGCGCCCACGAGGTAGCTCGCGGTCAACGCCCGAGTGCACCGCTTCCCGATCACCTGACGCGATCTGTGCCCATCGGAGGCAGGCGGCAGCAGCCATCGACAACTCGACCTGGTTACGGTACGCGCGGCTACGCCATCCGGTCAAACCGGCAGTCACGGGGAGACACTATCCACAGCCTGGGGACAACAACTTGAACCGCAGCCGTCGCCCTGACTACCTTGGCTGAACTCCGATTCGTTCCTTTGTCCCTGCCCCCGCCCGATATGAATCCCCGCCGTCCCACAACCACACGTTCGTGGGACCCACGAGAGAGCGTGCCCTGTGGCTGACGTACCTGCCGATCTTGCCGCAGTGTGGCCACGAGTACTGGAACAGCTCCTGGGTGAGGGCCGGGGCCAGGGTGTCGAGGTGAAGGACGAGCACTGGATCCGGCGCTGCCAGCCGCTCGCGCTGGTCGCGGACACCGCCCTGCTCGCCGTACCGAACGAATTCGCGAAGGGCGTCCTCGAGGGGCGCCTCGCGCCGATCGTCAGCGAGACGCTGAGCCGCGAGTGCGGCCGCCCGATCCGTATCGCGATCACCGTCGACGACTCCGCCGGCGAGCCCCCGGCCCCGCCGGCGCCCCCTGTCCAGCAGCAGCCGCGCTACGAAGAGCCCGAGCTGCCGTCCGGCCCGTACGACGGACAGCGGGACGGACAGCAGGAGGGCCGCTACGACGGCGGATACGACCAGGCGTACGACAGCCCGTACGAGAGCTACGGTCGGCATCGCGCCGAGCAGTTGCCGCCGACGCCCGGCGACCAGCTCCCCTCGCGCCCGGACCCGCTGCCCACCGCGCGGCCGGCGTACCCGTCGGAGTACCAGCGCCCCGAGCCCGGCGCATGGCCGCGGCCCCAGCAGGACGAGTACGGCTGGCAGCAGCAGCGCCTCGGTTTCCCGGAGCGCGACCCGTACGCGTCGCCGTCGCAGGACCAGTACGGCGGGCCGGCCTCCCAGGACCCGTACGGCTCCCCGTCGCAGGACTCCTACGGCCCGCCGTCGCAGGACTACCGCCCCCAGTCCATGGAGCGGCCGCCCTACGATCCGTCGCTGTACGAGCACAAGCGTGCGGAGTACGAGTCGTCGCGCTCCGACTACGACCAGCGCGAGCCGGGTCGGCGTGAGCTGCCCGAGCCGCAGGCCGGTCCCGGGCATCCGCACCGCGGCGGCCCGGGCGGTCCCGGCCAGCAGGGCTCGGGCGGTCCCGGGCCGTCGGGCGCGCAGTCCTCGGCGAAGGCCGGCCCCGGTGAGCCGACCGCGCGGCTGAACCCGAAGTACCTCTTCGACACCTTCGTCATCGGCGCCTCCAACCGGTTCGCGCACGCGGCCGCCGTCGCCGTCGCCGAGGCGCCCGCGAAGGCCTACAACCCCCTGTTCATCTATGGGGAGTCGGGCCTCGGCAAGACGCACCTGCTGCACGCCATCGGGCACTACGCGCGAAGCCTCTACCCCGGCACGCGCGTGCGGTACGTGAGCTCCGAGGAGTTCACCAACGAGTTCATCAACTCCATCCGCGACGGCAAGGGCGACAGCTTCCGCAAGCGGTACCGCGAGATGGACATCCTGCTCGTCGACGACATCCAGTTCCTCGCGGACAAGGAGTCGACGCAGGAGGAGTTCTTCCACACCTTCAACACGCTCCACAACGCCAACAAGCAGATCGTGCTGTCCAGCGACCGGCCGCCCAAGCAGCTGGTGACGCTGGAGGACCGGTTGAGGAACCGTTTCGAATGGGGTCTGATCACCGACGTCCAGCCGCCCGAGCTGGAGACGCGGATCGCGATCCTGCGCAAGAAGGCGGTCCAGGAGCAGCTGAACGCCCCGCCGGAGGTGCTGGAGTTCATCGCCTCCCGGATCTCGCGCAACATCCGTGAGCTGGAGGGCGCGCTGATCCGGGTGACGGCGTTCGCGTCGCTCAACCGGCAGCCGGTGGACCTTGGGCTGACCGAGATCGTCCTGAAGGACCTGATCCCCGGCGGTGACGACTCCACGCCGGAGATCACCTCGACGGCCATCATGAGCGCGACCGCCGACTACTTCGGCCTCACGATCGAGGACCTGTGCGGCAGTTCGCGCGGCCGCCAGCTCGTCACGGCCCGGCAGATCGCCATGTATCTGTGCCGCGAGCTGACGGACCTGTCGCTGCCGAAGATCGGAGCGCTGTTCGGCGGCCGTGACCACACGACGGTCATGCACGCGGACCGCAAGATCCGCAATCTGATGGCCGAGCGGCGCTCCATCTACAACCAGGTGACCGAGCTGACCAACCGCATCAAGAACGGCTGACGACGCCGGAGCACGCGTCGCGAGCCCCACCGAGAGCGCCCCCGGAGGACATCCGGGGGCGCTTTTCGTCGTTCCGGGGGCCGGGAGCGGGGACCGGCGACGCCGGACGGGGCTCGACGAGGGTCGTCCGCCGCTCACCCGTTGTTCGATTACTGGCCGGGTTACGGCCACTCTCCACAGATTCGGTGACTTTTTCCCGTCCACACCCTGGGGACCGGGAAGTTGTCCAGACTGTATCCACAGGCGTCCTGGGTAAGGGACGATCGGACCAGGTCAACAGGCTGTGGATTCGTGGACGAAGGATCTCCACAGGCTGTGGACAAAAAAATGATCCACAGGCTGTGCATGAAGTTGTCCACCGGCAACCCACAGGCTGAGGCCGGTTGTCCCCAGCGATCTCCGGCTTCTCCACATGTCTGTCCACTGTTCGGCAACCCGACGCGCCTCCTCACCGGGTCGAGTGAAAGGCGTCACACGAAGTTGCCGGGTTGGCCTGTGGGAAAGACGGGTAAAGCTGGGGACGGCGCTGGGGACAAGTCGCCCCTCCCTGTGCATGGGGTGTGCAGAACTTTCTGTTCTCCACAGAAGACCCCGGTTATCCACCGCCTCCGCCCACAGGGCCAGTGGATAAAAAACCGCCTCTGAGCTGCGAAAACGGGGTTATCCACGGTATCCACAGGCCCTACTACTACTGACAACTAGAGAGAGCTGGGAATCCGTTTCGAAGCGGGGCCTGTGCACAACTCGCTCTTCGCTGCCCGGCCGCCCCTCGTCACGACTTGACCCCGAGGGGCACCGACTGACAGTGCGGTGCGTCAGACTGGTCCCCGATGGTCCTTCCCCTCGACGGGACCGACCACACCGAGACAGATGACGAAGGCCAGGCAGGGCGAGAAGCGCCGGCAACAGCAGGAGGCGGCAAGAGTGAAGATCCGGGTGGAACGCGACGTACTCGCGGAGGCCGTGGCCTGGGCGGCGCGCAGCCTCCCGGCCCGCCCGCCGGCGCCTGTCCTCGCCGGCCTGCTGCTGAAGTCCGAGGACGGCCAGCTGAGCCTGTCGAGCTTCGACTACGAGGTCTCCGCGCGGGTCTCCGTGGAGGCCGAGGTCGAGGAGGAGGGCACGGTCCTCGTCTCCGGCCGCCTGCTCGCGGACATCTGCCGCGCTCTGCCCAACCGCCCGGTGGAGATCTCCACAGACGGTGTACGGGCGACGGTGGTCTGCGGCTCCTCGCGGTTCACCCTCCACACCCTGCCGGTGGAGGAGTACCCGTCCCTGCCGCAGATGCCGAACGCGACGGGCACCGTCCCCGGCGAGGTCTTCGCCTCCGCGGCCGCCCAGGTCGCCATCGCCGCCGGGCGTGACGACACGCTGCCCGTCCTCACCGGTGTGCGCATCGAGATCGAGGGCGACACGGTCACGCTGGCCTCCACCGACCGCTACCGCTTCGCGGTCCGCGAGTTCCTGTGGAAGCCGGAGAACCCGGAGGCCTCCGCGGTCGCCCTGGTGCCCGCCAAGACGCTCCTGGACACCGCCAAGGCCCTCACGAGCGGCGACAGCGTCATCCTGGCGCTGTCCGGCTCCGGCTCCGGCGAGGGCCTGATCGGCTTCGAGGGCGCGGGCCGGCGTACGACGACCCGCCTCCTGGAGGGCGACCTCCCGAAGTACCGCACCCTGTTCCCGACCGAGTTCAACTCCGTCGCCGTGATCGAGACCGCCCCCTTCGTGGAGGCCGTCAAGCGCGTGGCCCTGGTCGCCGAGCGCAACACCCCGGTGCGGCTGAGCTTCGAGCAGGGCGTGCTCATCCTGGAGGCCGGCTCCAGCGACGACGCACAGGCTGTGGAGCGCGTCGACGCCCAGCTGGAGGGCGACGACATCTCGATCGCCTTCAACCCGACCTTCCTGCTGGACGGCCTGAGTGCCATCGACTCGCCGGTCGCCCAGCTGTCCTTCACGACGTCCACGAAGCCCGCGCTGCTCAGCGGCAAGCCGGCGCTGGACGCGGAGGCGGACGAGGCCTACAAGTACCTGATCATGCCGGTGCGCCTCAGCGGCTGACCGGCTGACCGGCCCCCGCGTCGGCGTCGCCCCCGGCGTCGGAGGTCGTCCACAGGCTGTGGCCGAAGGGTCCCCGGTCTGTGGACGAAGCCGCAGGTGAGCGGCGAGATGGGCAGCACGTCTGAGCGCGTATGCCCACAGGTGTGCGTGACGGTCCGGGTTTAGGCTCGGACATGGGTACGAAGGTGCCCCACACGCCACACAGCGACCTAAGGAACAACTGATGGAGCTCGGTCTCGTCGGCCTCGGCAAGATGGGCGGCAACATGCGCGAGCGGATCCGCCGCGCCGGCCACACCGTCGTCGGATACGACCGCAACCCGGACCTCGCGGACGTCCACAGCCTCAAAGAGCTTGTGGACGGCCTCGCGGCCCCGCGGGTGGTCTGGGTGATGGTCCCGGCCGGCGCCGCCACGCAGTCGACCGTCGACGAGCTCGCCGAGCTGCTGGAGCCGGGGGACGTCGTCGTGGACGGCGGCAACTCCCGCTGGACGGACGACGAGAAGCACGCCGAGGAGCTGGCGGCCAAGGGCATCGGCTTCGTCGACTGCGGCGTCTCCGGCGGCGTCTGGGGCCTGGACAACGGCTACGCGCTGATGTACGGCGGCGAGAAGGAGCACGTCGCCAAGGTGCAGCCGGTCTTCGACGCGCTCAAGCCCGAGGGCGACTTCGGCGCGGTGCACGCCGGCAAGGTCGGCGCCGGCCACTTCGCGAAGATGGTCCACAACGGCATCGAGTACGCCATGATGCAGGCCTACGCCGAGGGCTGGGAGCTGCTGGAGAAGGTCGACTCCGTCACGGATGTGCGCGAGGTCTTCCGCTCCTGGCAGGAGGGCACGGTCATCCGTTCCTGGCTGCTCGACCTGGCCGTCAACGCCCTCGACGAGGACGAGCACCTCGACAGGCTGCGCGGCTTCGCACAGGACTCCGGCGAGGGCCGCTGGACCGTGGAGGCCGCGATCGACAACGCCGTGCCGCTGCCCGCGATCACGGCCTCGCTCTTCGCGCGGTTCGCCTCCCGGCAGGAGGACTCGCCGCAGATGAAGATGATCGCGGCGCTGCGCAACCAGTTCGGCGGCCACGCCGTCGAGAAGAAGTAATCCACAGGGTCGCCCCGCGATCCACAACCCTGGGGGAGGTCGGCGAACGACCATGCACGTCACGCATCTGTCGCTGGCCGACTTCCGCTCGTACGCCCGGGTCGAAGTTCCGCTCGACCCGGGCGTCACCGCCTTCGTGGGCCCCAACGGGCAGGGCAAGACCAACCTCGTCGAGGCCGTCGGCTACCTCGCCACCCTGGGCAGCCATCGGGTCGCCTCGGACGCGCCCCTGGTCCGCGTGGGCGCCGACCGCGCGATCATCCGGGCGCAGGTCAAACAGGGCGAGCGGCAGCAGCTGGTCGAGCTGGAGCTGAACCCGGGCAAGGCCAACCGCGCCCGCATCAACAGGTCCTCGCAGGTCAGGCCCCGTGACGTGCTGGGCATCGTACGGACCGTGCTGTTCGCGCCCGAGGATCTCGCACTGATCAAGGGCGATCCCGGTGAGCGGCGCCGCTTCCTGGACGAGCTGATCACCGCGCGCTCCCCGCGCATGGCGGGCGTGCGCTCCGACTACGAGCGGGTGCTCAAGCAGCGCAACACGCTGCTGAAGTCGGCCGCGCTCGCCCGGCGGCACGGGGGTCGCTCCATGGACCTGTCGACCCTGGACGTGTGGGATCAGCACCTCGCGCGCGTGGGCGCCGAGTTGTTCGCCCAGCGGCTCGACCTGGTGGCCGCGCTCCAGCCGCTGGCGGACAAGGCGTATGAGCAACTGGCCCCGGGCGGCGGTCCGGTGGCCCTGGAGTACAAGCCGTCGGCGCCGGGCGAGGCGCACACGCGTGAGGACCTCTACGGGCAGCTGATGGCCGCGCTCGCGGAGGTCCGCAAGCAGGAGATCGAACGGGGCGTCACCCTCGTGGGGCCCCATCGGGACGATGTGATTCTCAAACTCGGCTCCATGCCCGCCAAGGGATACGCCTCCCACGGCGAGTCCTGGTCCTACGCGCTCGCCCTGCGGCTGGCCTCCTACGACCTGCTGCGGGCCGAGGGCAACGAGCCGGTGCTGGTCCTGGACGACGTCTTCGCCGAGCTGGACGCCCGGCGGCGGGAGCGGCTGGCCGAACTGGTCGCGCCCGGCGAGCAGGTGCTGGTGACGGCCGCCGTCGACGACGACGTACCGCATGTGCTGGCCGGGGCGCGGTACACGGTGTCCGAGGGGACGGTGGAGCGCGTATGACCGCCGACGAGTCGGCCCCGAAGAAGGCGACCGAGCCGTCCGGCGTCGACCTCGCGCGCGTGGCGCTCAGGGCGGCCCGCGCGCAGGCACGCGCGCGTGGGGACGCGGCACAGCAGAAGAAGCAGGCCCGGCGCGGGGGCGGTCTGCGCTCCGGCGCGCGCGCCGACGGCCGCGACCCGATGGCGCTGGGCGCCGCGATCAACCGGCTGCTCACCGAGCGCGGCTGGGAGGCGCCGGCCGCGGTGGGCGGTGTGATGGGCCGGTGGCCGCAGATCGTCGGCGAGGACGTCGCCAAGCACTGCGTGCCCGAGCGCTACGACGAGGACGAGCGGGTGCTGATCGTGCGCTGCGACTCCACGGCCTGGGCGACGAACCTCAGGCTGCTCGCGCCGACCCTGGTCGCGCGCCTCAACGAGGATCTGGGCCATGGCGCGGTGCGGCTGATCAAGGTGCTCGGTCCCGGTGGCCCCGCGCGCCGCTACGGCCCCCTCAGGGCCCCTGGAAGCACCGGTCCCGGCGACACCTACGGGTGACGTGCGTCACGTGTTCGAAGGCCGGGCCGGTCCCGTGACGACCGCCCGGCCTTCGTCGTGGGCGCCCGCCCGCGGTGGCTGATTCGGACCTGACTCCCAAGTAGCCAAGGGTTGACACCCGGAAGCGCTGAGTGCCTCCGTGAGCCTCTTGGAGCCCCCATCCACATATCGGGACCCGGAAGAGACCGGTTGAGGGCGGCACATGCGGACTCAGGTACCGGCAAACCCCCATCACTGTCGGTGCTACCGGTAGACTGAAGCCAATCCCGCCCCGAACGTGGGGACCGCCCGGGAAAAGCTGAGCAACGCTGATCAAGGCTTACCAACGCAACATGCCGCAGCCGCTCCGGCAACCTGCCGACGAGCCTGGCTGGTGCTGTGCCAGAAAGGGCGCTTCGTGGCCGATTCCGGCAACCCCAACGAGAACATCCCGTCCACCGACGCCGGCGCGAACAGCGAGGCAAGCACCTCGAGCCACGAGGTCACCGCCTCCTACGACGCCAGCGCCATTACCGTCCTCGAGGGTCTGGACGCGGTCCGCAAGCGACCCGGTATGTACATCGGCTCCACCGGTGAGCGCGGTCTGCACCACCTCGTGTACGAGGTCGTCGACAACTCGGTCGACGAGGCGCTGGCCGGCCACGCGGACACCATCGACGTGACGATCCTGGCCGACGGCGGCGTGCGGGTCACCGACAACGGCCGAGGCATCCCGGTGGGCATCGTCGCCTCCGAGGGCAAGCCGGCCCTCGAGGTCGTGCTGACCGTGCTGCACGCGGGCGGCAAGTTCGGCGGCGGCGGCTACGCGGTCTCCGGCGGTCTGCACGGCGTCGGCGTCTCGGTGGTGAACGCGCTGTCGAGCAAGGTCTCCGTCGAGGTGCGCACGGACGGCCACCGCTGGACGCAGGACTACAAGATGGGCGTCCCCACGGCGCCGCTCGCCAAGCACGAGGCCATCGAGCAGACCGGCACCTCGGTCACCTTCTGGGCCGACGCGGACATCTTCGAGACCACCGAGTACTCCTTCGAGACGCTGTCGCGGCGCTTCCAGGAGATGGCGTTCCTCAACAAGGGTTTGACGATCAAACTCACTGACGAGCGCGAGTCGGCGAAGGCCACCGCCGGCGCGGACGAGGCGGGTGCGGACGAGAAGGACGAGGTCAAGACCGTCACGTACCACTACGAGGGCGGCATCGTCGACTTCGTGAAGTACCTCAACTCCCGCAAGGGAGACGCGGTGCACCCCACCGTCATCGACCTGGAGGCGGAGGACAAGGACAAGAGCCTGTCCCTCGAGGTCGCCATGCAGTGGAACAGCGGTTACAGCGAGGGCGTCTACTCCTTCGCCAACATCATCCACACGCATGAGGGCGGTACGCACGAGGAGGGCTTCCGCGCGGCGCTGACGAACCTCGTCAACAAGTACGCGCGCGACAAGAAGCTGCTGCGCGAGAAGGACGACAACCTCACGGGCGACGACATCCGCGAGGGTCTGACGGCGATCATCTCGGTGAAGCTGAGCGAGCCGCAGTTCGAGGGCCAGACCAAGACCAAACTGGGCAACACGGAGGCGAAGACCTTCGTCCAGAAGGCGGTCTACGAGCACCTCAACGACTGGCTGGACCGCAACCCGGTCGAGGCGGCGGACATCGTCCGCAAGGGCATCCAGGCGGCCACCGCGCGCGTGGCGGCCCGCAAGGCCCGCGATCTGACCCGCCGCAAGGGTCTGCTGGAGTCCGCGTCGCTGCCTGGCAAGCTCTCCGACTGCCAGTCCAACGACCCCACCAAGTGCGAGATCTTCATCGTCGAGGGTGACTCCGCCGGCGGCTCGGCCAAGTCCGGCCGCAACCCGCAGTACCAGGCGATCCTCCCGATCCGCGGCAAGATCCTCAACGTCGAGAAGGCGCGGATCGACAAGATCCTGCAGAACCAGGAGATCCAGGCGCTGATCTCCGCGTTCGGCACCGGGGTCCACGAGGACTTCGACATCGAGAAGCTCCGCTATCACAAGATCATTCTGATGGCGGACGCCGACGTCGACGGCCAGCACATCAGCACCCTGCTGCTGACCTTCCTGTTCCGCTTCATGCGGCCGCTGGTCGAGGCCGGGCACGTGTACCTCTCCCGTCCCCCGCTCTACAAGATCAAGTGGGGCCGGGACGACATCGAGTACGCGTACTCCGACCGCGAGCGCGACGCGCTGATCGAGATGGGCCGCCAGCGCGGCAAGCGGGTGCGCGAGGACTCCATCCAGCGCTTCAAGGGTCTCGGCGAGATGAACGCCGAGGAGCTGCGCGTCACCACGATGGACCAGGAGCACCGCGTCCTCGGCCAGGTCACCCTCGACGACGCCGCCCAGGCCGACGACCTGTTCTCGGTCCTCATGGGCGAGGACGTCGAGGCGCGCCGTGCCTTCATCCAGCGCAACGCCAAGGACGTCCGCTTCCTCGACATCTGAGTCGGTCTCAGCTGACCGCACCAGGAAGGATCCCCACCAGCAATGACCGACGAGAACACTCCCGTCACCCCTGAAGAGGGCGGCGACATCGCCATGCGCATCGAGCCCGTCGGGCTCGAGACGGAGATGCAGCGCTCGTACCTCGACTACGCGATGTCCGTCATCGTCTCCCGCGCGCTGCCCGACGTCCGCGACGGCCTCAAGCCCGTCCACCGCCGCGTCCTGTACGCGATGTACGACGGCGGCTACCGGCCCGAGCGCGGCTTCTACAAGTGCGCCCGCGTCGTCGGCGACGTCATGGGCAACTACCACCCGCACGGCGACTCCTCGATCTACGACGCGCTGGTCCGCCTCGCGCAGCCGTGGTCGATGCGGATGCCGCTGGTGGACTCCAACGGCAACTTCGGCTCTCCGGGCAACGACCCGGCGGCCGCCATGCGCTACACCGAGTGCAAGATGGCGCCGCTGTCGATGGAGATGGTCCGTGACATCGACGAGGAGACCGTCGACTTCACGGACAACTACGACGGCCGCTCCCAGGAGCCGACCGTCCTGCCGGCCCGCTTCCCCAACCTGCTGATCAACGGCTCGGCCGGTATCGCGGTCGGTATGGCGACCAACATCCCCTCGCACAACCTGCGCGAGGTCGCCTCGGGCGCCCAGTGGTACCTGGAGAACCCGGAGGCCTCGCACGAGGAGCTCCTGGACGCGCTGATCGAGCGCATCAAGGGCCCCGACTTCCCGACCGGCGCCCTGGTGGTGGGCCGTAAGGGCATCGAGGAGGCGTACCGAACGGGTCGCGGCTCGATCACCATGCGGGCGGTCGTCGAGGTCGAGGAGATCCAGAACCGCCAGTGCCTGGTGGTCACGGAGCTGCCCTACCAGGTCAACCCCGACAACCTTGCGCAGAAGATCGCCGACCTGGTCAAGGACGGCAAGATCGGCGGCATCGCGGACGTCCGCGACGAGACGTCGTCCCGTACGGGCCAGCGCCTGGTGATCGTCCTGAAGCGGGACGCGGTCGCCAAGGTCGTCCTGAACAACCTGTACAAGCACACGGACCTGCAGACGAACTTCGGCGCCAACATGCTGGCCCTGGTCGACGGCGTCCCGCGCACGCTCTCGCTCGACGCGTTCATCCGCCACTGGGTGACGCACCAGATCGAGGTCGTCGTCCGCCGTACGCGCTTCAGGCTGCGCAAGGCCGAGGAGCGGGCGCACATCCTGCGCGGCCTGCTGAAGGCCCTGGACGCCATCGACGAGGTCATCGCGCTGATCCGGCGCAGCGACACCGTCGACATCGCGCGCGGGGGCCTGATGAGCCTCCTGGAGATCGACGAGATCCAGGCCAACGCCATCCTCGAGATGCAGCTGCGCCGCCTCGCCGCCCTGGAGCGCCAGAAGATCGTCCAGGAGCACGACGAACTCCAGGCGAAGATCAACGAGTACAACCAGATCCTCGCGTCGCCGGTCCGCCAGCGCGGCATCGTGAGCGAGGAACTCGCCGCGATCGTCGAGAAGTACGGCGACGACCGCAAGACGATGCTGGTGCCCTACGACGGTGACATGTCCATCGAGGACCTGATCGCCGAGGAGGACATCGTCGTCACCATCTCGCGCGGGGGCTACGTCAAGCGCACGAAGACGGACGACTACCGCTCCCAGAAGCGCGGCGGCAAGGGCGTACGGGGCGCGAAGCTGAAGGAAGACGACATCGTCGACCACTTCTTCGTCTCCACCACGCACCACTGGCTGCTGTTCTTCACCAACAAGGGCCGCGTCTACCGGGCGAAGGCGTACGAGCTGCCCGACGCCGGGCGTGACGCGCGTGGACAGCACGTCGCCAACCTGCTGGCCTTCCAGCCGGACGAGGCGATCGCCGAGATCCTCGCGATCCGCGACTACGAGGCGGCGCCGTACCTGGTCCTGGCCACCAAGGGCGGTCTGGTGAAGAAGACGCCTCTGAAGGATTACGATTCGCCGCGTGCCGGTGGTGTCATCGCGATCAACCTCCGTGAGACGGAGGACGGTTCGGACGACGAACTGATCGGAGCCGAACTCGTCTCGGCCGAGGACGATCTGCTTCTGATCAGCAAGAAGGCGCAGTCGATCAGGTTCACCGCCACGGACGAGGCGCTGCGCCCCATGGGCCGTGCCACCTCGGGCGTCAAGGGCATGAGCTTCCGTGAGGGCGACCAGCTGCTCTCGATGAATGTTGTTCGACCCGGTACGTTCGTGTTCACTGCCACAGACGGCGGGTACGCGAAGCGGACCGCTGTCGACGAGTACCGCGTCCAGGGTCGCGGCGGCCTCGGTATCAAGGCCGCCAAGATCGTCGAGGACCGTGGTTCTCTCGTCGGCGCGCTGGTGGTCGAGGAGACCGATGAGATCCTCGCCATCACGCTGTCCGGCGGTGTGATTCGTACGCGAGTCAACGAGGTCAGGGAGACGGGCCGTGACACCATGGGCGTCCAACTGATCAACCTGGGCAAGCGCGATGCCGTCGTCGGTATCGCACGTAACGCCGAGGCGGGGCGCGAGGCGGAAGAGGTCGACGGCGAGGGCGCCGTGGACGAGTCCGCCGAGGCAGCCACGACCACCGGCACGGACGAGGGTGAGTCGCCCTCGACCGAGTAGGTACGAGGAGTGAGTCATCGTGAGCGGAGCCACGGGCGCCGGTACGTCTGCCGGTACGGACAAGAACGGCGGCGGCCGTGGCTCCGCCGCGCCGGGGGGGAACGCGCGTACGACCGACGCGCGGGGCGCCGGGGGCGGTGACGGGCGTCCGGCGGACACCCACACGACCCAGCTGAAGGCCATCAAGGCGCCCGTGGCTGACTCGCCCTCGCCGTCGTCCTCGCCCGACACGCAAGGATCAAAGGGATCCCAGGGGGGAACCGTGACTGACACCCGAGGCGCGCAGGCCAAACAGCCTGCCGAAGGCTCGCCGCTGCCCGGGGAACGGCAGCCGCAGCAGCCCGCCGGGCCCTACCACCCGCCGCAGGCCTACCCGACGCAGGCGCCCCCGGCGCCGGCCGGCGCCGTACGGCGCCCGCGGACCGGCGTCCGTACCACGCCCCGCGTGCGCAAGGCGCGGCTGCGGGTGTCGAAGGCCGACCCGTGGTCGGTGATGAAGGTCAGCTTCCTGCTCTCCATCGCGCTCGGCATCTGCACGATCGTCGCGGCCGCCGTGCTGTGGATGGTCATGGACGCGATGGGTGTCTTCTCGTCGGTCGGCGGCACGATTGCGGAGGCGACCGGCTCGAACGAGTCGAACGGCTTCGACCTCCAGGCGTTCCTGTCGCTCCCCCACGTCCTGATGTTCACGTCGATCATCGCGGTCATCGACGTCGTCCTCGCGACGGCCCTCGCGACGCTCGGCGCGTTCATCTACAACCTCTCGGCCGGCTTCGTCGGCGGCGTCGAGCTGACGCTCGCCGAGGACGAGTGAGCTTTGTCGTCGCAGCGGTTTCAAACCTCCCCCGAGGGCCCCGCGACTATCGATTTTGGGACTGCCCACGTCGTGCGCTAATCTTCAGGAGTCAGCGCGCGGGACACACACCGCAGAGCGCGGCGGGGCTATAGCTCAGTTGGTTAGAGCGCATCCCTGATAAGGATGAGGCCACAGGTTCAAATCCTGTTAGCCCCACCAGCCAGAAGACCCCTGGACCTTTGGTCCGGGGGTTTTTGGCGTCTATGGCTGCGGTTTGCAGCGGCTGCGGTCTGCCGATGGCGGGCATGCCTACTCCGATGACGAGTTCGAGATCCGCGCGGAGCCCGATCGCCTGCCGGGGTTGGAGTTCGTGCGGGTCGACGAGGGCCGGACGGCGAAGAGCCGACTGCATCTCGACTTCAGGCCCGATGACCAGGCCGCCGAGGTGGCCCGCCTCGAGGCCCATGGCGCGAAGCGTGTCGACATCGGCCAGGGCGAGCAGTCGTGGGTCGTCATGGCAGACCCCGAGGGCAACGAGTTCTGTGTCCTTGGCCAACGGCGTAAGTGAGAACCCCGGCGAAGGCCCCCGACCGGTCATGGTCGGAGGCCCTCGGCGTATCCGGGGGACGCGAGGCGGGGCGCCCCGAACGAAGACCGGCGGTTGCCAACCACCGCTGACGCCGACGACGACGCACGGCGAAGGCCCGGTGGCTCCTGGGGGAGCTGCCGGGCCTGGTCCGTGCGGGCTGTACGCAAGTTCGCCGTTACGTCGGGGGGTGGGGGTGCTCAGCGCTGGAGGGGGATGGCTGGTTCGGCTGGTTCGTCCGGGTCCGCGGGGGCGCAGGCGGTTGTGGTGTGCTCGGCCGGGTCCGTGTCCGGGAGACCGCGGTGGCGGCAGCCGGGGGACTTGCCGTGCGCCTCGGCGCGGATGCGCTGTTTCATCGTGGGGGGCAGGGAGCGGGCTTGGGGCCAGACCCGGGGGGTCGAGATCGTCGGCCAGGCCGTGGTGCGCGCGGTGGCGTCGCTCTCGCTGCTGCGCGTCGGCTCGGTCCGGGCCGACGCCGTCGAGGCCGACGCCGTCGCGGCGGTCGTCGTGATGAGTCCGAGCGCCGTGCACAGCGCGAGGAAGGCGGTGACGATCGTGGTCCACAGCGTCATGACCCGGTTCTCGGTCATGGCCCCTCACTTTCGGGTTGGGCGATTTGCGTACTTTCCTCATGATGTGTATGGAGGCCGCGAAGTGGTGGACCGACGCTCGCGGCGTGGCGTTGTTCCGATGAACACCACTCGTATGGACGCAAGAGGCCATAAAACGGGAGGAGAGGCGAAGAAAGGTGAGTAAGTGGTGTGAGCGGGGGCGAATCTCACCCTCTGTGGAGATGTGATCACCCTCCGATCGGAGTGATGAGATCCGCTTCTACTGCGCTGCCGAGGGCGGGAGTTGAGCGGCGGGCGTAGGTCACCGATCGGTATCGGCCGGTGTGTATAGTCGGGCGCCAGAGGTCCCCTACGTCAAGGAAAGACGAGGTCGCGCGGTGAAGAAGCTTCTCCTGGTCGCACTGGCCGCCATCGGCGGGCTCCTTGTGTACCGCCAGATCCAGGCGGATCGCGCCGAGCAGGATCTGTGGACGGAGGCGACTGACTCCGTGCCCACGGGTTCGTGAGTATCGATACCGAAGACTGAGCAAACCCCGGCCGCCGCTCGCGGTCGGGGTTTTGTGTTGCGCGTTCCCGGGACCGCGGTTAGAAGCGGGCTTTTCGGACGCTCGTGCCGGATGCGCGGGTGACGCGCGCGCGGGCGGGGCAGGATGGGCCACGTTCGGTCTAAGGCGAGGGGGCGGGATCGATGGCCCGGCGTGCGGGGCTTGCGAGGCGTGGGACGGCTGTGCGGCGGTCCGTCGCGCGGATCACTGCCGTGGGAGCGGTGCTCTGCGCGTCATCGGTGGCGCTGCCAGGGCCGGCCGCCGTCGCCGCGCCGGACGTCCCGTCGTACGCCTTCGCGGACGACGTCCGCAGCGCCCCGGCGGCGACGGGCACCAGCGACGCCGTACGCCTGGACCCCGGCGCGACGTACCGAAGCTCCCTCAAGGGGCAGGACCAGAGCCAGGGCCAGGACCAGAGCCAGGGCCAGGGCCGGGAGAAGCGGGTGAAGGCCTACTACCGGCTCGAACTCGACGGTGCGTCGAACGTGTACGTCTCCGTGACGGCGATCCCGCGCGCGGGAGCCGTCCTGTCCGTCGGAGACGGGATCAGCGTCTCCGTGCAGAACGCCGACGGCCTCCGATGTTCCAACGACTCGGCCGGCGTGGGCGCGTCCAAGAGCCCGCAGCCGATCACGGCGTGGGGCGCGCGCGAACTCGTACCCGGCAAGGGGGTGTGCCAGGAGCCCGGTACGTACTACGTCGTCGTCGAGCGCACCGGCACCGGCACCGGCACCAGCACCGGCACCGGTGTCGAGGACCCCTGGGAGCTGGAGCTCGCGGCCGTCTCCGAGGCGCCCGTGCGGAAGGCGGTCTCGACGAGCGTGCCCGAGCAGTGGGACTCCGCGACGCCCACGCCGCCCGTCGCCGAGCCGGTGGCGGTGCGGGGCGGGGCCGGCTTCGCCAGGGCGACCACCGTGGAGCCGGGCGTGTGGAGCGACGAGATCGTCCCCGGGCAGACCCTCTTCTACAAGGTCCCCGTCGACTGGGGCCGGCAGGTGTCCGCCGCCGTCGACCTGGGCAGTGCGGACACGGACTCCGGATATGTGGTCGACGCCCTGGACCTGACCCTCTACAACCCGGTGCGAGCCGAGGTGAAGGACGCGAGCGTCGGCTTCGGCGGCACCCAGAAGTCGGCCTCGCTGCCGCCCGTGCCGCCGGTCAGGTACGTCAACCGGTACGCGCCCACCGATCCGACGAACTCGCTGCGGTTCGCCGGCTCGTACTACCTCGTGGTGCACCTGGCCTCGCAGGTGGCCCAACGTTTCGGCGAGGGGCCCTACGGGCTCACCCTGCGCGTCCGGGTGGGCGGCAGCACGCAGGCCGGTCCGGGGTACTCGGCGCAGTCGGTGCCGCGCGGGTTCTTCGACGTCGGCGCGCCGGACCCGGAACCCTTGGCGGGCGGCAGCGCGTCGAGGGGCGGTGCGTCGGGCGGTGACCCCGTGATGCGGGCGGTCGCCGTGGGTGGCCTCGGCACCGGGAGCGCGCTGCTGACAGTGCTGGGGGTGTGGACGCTGACCGCCCGGCGCAGGGCCGCCGCTCAGACGCGGGCCAGCGCCCAGAACCCCACGGCGTAGCAGACCAGCGCCAGGAGCAGCAGCGGCACCGCGACCTTGGCGGGCGGCCCGGGACGCCCCCGGCGGACGGCGCGATGACCGCGTCGACCGCCCCGCGGCGCAACCGCCTGCGCGGCCGGCTGCGGAACCTGCGGGTCCTGGGCGGTGTACGAGGCTGTGGACACCTCGGCGCGCGGCCCACGGGAGGGCAACACGAACGTGGACTCGTGCGGTGCGTGTGGCCCGGGGGACTCGTACGGGGACTCGTACGCAGCCGCGGAAGAGGCCGGCGGATACGGAGTGGGGGACTGCGGGGGCGGCAGGTGGAAGCTTCCGGTGTCCGACATGGAGGGGACGTGAGCGGGCGCTGGTGCTGGTGCCGGCGCCGGGGTGGGAGTCGGCGCGGAGTCCGGGGCGTGCAGTGGCGCGGGCGGCAGGGGTACGGAGCCGGAGACGGGTACGGAGCCGGGTACGGAGCCGGGTACGGAGTGGGATGCGGCGACCGGCGGCGTGGAAGTCCCGTCCGTCCGGGAGGGCAGGCCGCCGGTGCCCGGGTGGGCCGGATCGGCCGCTCTTCCCGGACCGGAGGGATACGGCCCCGAGGGGAACGATCCGCTGCCCGCAGAGGCCGGATCGGGAGTCGGGTGCGGACGGGAGGGCAGCGAGCCGGTGCCCGGGTGGGCGGGGGCGGGAGGGGTGTTCGGGCGGGTGGGCACGGAGCCGGTTCCGATTCCGGTACCGGTTCTGCCTCCGGTTCGCGGCCTCGGTGCGGACGGACCGTCGGCCCCGAACCCCTTGGGCAACGGGCCGAGTTGGTCGAAGATCTCGATCATCTCGTCGTCCGGGCTGGGCTCGGGCAGGAGTTCGACGGCGGCCGCGAGCGCCTTGCGTGCCCCCGTCGCCGTACGGAACCGTGCCTGCGGGTCCGGCTGGAGCAGGGTGGCGACGACCTGCCACAGCGGCTCCGGCACGCTCTTCGGAGCGCCCGGCGTGCCGTGTTCCGCGAAGTACTGGATGAGTGCCTTGGCGTCCGGCTTGGCGCCTTCCAGCAGATACAGGGCGACCAGGCCGACGGCGAAGAGGTCGGCCGGGAAGTCCGGGTCCGCGCCCATCATCTGCTCGGGCGCGAGGTAACCGGGCGTCCCCACCACGAGGTTGGTCTCGGTCAGCCGGGGCTCGCCCAGCCGCATCGCGATGCCGAAGTCGGACAGCCGCAGTCGGGGCCGGGCGGTCCCGGTGGCTTCCAGCAGGATGTTGGCGGGTTTGATGTCGCGGTGCACGACGCCTTCCGCGTGGACCGCGGTGAGCCCGGAGAGCAGCTGGTCGAGCAGGGTGCACACGAAGCCCGGGGGGAGGGGGCCGTAGTCGCCGACGAGGTGGACCAGTGAACCGCCGCCGACGAGGTCCATGGTGAACAGGACCTTGTCGTCGTCGGCGGCCCAGCTGGCGGGCGCGAGCACATGGGGGTGGTCGATCCGCAGCGCCTGCTCGCGCACGAAGCGCAGCAGCGCGTGTGCGTCGCTCTGCTGGAGCACCTTGGCGGCCACGTAGCGGCGGCGGCGGTGGTCCCAGGCACGCCAGACCGCGCCGACCCCTCCGCGTCCGATCGGGTCGGCCAGTTCGTACCGTCCGGCGAAGACCTCACCCATGGCAGTGCCTCGCTCCTCCCCCTGGTCCCCGGGTCCCCTCGGTTCCCCCCTTGCTACCCCCGTGATGAGCGATACGACCCCCGTGTTCTGGCTGCGTTGTGCCAACCCCCCAGTTGCCCCCGAGCTGCCGGCCGCCCGGTTGCCGAACCCCCTTCGGCGACCGGGCCGGCGGCTCAGCTCTGGTGGGACTGGTAGTGCGTGACTGCGTCGGAGGTGCGGCCGGCGCCGTACACCCGGAGGAACTCTGCCAGTTCGGGGTGGGTCGGGGCGAGGGTGTCGGCGGCGTCGATGATGTCGCCGGCGGCGGCCACCGAGCGCAGCAGGGACTGGATCTCGCGGACGACCCGCTTGACCGTGGGAGCCCCCGAACTGCTCGTCGTCTGCGTGGTGTTGCTGAGCACCGAGCCCCCCTGCGACCGCTTGATCTCGTCCATGCGCTCGGTCGCCTCGGCGGCGCTGACGCTGCCGTCCGCGACCTGCGCCGCCAACTCCTGGAGCAGCTGCACCCGCTGCACCACCGCCGGGTTGCCGATCTTCGCCCGCTGACCGCTCATCAGCTGCGACAGCATCGGCGCCGACAGTCCAAGTACCCCCGCGAGACGAGCCTGGTTGAGGCCAAGATCGTCGATGAGCTTACGGAAGAGCGCCCCCAGCGGCTCCCCGTACCAGTTCCGCTGCAGTTCCCGCGCTCTCGCGGTCGCTTCCTGCTGTGCGGCGTCCATTGCGTCTCCCCATCGCTTCCCCAGAAACCGCGGTTCGCTGTAGCGAACCACGTCCGAGCATCTTACGGAGAGTGGTCATCCGCGGGGACCCCAATCTTTTTGCGAGATACCCCGGGTGACCCGGTACTCTGGTCTGCGGCGCCCGCCGGTGCGAGGTTCTTCCGGCCGGACGTCCCCTTCCGGGGCCTTAGCTCAGTTGGTAGAGCGCTGTCTTTGCATGGCAGATGTCAGGGGTTCGACTCCCCTAGGCTCCACGCACAAGACCCCTCCCACCTGCGGAAACGCAGAAGGGAGGGGTCTTTTTCGATGTGCGGACGGTACTGCTCAGCTACGGTCCTCGCGGTTCGCCGCCTCGTTCTCGGCGTCCTTCTCGGCCTCCTTGGCCTGTACCTCGGGGTCGAGGACCGACGGGTCGGCGCTGCCGTCCACCGATGTCAGGCCGCCCACGGCGGGTACCTCGGTGGCGGCCGGCGGCTCGACGAGCCAGTCCGGGTTCGCCTGCCTGTCCCACCATTTCCAGGCCGCGTAGGCACCGCCGGTGACGGCTGCGAGCACGGCCAGTGCCTTGGCGAGCCGGCCGGCCTTGGCTCGCCGCCGGTGCTTACGCGCCAGCCTCTCGATCTCCTTCGGCGTCACCTGACCGCGCAGGGCGGCCAGCGCGGCGACGCCACGGGCGGTGGCCTCGTCCTTGACGGGCCCGGCCGCGGCCACGGCCTGCTCGATCCTCGGCCGCGAGTAGTCGGCGGCCTGCCGCGCCGCCAGGCGGGTACGGGCGGCCGCTTCCTGCGCGGCCAGGTCTACCTTCGACGGGACATGTGTCTTCGCCTGTTCCATCGCGTGTTCCAGACGCGGGGCGACATGGGCGTCGTACTGGACGCGGGCCTGTTCGGCGGCCTGCGACACCTTGGGCGCGAGCCGTACGCGGGCCTCATGCGCGTAAAGCGCGGCCCGCTCCTTGGCCGTGTCGGCGTAGGGCGCCACCACTTCCGCGGCGTGCAGCACGCTGTCCTTCGCCGAGCCGGTCGCGGCGCGCACGCTGTCGATGCGGGTCACGGGATCCTCCTCCTCGGTGGCGTACGGTATTTCGACTTTCCACCCTTTTACGGATCATGCCTGCCGTGCGCCGTCACGGCATGTGCGGGCGGGCATACGGCGGACGGGCATATCGTCGACAGGCCGACAAAACCGACGATGCCACGGATCGGCCCCGCCCGCTCCCGTCCGGAGCGAGTCGAGTGCATTTCCGTACCCGAACCGACGGGTCCGGTGCAGGAACGGGCCGTACGGCGGCGTACCGCGTCGGGCGTGCGAGGATCGGGGGGTCACAGAAAGACAACGGAAGGCAGACCGTGGCCGAGCAGCTGTACGCCACCCTGAAGACCAACCACGGCGACATCGAAATCCGGCTCTTTCCGGACCACGCCCCGAAGACGGTCAGGAACTTCGTGGACCTCGCCACGGGCGGGCGTGAGTGGGTCAACCCGCAGACGGGCGTGAGGTCCTCGGACAGGCTGTACGACGGCACGGTCTTCCACCGGGTGATCAGCGGTTTCATGATCCAGGGCGGTGACCCGCTGGGCGACGGCACCGGGGATCCCGGATACCAGTTCGCGGACGAGTTCCACCCCGACCTGCGCTTCGACAGGCCCTACCTGCTGGCCATGGCCAACGCCGGGCCGGGCACCAACGGCTCGCAGTTCTTCATCACCGTCTCCCCGACGGCCTGGCTGACCCGCAAGCACACCATCTTCGGCGAGGTCACCGACGCGGCGAGTCAGAAGGTCGTGGACGCCATCGCGGCCGTCCAGACCAACCCGCGCACCGAACGTCCGCTGAAGGACGTCGTCATCGAGTCGGTCGTCGTCGAGACCCGCCAGGTCTGAAGCCGGGCGGGTCCGAGCCCGCCGGGTTCGCGGCGAAAACGCCCCAGGCGAACCATGGGGAACCTAACGCCCTGCTCGTCCGTCAGGATGTGCAGGGCGGTTCCTTTCCGACCACGAACGACCCCGTCACGACTCCGACCACGACCACGACCTCTTCCACTTGTTTAGGGGAGCCCATGGACCAGGCGCCTGGCAGCCGGCAGGACGACGCGCGCAGCGGCCTGCCCGTCTGCTACCGGCACCCCGACCGGGAGACCGGCATTCGCTGCACCCGCTGCGAGCGCCCGATCTGCCCCGAGTGCATGGTCAGCGCCTCCGTCGGATTCCAGTGCCCGAACTGCGTCCGTGAGGGATCCGGGACGGGGCACCCGCCCGGCGCCTCACAGCCCCGCACGCTCGCGGGGGGCACGATCGCCGCCGACCCCCACCTGCTCACCAAGATCCTCATCGGGCTCAACGCGGTGATGTTCGTCCTGCAGCAGGCCGTCGGCGACAGTTTCACCGACCGGTTCGACATGATCGGCCGCGCGATCATGCCGGCCCTCGGGTACGGCGAGCTCCAGGGCGTCGCCGAAGGGCAGTGGTACCGGCTGCTGACCTCGATGTTCCTGCACGCCAGCATCATCCACATCCTGTCCAACATGCTGAGCCTGTGGTGGATCGGCGGTCCGCTCGAAGCGGCCCTCGGCCGGGCCCGGTTCCTGGCGCTGTACCTGGTCTCCGGTCTCGCCGGCAGCGCGCTGACGTACCTGATCGCCGAGCCCAACCAGGCCTCGCTCGGTGCTTCGGGGGCCATCTTCGGGCTCTTCGGCGCGCTCGCCGTGCTGGTGCGGCGCCAGCGCCTCGACATGCGGCCGGTCATCGCCCTGCTGGTGATCAACCTGGTCATCACGTTCGGGTGGAGCGGTATCGCCTGGCAGGCCCACATCGGCGGCCTGGTCGCCGGCGTCGTCATCGGCATCGCCATGGTCCACGCCCCGCGCGAGCGCCGGGCCCTCGTGCAGTACGGGACCTGCGCGGTGATGCTGGCCGCCGTGGTGATCGTGACGCTCCTGAGGACGGCTCAGCTCACCTGAGCGCGCTGTTGTCCACAGTCTGTGTCGAATCTTGTGCACAACGTGCGGGAACGGCTGCGCCCCCTGCCATCGACCCGCGTTTGTGCAGGTCAGGCAGGGGGCGAACAGTTTTTCGAGTGAGGGTGACAGCCGGTACTTACGTCACACCGGCGTCAACCTCCGATGAGTTATCCACAGATCGTCTTTCTTTTCCCCATGTGGAAAACCGCTGTGGATAACTCAGTGGATAGCCCTGGGCAGAGCTACGGGACAGCCCTATTTCCACTGGGTGGAGACGCCGAACCCGGCCGCGATGAACCCGAAGCCCACCACGATGTTCCAGTTGTCGAGCTGGTCGATCGGCATCGAGCCGTCGGTGACGTAGAAGACCACGATCCAGGCGAGCCCGATGAGGAACATGGCCAGCATCACGGGCGCGACCCAGGCACGGCTGTTCAGCTTGATGGCGGTCGCCTGCTTCGCCGGGGGCGGCGTGTAGTCGGCCTTCTTGCGGATACGTGACTTCGGCACGAGGGTCTCTCCTGTCGATGCGCTGCGTGGCCGCGCAGGTGCTGGGTCGGGCTCGGGGGCTGCGTACTAGGGGACTGAGGGGCTCCCCCGGGCGTCCGTTAGCGTAGTGCTTCTACGGCGCCGAAGGAGATAAGGGTACGTTGAGCAATTCTGCCGACTCCCCCGGGACAGGTACAACGGGTTCCGGCACCGGCTCCTCCCCTGGTGCCGGTGATTCCGGAGATTCCGGACGCCGGGGCGGCTTCCGGCCCGTGCGGGTGCTCACCGTCGGTGTCTTCGCCCTCGCCGGCCTTCTCTTCTTCACCAGCTTCAACACCGCCAAGGGCACCAACATCCGCACGGACGCCTCCCTGCTGAGGCTGTCCGACCTCATCGAGGAACGCAGCCAGAAGAACGGCGAACTCGACGAGGCCAACGGGGCCCTGCGCGACGACGTGGAGTCGCTGGCCGAGGCCGACGACGGCAGCAGCAAGGCCCAGGACGACAAGCTCGCGGGACTGGAGAAGAACGCCGGCACCCAGAAACTCAAGGGCAAGGCCATCACCGTCACCCTCAACGACGCCCCGCCGAACGCCACCGCCAAGCTCCCCGGCTACCCGGAACCGCAGCCCGACTACCTGGTCATCCACCAGCAGGACCTCCAGGCCGTGGTGAACGCCCTCTGGCACGGCGGCGCCCAGGGCATCAAGGTCATGGACCAGCGGCTGATCTCCACCAGCGCCGTCCGCTGCGTCGGCAACACCCTGATCCTCCAGGGCCGCGTCTACTCACCCCCGTACAAGATCCAGGCGGTCGGCGACCCGGAGAAGCTGCAGCAGGCGCTGGCGGACTCCCCGGCGATCCAGAACTACATGGTCTACGTGAACGTCTACGGCCTCGGCTGGAAAGTCACCGAGGACGGGACGGTGACTCTGCCGGGCTACTCGGGCACAGTGGATCTGCACTACGCCAAGCCTGTGAAATAGCCGCCGGGGGGCGCCTGTGTCGGTGCGGGTGATCGTCAGGACGTTCAGCGAGCTGTGCATCACCGTAGGCGCCGTCATCGTCCTCTTCGTCGTCTACGTGCTGTTCTGGACCGGCGTCCAGGCCGACCGCGTCATGGACGACCAGATCGACGACCTGCACGACCAGTGGGCCCGCCATAGCGCGGGCCCCGCCCCGAGCGCCGGCCCCGCCACCACCGTCCAGCCGGCGCCCTACCGCAGCGGCAGACCCTTCGCCGTGATGTACATCCCGCGCCTTGGTTTCACGTGGAACAAGCCGGTCCTCGAAGGCACGGCGACCGGCACCCTGAAGAAGGGGCTCGGACACTACGCCGGGACGGCGCGGCTCGGACAGACCGGGAACTTCTCCGTCGCAGGTCACCGCCGTACCTATGGCGACCCGTTCAAGGACTTCCCCAAGCTCGGGCGCGGCGACGCGGTAGTGCTGACGGACGGCACGACCTGGTTCACGTATCGGATCGACAAAGGCCCTTACAAAACCGTTCCCTCGGACGTCGAGGTGATCGACGCTGTGCCACGTAAGTCGGGGTACACGCGTCCGGGCCGGTACCTGACGTTGACCACGTGCGATCCGGAATGGGGGCACAGTCACCGGCTGATCGTCTGGGCGCACCTGGACTCCACACAGCCTGTGGAGGCAGGCGAACCGAAGGCTCTGCGCCGTTAGTCTGGTGGCGTACGGCGTGAGTCAGGTGCCGTGGTGCGACGGAAGGGACGGCATGTACGGCTGGATCTGGCGGCATCTGCCGGGAAACGCGTGGGTGAAGGCGCTGCTCTCGATCGTGCTGGTCGTCGCCGTGGTGTACGCGCTGTTCCAGTACGTCTTCCCATGGGCCGAACCGCTGCTTCCCTTCAACGATGTGACGGTGGACAACCAGTGAGCGCGCGCATTCTCGTCGTCGACAACTACGACAGCTTCGTCTTCAACCTGGTCCAGTACCTGTACCAGCTGGGCGCCGAGTGCGAGGTCCTGCGCAACGACGAGGTCTCCACAGCCCATGCCCAGGACGGCTTCGACGGCGTCCTGCTGTCCCCCGGGCCGGGCACGCCCGAGGAGGCCGGCGTCTGCATCGAGATGGTCCGCCACTGCGCGGCGACCGGCGTCCCCGTCTTCGGCGTCTGCCTCGGCATGCAGTCGATGCAGGTGGCCTACGGCGGTGTCGTGGACCGCGCGCCGGAGCTGCTGCACGGCAAGACCTCGCTGGTGGAGCACGGCGGCAAGGGCGTCTTCGCCGGCCTGCCGACGCCGTTCACCGCGACCCGCTACCACTCGCTGGCCGCCGAGCCGCAGACGGTCCCGGCCGAACTCGAGGTCACCGCGCGTACGCACGACGGCATCATCATGGGCCTGCGTCATCGTGAACTGCCCGTCGAGGGCGTCCAGTTCCACCCGGAGTCGGTGCTGACCGAGCACGGGCACCGGATGCTGGCCAACTGGCTCGTGGAGTGCGGCGACCAGGGCGCGGTGGCGAGGTCGGCGGGGCTCGCCCCGGTGGTGGGCAGGGCCACGGCGTGACCGCGCTGCGCCCCGAGCGCGAGGACTCGTACGGCACCGCGCCGTACGAGTCCTTCGGCGGTGATCAGTACGGCGCAGGATCCGCGTCCTACGCGGGGGAGCCGTACCTGCCGCCCATCGACGAGGAGACGGTGGCGCTGCGGATACCGCCGTCGCCGGCGTCCACGTTCGGCGGCGAGTCCGTATCGGCCTCTGGCGCCCCAGGAACCTCTCCCGCCCCTGGATCACCGGCCGGTGGCCGCGCGGCCCGCAGAAAGGCCGCCAAGGGCCGTCATGGGCGTCATGGCGGCCCGGGCGAGGCGCCCGAGTCGTACGACGGAGCCGACGCGCCCGCGCAGGACGAGCGGCCGCTGTCGCGCGTCGAGGCCCGCCGCCGGGAGCGAGCACGTAAGCCGAGCGCGGCCGTGGTCGCCAGCCGGGCGGTGGGCGAGGTGTTCATCACCACGGGCGTGCTGATGCTGCTGTTCGTCTCCTACCAGCTGTGGTGGACGAACGTGCGGGCCCACGCGCAGGCCGACAAGGAGGCGAGCAGCCTTCAGGACGACTGGGCCAGCGGCAAGGGCGCCCCCGGGGCGTTCTCGCCGGGGCAGGGCTTCGCGATCCTCCACATCCCCAAGCTGGACGTGGTGGTGCCGATCGCCGAGGGCGTCAGCAACAAGAAGGTGCTCGACAAGGGCATGGTCGGGCACTACGGCGAGGGCGCGCTGAAGACGGCGATGCCCGACGCGAAGACCGGCAACTTCGGGCTCGCGGGCCACCGCAACACGCACGGCGAGCCGTTCCGGTACATCAACAGGCTGCAGGCGGGCGACGAGATGGTCGTCGAGACGCAGAACGAGTACTTCGTCTACAAGATGACGTCCTCGCTGCCGGTGACCGCGCCCGGCAACACCAGCGTCCTCGACCCGGTCCCGCCGGGCTCCGGGTTCACCGGGCCGGGCCGGTACATCACGCTCACCACCTGCACCCCGGAGTTCACCAGCAAGTACCGCTTGATCGTCTGGGGCAAGATGGTCGAGGAACGGCCGCGCAGCAAGGGCAAGCCGGATGCGCTCGTCGAGTAGGCAGGCAAGCGGGTAGGCGTGCAGTCGAGTAGGGGCAGAGTGAACGTGGCAGCGACCACCGGCGACACCGAGCACGAGGAACACGCGCGCGTGGACGCGTCCGAGCCCCCGCCGCGGCGCCGCGCGGGCGGCCGGATCGCGCTGGCCGTCAGCGTCTTCGGTGAGCTTCTCATCACGGCCGGCCTGGTGCTCGGCCTGTTCGTCGTCTACTCCCTGTGGTGGACCAACGTCGTCGCCGACCGGCACGCGGACCGGCAGGGCGACAAGGTGCGCGACAACTGGGCGCAGGAGGACACCGGTCCCGGAGCGCTCGACACCAAGGACGGCATCGGCTTCCTCCATGTGCCCGCGATGAAGAACGGCGAGGTGCTGGTCGAGCAGGGCACCTCGTCGAAGGTCCTCAACGAGGGCGTCGCCGGCTACTACACCGACCCCCTCAAGGCCGTCCTCCCGACGAGCGGCAAGGAGGGCAACTTCACGCTCGCCGCCCACCGCGACGGTCACGGCGCGAAGTTCCACAACATCGACAAGCTGGAGAAGGGCGACCCGATCGTCTTCGAGACGCGGGACAACTGGTACGTGTACAAGGTCTACGCGGTCCTTCCCGAGACCTCGAAGTACAACGTCGACGTCCTCGGCCAGATCCCCAAGGAGTCCGGCAAGAAGAAGGCCGGCCACTACATCACCCTGACCACCTGCACGCCGGTGTACACGAGCCGGTACCGGTATGTGGTGTGGGGCGAGCTGGAGCGGGTGCAGAAGGTCGACGCGGACCGCACACCGCCGAAGGAACTCGGCTGAGCCGATTCTGAAACGGCCTGAGCCGACCTGAACAGGCCTGAGCCGGCCGAGGCTCGGGGCAAAGGCGTGGGCCCCACCGGAGGTCTCCGGTGGGGCCCACGTCGTTCACCGCACGCGGCTAGCCCTGGCCGCCGCCGAAGCCGCCGTTGTTACCGCCGTTGTTGTTCTTGAAGGCGATCAGATTGACCGTCTGCCCCCGGTTGACGGTGCTGCCGGGCGCCGGGTCCGAGCCGATGACCTGGGCGTCGTCGTCCGAGGAGCCCGCGATCTGGCCGACGTTCAGGCCCGCGTCCCGCAGCGCCTTCTTGGCGTCCTTCACGCTCATGCCCTGGAGGTTGGGCGGGACCTGGGTCTGCTGGGGCTGGCTGCTCTTGCCGATCTGGATCTGGACCGTGGAGCCCTTGTCGGCCTGGGAGCCGATGGACGGGACGGTCTGGATGACCTTGCCGACCTGGTTCGGGTCCTGGGTGTCGACCTCGACGCAGTTGCCCTGCAGGTCGTTCTGCTGCATCTGGGCCTTGGCGTCGTCACAGCTCTTGTTGGAGACGTCGGGGACGGTCGCCTTCTCCTCGGCCTTGGCGATGGTGAGGGTGATGGTCGTGCCCTTCTCCACCTCTTCGCCGAGTTCCAGGCTCTGCTTGATGACGTTGCCCGCCGGTTCCGCGGAGACCTCTTCCTTCGTCTCCACGACGAACAGGTACTTGTCGCCCTCCAGGAGCTTCTTGGCCTCGTCCTGGGTCTTGCCGAGGACACTCGGGACGACCACCTTCGGCGCACCCGTCGACACGACCAGGTTCACCGTGTCGCCCTTGTTGACCTTCTGGCCGAGCGCCGGGTTCTGCGAACAGATGTTGCCCTTGGCGGTGCTCTCGCAGGGCTTCTGGGTGAAGACCGCCTTCAGCTCGACGTTCTTGGCCATCGTCGTGGCTTCGGCCTGCGTCTTGTTCACGAAGTTCGGGACCGCGAACGGCTTGTTGGCGGCGCCGTCGCCGGTGAACACCCACTTGCCGATCAGGATCGCGCCGACGAGCACCAGCACCGCGGCCAGGACCAGCAGGATCGTCGAGGCGTTGGACTTCTTCTGGCGGCGCCGGGCGGGACGGTCGTCGTAGCCGTAGCCGCCGTCGTCCGGGTTCATGGGCGGCAGCATCGACGTGGCGCCGGCGTCCGCGGAGCGCATGGCCGTGGTCGCCTGGTCGTCGCCGTACCCGCCGTAGCCGACCGAGCCCATCGCCGCCGTCGCCGCGACCGGCTGGCCGTCGAGGCAGGCCTCGATGTCCAGGCGCATCTCGTCGGCCGACTGGTAGCGGTAGTTCGGGTCCTTGACCAGCGCCTTCAGGACGATGGCGTCCATCTCGGGGGTGATCTCGGGGTCGAAGACGCTCGGCGGCTGCGGTTCCTCCCGGACGTGCTGGTACGCCACCGCGACCGGGGAGTCCCCCACGAACGGCGGCCGTACCGTCAGCAGCTCGTAGAGCAGACAACCCGTCGAGTACAGGTCGGAGCGCGCGTCGACCTGCTCGCCCTTGGCCTGCTCCGGCGAGAGGTACTGGGCGGTGCCGATGACCGCGGACGTCTGCGTCATCGTCATGCCGGAATCGCCCATCGCACGGGCGATGCCGAAGTCCATGACCTTGACCTGGCCGTTGCGCGTCAGCATGACGTTCGCGGGCTTGATGTCGCGGTGGACGATGCCGGCTCTGTGCGAGTACTCCAGCGCCTGGAGGATGCCGATGGTCATCTCCAGCGTCCGCTCCGGCAGCAGCTTGCGGCCGGAGTGGAGCAGCTCGCGGAGCGTGGAGCCGTCGACGTACTCCATGACGATGTACGGGATCGAGACCCCGTCGATGTAGTCCTCGCCCGTGTCGTAGACCGCGACGATCGCGGGGTGGTTCAGCGAGGCGGCGGACTGGGCCTCCCGGCGGAACCGGGCCTGGAAGGAAGGGTCGCGCGCGAGGTCCGCGCGCAGCGTCTTCACCGCCACGGTGCGGCCGAGGCGGGTGTCATGTGCGAGGTAGACCTCGGCCATGCCACCACGGCCGAGCACATGGCCCAGCTCGTACCGGCCGCCGAGGCGACGCGGCTCTTCCATAGCTACCTACCAGCCCTCTCCGTCGGTCCCGACCGGCACACGTGTGCGGCCGGAGGCTGCCGTCCGGGCTTACCGTACCTGGACGGAGCAGTGTGACCTGGCCAAGCCCGTCACCCGATACAGGACCGGTATCGCAACGTGCACCGATGTGTAGGCGACGTGATGGGGGTCACTTCTTGCTGTCGATGACTGCCTTCATCACGTCCCTTGCGATCGGACCGGCGAGACCGCCGCCGGTGATGTCCCCGCGGTTGGCTGCGCCGTCCTCCACGACGACCGCGACGGCCACCGGCGCGCTGCCGTCGGACAGCTTCGCGTACGAGATGAACCAGGCGTACGGCTTCTCGCTGTTGTTGAGGCCGTGCTGGGCGGTACCGGTCTTGCCGCCGACGACGGCGCCGTTGATCTTGGCCTTGCCGCCGGTGCCCTGCGGGTCGTTGACGACCGTCTCCATCATCTCCTGCAGGGCCTGCGCGGTCTTGGAGGAGACGGCCTGGGACAGTTGCTGGGGCTCGGTCGTCTCCAGGGTGTCCAGGTTCGGGGCCCTGAGCTCGTCGACCATGTACGGCTTCATCAGCTTGCCGTCGTTGGCGACCGCCGAGGCGACCATGGCCATCTGCAGCGGGGTGGCCGCGTTGGAGCCCTGGCCGATGCCGTCCAGGGCGTTCTGCGGCTGGTTGTCCTTGGGGTAGACGGACTCGGCGGCGCGCACCGGGGTGTCCAGCTTGGCCTCGTTGAAACCGAACTTCTCGGCCTGCGCGATCATCTTCTCGTTGCCGACGTTGTCGGCCATCTTCGCGAAGACGGTGTTGCAGGACACCATGAGCGCGTAGCGCAGCGTGGCGTTCTCGCAGTCGCCGTGCTCGTTGCCGAGCTTCTTCGTGGACTGCGGCAGCGGGAACGGGTCCGGGGTGTTGGTCTTGGAGTCGATGCCGTCGACCTCGCCGTTCTCCAGCGCCGCCGCGGCCGTGACCACCTTGAACGTGGAGCCGGGTGGGTAGGTCTCGCGCAGCGCCCGGTTCAGCATCGGGTCGTCGGGGTTGTTCTTCTTCTGGACCGCGTTCCACGCCTCCTGGTCCTTGTCGGAGGACCCGGCGAACTTCGACGGGTCGTACGACGGCGTGGAGACCAGCGCGAGGATCTTGCCGGTGGACGGCTCGATCGCCGCAACGGCGCCCTTCTTGTCGCCCAGGCCGGTGTACGCGGCCTTCTGCGCGGCGGCGTTGAGGGTGGTGATGACGCTGCCGCCCTCCTTCTCCTTGCCCGTGATCATGTCCAGGGTGTTGCGGAAGAAGAGCCGGTCGTCGTTGCCGCTGAGGATGCCGTCCTCCAGCTTCTCCAGCTGGTTGGCGCCGAACGCCTGCGAGGAGCGGCCGGTGACCGGCGCCCACATGGCGCCGTCGGTCCAGGTGCGCTTGTACTTGTAGTCGCCGCTGGTCTCCACCGAACCGGTGATGGCCTTGCCGTCGACGATGATGTTGCCGCGCGGGGTGGAGTAGCGCGTGATGTTGACGCGGCGGTTCAGGGTGTCGCCGGCGAGGCTGTCCGCCTTGACGTACTGCAGGTAGTTGTCCCGCAGCAGCAGGGTCAGCACGAGGAGGCCGCAGAAGATCGCGATCCGGCGCAGGGGCTTGTTCATGACGGGCGGACCACCTGGGTCATCTCGGCGTCGGGGTTGGAGGCGGGGGCGGGCGCCGGACGGCGCGCGGTGTCGCTGATTCTGAGCAGGATGCCGATCAGCGCCCAGTTGGCGATGACGGACGAACCGCCGTACGCCAGGAACGGCATCGTCATACCGGTGAGCGGGATGAGCCCCATCACACCGCCGGCGACGACGAACACCTGCAGGGCGAACGCGCCGGAGAGACCGATCGCGAGCAGCTTGCCGAACGGGTCGCGGGCGGCGAGGGCGGTCCGCACGCCGCGCTCCGCGATCAGGCCGTACAGCAGCAGCAGCGCCATGATGCCGGCCAGCCCCAGCTCCTCACCGAAGGTGGCGAGGATGAAGTCGGAGTTGGCGGCGAACTTGATCAGCTCCGAATGGCCCTGGCCCCAGCCGGTGCCGAGGGTGCCGCCGGAGCCGAACGCCCACAGCGCCTGCATGGCCTGCTCGGAGTGGCCGCCGACACCCGCCTGCGAGAGCTTGTACTCCTTCATCGGGTCGAGCCAGGCCTGGACGCGCTGCTGGACGTGCGGCTCGACGCTGGCCACGCCGACCGCGCCGGCCGCGGACATCAGCAGACCGAACACGATCCAACTGGTCCGCTCGGTGGCCACGTACAGCATGATCACGAACATGCCGAAGAACAGCAGCGAGGTGCCGAGGTCCGTCTCGAAGACCAGGATCAGGATCGAGATCAGCCACACGACGATGATCGGACCGAGGTCACGGCCGCGCGGCAGGTAGAGGCCGAGGAAACGGCGGCTGGCCAGGGCCAGGGCGTCCCGCTTCACCATCAGATAGCCGGCGAAGAAGATCGCGAGCACGATCTTCGCGAACTCACCGGGCTGGATGGAGAAACCGGCCACCGAGATCCAGATCTTGGCGCCGTAGATGTTCTGGCCCAGACCCGGCACGAGCGGCAGCAGCAGCAAGAAGATCGCGCCGACCATCGAGATGTACGTGTAACGCTGCAGAACGCGATGGTCCTTGAGGAAGATCAGCACCACGATGAACAGGGCGATGCCCATCGCCGTGTACAGCAGCTGCCGCGGCGCGGCCGTACCGGCCTGCTCGGCCTGCTGCAGGAACTTCGACTGGTCCAGACGCCAGATGGCGACCAGACCCAGCCCGTTCAGCAGCGTGGCCAGCGGCAGCAGCAGCGGATCGGCGTACGGCGCGAACTTGCGGACGACGAGATGGGCGACGCCGGCCAGCAGACCGAGGCCCAGCCCGTAGGCCAGGAGGCCGGACGGCACCTGCTCGTTGATGGCCAGGCCCACGTTGGCGTAGGCGAAGACCGGGATGACGACGGCGAACACCAGCAGCGCGAGCTCGGTGTTGCGCCGGCTCGGCGTACCGATCGAGCCGATCGTGGACGTGTGGTGCGTCGGCGAGTTGGTAGTACTGCTCATCGTGTGACGGGGCCTCTCACGGCTTGCCTACTGCTCACCGCACCGCGAGACGACCTTCTGCTCTTCCTCCGAAAGGCTGGGGCCGGGGGTGGGAGTGGCGGTCGCGGATACGGACGGGGACGCGGTTGCCGAGGGGCTCGGCGATGCCTTGGACGCGAGCGACGTGGGGGTGGTTCCCGTGGTGCCGCCGGCCTCGCCCGTGCCGGTCTTCGAACCGGTCTTCGAGCCGGTCTTGCCCGCCGGGGTGGCGTCGGCCTGCTTCTTGCAGGCGGAGGCCTGGACGGCCAGCTCGTCGATCTTCTTCTGGGCGGCGGACAGATCGCCCTCGGCGATCGTCGACTCGACCAGCTTCTGCTGGTACTCCGGGAGGTACTTGAGTTCGATCTCGGGGTGGTCCTTCTCGACCTTCGACAACGACACCCACGCCAGGTCCTGACTGATACCCCGGTACAGGGCGACATGCTCGTCCTTGGAGCCGACGTAGTACTGCGTCTGCGTCCAGCGCCAGCCGCCGTACAGTCCGCCGCCGATCACGGCGAGCGCGAGCACGCTGTAGAAGGATCTCTTCAGCCACTTACGGCCCTTGCGCGGCTTCACGAAGTCGTCGTCGGTGTAGTCACCGAAGCCGTCGGTCGGGATGAAGCCGGTGATGTCGCCGCCCGAGCCGGGCGGTCCGAACTCGCCGCCCCCGCCATGCCCCTGCTGCCTGCGGCCGAGACCGGAGGCCCGGCCCGCCGGCGTCTGCATGATGCCGTTGTCGTGCAGCTGCAGCTGGTTCTCGGCGACCGCGCCGACCACCACCGGAGTGTCCGACAGCTGCCCGGCGAGCGTGTCCCCGGTGTCCAGGTCGAGGACGTCGGCGACGATCACGGTGATGTTGTCGGGGCCGCCGCCGCGCAGCGCGAGCTGGATCAGCTCCTGCACCGTCTCCTGCGGGCCCTGGTAGCTGGCGAGAGTGTCCTCGAGCGTCTGGTGGGAGACGACGCCGGACAGCCCGTCGGAACAGATCAGATACCGGTCGCCGGCGCGGACCTCCCGGATGGAGAGGTCCGGCTCGACATGCTCGCCGCTGCCCAGCGCGCGCATCAGCAGCGAGCGCTGCGGATGCGTGGTGGCCTCTTCCTCGGTGATACGGCCCTCGTCGACGAGGCGCTGCACCCAGGTGTGGTCCTGCGTGATCTGCGTCAGCACGCCGTCACGCAACAGATAGGCACGCGAGTCGCCGACATGCACCAGACCCAGCCGCTGGCCCGTCCACAGCAGAGCGGTCAGCGTGGTCCCCATGCCCTCGAGCTGCGGATCCTCCTCCACCAGCGCGCGCAGCTGATCGTTGGCGCGCTGGACGGCGGTACCGAGCGAGGTCAGAACATCGGAGCCCGGGACGTCGTCATCGAGGGCGACGATCGTGGAGATGGCCTCCGAGGAGGCGACCTCACCCGCGGCGGCGCCACCCATGCCGTCGGCGATGGCGAGCAGGCGCGGACCGGCGTAACCGGAGTCCTCGTTGCCCTCCCGGATCATGCCCTTGTGCGATCCGGCGGCGAAACGCAGTGACAGACTCATGCGCACCTCGCCCGTCGGCCCCGGGTACAGCCGGTCGTGTCGAGCCACACTGCCCACCCTCCGCTCGGGAGCACACCGGGGCCCTGAGTGCCGGCCGCCGCCGCGTGCTCGCTCCGCTCGCGCTCACTCATGATGCAGCACTACTTCCGAAGCTCGATGACGGTCTTGCCGATACGGATCGGCGCGCCCAGCGGGATCGGTGTGGGAGTCGTCAGCCGCGATCGGTCGAGATACGTGCCGTTGGTGGAGCCCAGGTCCTCGACGATCCACTGACCGTCGCGGTCCGGGTAGATCCTGGCATGGCGGCTGGAGGCGTAGTCGTCGTCCAGCACGATCGTGCTGTCGTGCGCCCGGCCCAGCGTGATGGTCTGGCCCTGGAGCGCGACGGTGGTGCCGGTGAGGGTGCCCTCGGACACGACCAGCTTCGTCGGTGCGTTACGGCGCGTGCGACCGGCGGCGGCCGGCTGCTGGCGCTGCTGCGGGGGCGCCTGCTGGCGCTGGGCCTGCTGCTGCGCCCGCCCCGCCTCCCGGCGCGAGCCGCGCTGGGTGACCCGCGTACCGAACAGGTCGCTGCGGATGACCTGCACGGCCACGATCACGAACAGCCACAGTACGGCCAGGAAACCCAGCCGCATGACCGTGAGGGTCAGCTCTGACATTGCCCCCGCTTCACCCTTCGGCTTGCCGGTAAATGATGGTGGTGCTGCCCACGACGATCCGCGAGCCGTCGCGGAGCGTAGCGCGCGTGGTGTGCTGTCCGTCCACCACGATGCCGTTGGTGGAACCGAGATCCTGGATCGTCGAGGGCGAACCGGTCCGGATCTCGCAGTGCCGGCGCGACACGCCGGGGTCGTCGATCCGCACGTCGGCCTCGGTGCTGCGGCCCAGCACCAGCGTCGCGCGGGAGATCTGGTGGCGGGCACCGTTGATCTCGATCCAGTGGCGGGTGCGGGACCCGGGCTGCGGAGCCCCGGCCAGCCCCCCACCTGCCCCGCCGGGGCGCTGCGCGCCGGCGGCGGGCGGGTAGCCGTAACCGCCGGGACGGGCGCCGGGGGCGCCCGGCGGCGGAGCGGACGGCATGGGCGGAGCCGCGGCTCCGGCGCCGGCGCTGAGATACGGAGCGCTGCCCGGTCCGCCGGGCCGCTGTCTGCCGCCCGCGGCGGGCGCCTGCTCCGGCGCCTGGCTGCTGGAGGAGGCGAGCGTACGGCTGCGCACCCGGTACAGGCCGGTGTCGAGGTCGTCCGCCTTCTCCAGGTTGACCTTGATCGGTCCCATGAAGGTGTAGCGCTGCTGCTTGGCGTAGTCGCGCACCATGCCGGCGAGCTCGTCGCCGAGCTGGCCCGAGTAGGGGCTCAGTCGCTCGTAGTCCGGCGTGCTCAACTCCACGATGAAGTCGTTGGGGACGACCGTGCGGTCGCGGTTCCAGATGGTCGCGTTGTTGTCGCACTCACGCTGGAGCGCGCCGGCGATCTCGACGGGCTGGACCTCGGACTTGAAGACCTTGGCGAAGGTGCCGTTGACCAGACCCTCGAGACGCTGCTCGAACTTCTTCAGAACTCCCATGGGGCACCTCCTCCGTAGTGGCTGCCGTCCTGTGGCGTGCCGCTTGCCTTGCCGGTCACGTTGCCGCTTACCTGGTACTGCTTACTGATCGTATCCACGCGCCGGTGAATCGGCTGGTTCCCCCTGTCGGCCCCGTCGACGGGTGTCGACTCCCTCGTGCACACCTGCTTCGGACTCTCGCTTCTGCCCAGGATCGTAGAGGCGGCCGTGGACCAGTGTCCCGCACCTGACTGTGCTCCTGGTCCGGCTCCTGGGGAGACGGTCGCCATAGGTACGAGGTTGATACGTGAACCAGTCACCACGGAGACGTACGGGGTCGCCGACCGTCCCCCACCTGCTCCCTGCCCGCGAAATAGGGATGTGAACGCACCCTGGACCGCGTGCTAATGTTCTGCGTGTCGGAAGGCGGCGGGCCGAAAAGCCCACAAGCCCGAGGACACACCCAATGCGCGGGTGGCGGAATAGGCAGACGCGCTGGATTCAGGTTCCAGTGCCCGCAAGGGCGTGGGGGTTCAACTCCCCCCTCGCGCACCAGGGAGCACCGACGAAAGTGCTCTGGTTGCACCGACGGAACGGGCGGCATCGTGATCACGATGCCGCCCGTTCCGCTTTGTGTGGGCAGAAACACGTGGACCGCCGACGGCTTGAGGCCGTCGGCGGTCCGGTTTCCGGGTGTGGATCTTCGGGTGTTCTGCCGGGGGCTACGGGTGGCTTGTGAGGAAGGTCTCAGGGCTTAGGGCTGGGTGACGTAACCCTTGGGGGTCCAGGTGCCCAGTGGCTTGGTCTTGCGGCGGCGGGTGGGCCGGCGGTGGGGTCGGTCGTCGTGGAGAGCGATGGAGTCGGCCCAGGCCCTGAGCTTGCGGCGGTTGGCGTGGGCGAGCTGGAAGGCCAGCAGGAGGGTCTGGGCGGCGATGCCGCGGATCCGGCGGGTGCCGGCGTCTTCGAGGCGCTCGTAGAGGGTGTCCTTGGCGAAGCCGTTGATGCCTTCGACGCTGTTGCGGAGCCGGAAATACACGCGCTGCCAGGCTTCGGAGCCGTACTGAAGTGGCTGCCAGAGGTTGGCTGCAGCTTCCGGTGGGACGGTGACGGTCTTCTGGCTGCAGCACGGGGGTGAGCCTGCGGGGCTGGGAGCGGGGTCGACGAGGGGCAGGTGGATGCCGCGGCCGAGGGTGTAGGTCTTGAGGGGGCACTGGGTGCGGTTGGCCTCGGCAGGGCACATCACGCGCCGGTGACCTTCGGCGTCGGGGCGCTGCTTGGGCATGAAGAGGTACGCGGCTCGGGCACGAACGCGGTCGATCCAGGTTTGCTTGTCGATCTTCTTGGCGATCAGGTCCTTGGTGGCGTCCTTGAGGTCCTGAGGCATGGAGGGGCAGTACCAGTTGCCCTCGACGAGTTGGGCTCCGGCGAAGCCGGCCTGGACGCCCAACTGGTCCCTGGCGTAGTCGTAGACGGGCTCGTAGCCCATGGCGCGGATGGGGAGCTGGAAGTTCTCCGGCCTCTGGCCGTTGTAGGCGCGGTCGCCCGCCAGGTAGCCGCGCGGGAGGCTGCCGTCGATCTGCTGGAGGGCTTCGACGGCGACGTGGCCGGGGCGGTGGCTGGGCTTGTCGACGGAGAAGGCGATGACCAGGGCGGGGACGACGTCGGGGTCGGCGGAGCCGTCGGGCAGGGGGACGCCGTTGCGGCTGGGATCGCGGGCGATGACGAGGGAGGCGTCGTAGCCGAACAGGCGCTTCTTGATGCGCTCCGCCTGCTTCTGGAGCCTGGCACTCTTCTTGTCCTGCAGGGCGGGCGCGAGGTCGTCGAGGGCGAGTGGGTCCTTGTGCTTGGTGGTGCGCACGTACCAGGCGGCGTCGGGGTCGGTGGCGGTGACGGGGCTGTCGGCAGCCAGGCCCTTGGAGTAGGTGCCGACGGCGGTGGCGTCGACGCAGACAGAGCCGTCCCAACGGTCTTCCAGGAGAGCCATCGCGTCACGCAGGGACATGGCCAGGATCAGGTTGGCAAGCTTGATCATGAGACCGCGCTTGCGGGCGAGCTCGCCCGTGTCGGCCTTGGCCAGGAGTTTCTCTGCATGGCGGCGGGCAAGGCGGTGGTTCTTGGGCAGCGGGGACGGGTCGATCGCTTCGAGGATGCTGTGCAGGCGGCGGCGGACTGTGGCGTAGGCGGCTTCGAAGCCGCGGTCGTGGTCGGGGTAGCGGCGCAGGCCGAGCTGCTCGCGCATCGGCTCGGAGAGGGAGAAGAACAGCAGGTCGGTGACGGCGGTGAAGGTGACGACGCCGCCGTTGCGGGCGGAGGCCAGGCTCATGCCGACCAGCAGGGCCTCGACAGGGAGCTTGCAAGGGCAGCCAGTGCGGCGTGCGACGAGCGGTGCGATCTCCTCGATCAGGCCCGAGCCGGCCACTTCGTCGCGGATCCGGGCAACTTCGGGGTCGGGAACGAGGGCGCGCTGGGAGCGCAGGCGGGCGATACGGGTGTGACGTGCGAGGCGGCTGGTCATGGTCAGAACTCCTTGAGCGCGGAGGCGGCCTGGTCGGGCGAGAGGTTGCGGACGTGGGGCAGGACCCGGTCGATGGAGCGCAGGGTGGTCAGGCCTGCGGCGGCCATCAGGGTGGGTAGGTGCATGCGGGCTTCGATGGCGTCGACGAGCCAGGTGGCACGGGCCCGGCCTATGACCAGCAGAGGTGTCCCTGGCGGCTTCTTGGTGCGGGCGAGGAAGTTGGTGACGGTGTTGGTGCCGCGGGCTTGGCTGCTCGGGCGGAAGAGGTAGCGGGCCTGGCCGGGGAGGGAGGCCCAGGCAGTGGCCTCAGTGAGGACGGGGGCCCAGGCGGTGCGGCACAGCACCACCCGGGAGCGCTGTCCGCGGACCGCGACGGCGACGGCGCCGTTGGGTGCCTCGCGGACGTCGTGGGTGCGCAGCGGGATGATCTCGGGTGAGTCCAGTGCGCAGCCCAAGCCGAGGGCGAGCAGAGTCAGGAGGCCGTTACGGAGTTCGTCGGTGGGCTGGGCGCGGGCGGAGGCGTACAGCTGGGCCTGTTCCGGCTGGGTGTAGGGGCGGGAGGCGTCTGAGCCTGAGTAGGCGGCGGGGTTGCCGGTGATCAGGTCGGGGCCGAGGAGGGCGCGGCGGAGTTTGTTGAGGCGGCAGCGGCGGTTGGAGCGGGAGGGCTCCTCCAGGTGCAGGCAGCCGGTGGCCAGGTACCACTCGATCGCCTCCGGGGTGAGCAGGTGCTCGGCCTTGGTGGGGCGCCCGCAGGCGTCGGCGTGGGCGGCGGCGTGAGCCAGGGCGCCGAGCCAATCGCGGGCTTCCTTGGGCGTGGCGGGCCCGGCCTTGGCGATGGCGCGGCGGCAGTCGGGGCCGATACGTGCCCAGACGGGCCCCGGCAGCTTGGGCCGGTAGCGCTCGATCGCGTCCATCGTGACTCTCCACCAGGAAAGAACCCCGGGAGGGGTGTGTTTGGAATAGCATGCGGTGGAGTTGGCGGACGCTGTCATCCCTGGAGGGCCGGATGGGCGACACTCTTCGCTGTGCCACGAGGAGACAAGCGACGACGCAGCCCTGCCGAGTACGTGACCGACGGCGCGTGGCCGCACGCCGTGCTCGATGACCACCACGGCGCCCGAGTGGCGCAGGAGGTGGCGGCGAGGCTGCGCAGGGTGATCGGCGAGAGGGGCTGGTCGGTCGCCGAGGTGTCCCGGCGCAGTGGCGTGTCCCGCATGACGGTCGCCCAGGTGCTCGACGGCGCGGTGTGGTGCGACCTGCTGACGATCGCGAACCTGGAGAAGGCGCTGGAAGTGGACCTGTGGCCCGGCCGTGAGCCGGGCAATCCACCGAAGTGAATTCGCATGGGCATTCGGTTCCTCGGGAAAGAGGCAGGGGAAAATGACCGAATGCCGAACACACTCGGGCAGTGCCGGGTAGTGTCGGAAACGGCCTGTACGGTCACGACCGTCGCCGCGGATCCAGGTTGCCTCCTGGGTCGCTACATGCGGCGGCGGTCATAAAACAGCAATACTGCGTGTATCGCTTGTCGTGGGTGGAATGGTCAGTCGAACTTCCAGTTCATCCGTGGACGGTAGTAGACGTGCCGGTCGTCCTCGCGCGTGACGCGTTCCAGAGCGCCGATCAGCGTCAGAGCACGAAGGCGGTTGCGTAGCCTTTTGCGGCCCCGGGGGTCCTCTTTGGGGATTCCCAAAACTTTGGCGATGTCCTCACTGCCCCAGGGCAGGTCGGGACGCGCGGCGATGACGTTCAGGATTTCCTGCTGTCTGCTACTCCGGATCGTGATGGCGGCCGGCGGATGTCCCGCATCCGTCGTTGTCGGTGCGGGTTCAGGGGACGCGGGCGGCTTGCTGTCCGATGCAGATTTTTCGCGGTCCTGAGGTTCTGGGACGATGTGCAGCGTTACCGGAGGGGTGGGCTGGCCGGTGAAGATGCCGTGCTGCCTGGCCTGTTCGTGCATGGTCCGCAAACGAGACTGCATTCCCACCAGGCCTCGCGCCTCATCGCGGTGAGCGATCAGCGCCTCACACTTCTCGGTTTCCTCGCGCAGCGCCGTACTCAGCCGTCCGATGACCGCTTGGGACTTCTCGATCAGCGATTCGTACTGACGGACCACATGCTCCGCTTCGTCCCCGTCAGGAGGGGGACTCGGGAAAGTCTCCTGGTACGTCATGCCCATCAAGGTAGGGGTAAAGCCAGTTGGCTGTCTGGCCTTTGGGGGACCAGTTGGCTTTTTGATGGCTGCAACCCTGATAGAGCGCCCATTTATCGTCTGTATGTTCGTGCTTCGCTTCTGTGGATGGTATTTCTGGGTTCTCAGAGAGGTCTTCACCAGGTGTTGGGAAGAGGTAGCTCGGAAAGTAGGGGGAGGGTCAGTTGTTCGGTGCCTTCGCGGATGGCGCGGACGGCTCCGGTGCGCAGGAGAAGGGCCAGTTGGCCCACGTTTCCGCCGGTGCGCTGATGAAGAAAGGCGGCCTGGGCGGTCAGGGTGCCTGGCTCGTGCGCGTGCAGACGCAGCGCGTCTTCGAACCGGCTGATGACCTTCTGCCAGACCTCGCCGTCCGGCAGAAGGTCCAGGCGTACCGACAGCAGTCGGCGGTGCGGTGTGTGCGTGACTGTCGTGGCGAGGGACTCGGGGCTACCGATACCGGCAAAGGCGAACGTCGCCGGGATGCGGTCGCAGAGGTAGTCCAGAATCTCGGCCACGGCGGTGTCGGACCAGCCCGGACTGCGGAGATTCTGGGCCTCGTCCACCAGGACGAGAGCGGTGCGGGCGGTTGTCATCGCCTCGCTCACCCAGGCCGCCAGGTCGGCGGTCGTGGGCGAGCCGCGCAGGGGGATGCCGAGAGCGCGTGCCAGTTCGGCCAGCAGCAGGCGCGGTGAGGTGGCGGGTGGCAGCCGGACGTAGACCACCGGCATGGCCGAACTGCCTGGCTTCTCCGAGCGAATGCCGGGCAGTTGGGCGGTGTAGCGGCGGGCTGCTTCCAGCAGGGCTGTGGTTTTGCCGGTACCGGACACTCCGTGCAGCAGCATTCCGTGGCGGGCGCCTTTCTCGTACCGGTTGAGGTCCAGCAACTCCCCGATCCACCGCGCGGCGGACACGACGTCCGGCACGCGCAGCAGGAGCCCGGCGTGATAGGCCACGCGGGAATAGTCTGGTGCCGCGTGTGAGCCGTCCTCCTGGTCCGAAAGCGGCGAGAACGAGGCCGCCCAGTCACGACAGGACGGCCCGGCCCAGGAGATAGGCGAGTGCGCGCTCGTGTTCGGGGCCGGATCCGGCCGTTGCCGGGCGATGGCGGCGTAGACCTCCGTGTGTTCAAGCGGCGCGTGATGCAGGACGGCCGCAACGGCGGGCCGGGCAGCAGACGATACGGCGGGAATCGTGATCCACTCGTCGTCCTCGGACCGCAGCCACACACGGCGGGGGTCATACGGGTCCCAGCGGACCTCGAACCTGCGGCCTTTGTCCTGTGACGCCGGGGAACGCAGGGGATCCAAAGCCGAGGAGTTGTAGGTCTGTCCGCTGAGCCGCAGCCCCTGGCCTCCGACCGCTCTCCAGGCCACGCTCAGAAGTTCCGCGAAACCGTGAGGAGGCAAGGGCGTCGATGTCCATCCCGCTGAGGCGGTCAGCGTCTCGTGACGGGTTCGCGGCGTGTGAGCTCCGTCTGAGGGCGCGGTCGGCACCGGGGCGTCCGGCCAGACCTGGGCCACCCATACGTCGAGCAGGTCCTGCACCATCTCGGGCGGCCATCCAGTCTCGTGCGCGGCCCGCCCGGCGGCGGAGAGTAGATGGTCGGTGAAGAGGGACACGAAGTGGTCCAGCGTGCGCTCCACAGTCTGGCTGTACGTGGGCCACAGACGCTGCGTGTACCGCACGTGGATGCCCAGTTGCGTGCAGGCTGGGCGCAGTGCCCGCAGGCTGGGCGCGTGGTCCTCGTCGACAACGATGCTGTCCGGGCGGACGAGCAGTGAGGACGTGGGTCGCCGGTCCGTGCGACAGAGTCGTCCGGACAGGAGGGCGCCCCAGTCCGCGTGCATCCCGACGGGGACGAGCATCCGGGCGAGCAGCGTCGCGTGCAGTGGAGGCCGGTAACCGGTGTGAACGATGGCGGCCACCACGAGACTGGTAGCCTCGTCCAGAGCGATCAGCAGTCGAAGAGGCTCCCTCGGGCCCGCCCTGCTGGATGGCAGCGGCAACTCGACTGTCTCCAGATGAACACGCTCACCAACGGCCACATCACCCACCCGGCGGAGCCGCCGCTTCCCAGCGCCGACAAGCATCTCGGCAGCGAGCCGCCGGACGGCAGCCCGGGACGGCCTGGGCAACTCACCCGCCGAGATGGGCTCAGTCAGCCGGGCCAGCACCTGATCGTGCAAGTGTCCGGCCATCAGGGGGGCTCCCGACCGTTGCGCGGCGAGCACCTCCCGGACAGTCGCCCGCACTCGAGGGTCCAGCCGGGCCACGTCGGTTATATGCCGACTGGCCCTGCCGTCGGCGAGCCCGGCCAGGCCCTGCTCCTGATACCGCTGCCGCTTGCGCCGCACCGTCCGCGCGGAAGCTCCGCGCACGCCTAGGTCGGCCAACTCCTGTGCTTTGGCTTCCTCGCGCTCGGCCAATGTGCGGTGTGACGGATCGTAGGCCGGGAGCGGCTCGGTGCCGGCCGGCGCGTCATGCGGCACGCCGTTGAGCACCTCGGTGACGTGCCGCCGCCACCAGCGTGCCCGCTCCAGAGCCGCATCCGGCAGGGGTGGCGCCGACTGCTCCGGAGGCGGCCCTGCTCCCCGCTCCAGGAACTCGAAGCCCTCCGAAGACAGCAGGGAGACCACGTCGACGTGCTCGGTGGCGCCGAGTCCGTCCAGCAGCGCGACGTGCCCGCCGTGTACGCCGGTCACCGTGCACACCTGCCCGTCGAACCGGACCCGGTCTCCCACGACCAGCCGGTCGGGCCACACCCTGTTCCTCCCCTCCCTGATCGTCCACACCCGGCCGGGCCGAACGGTGCCAAGCCGTGCTCGTGCGCGTTCACACCGCCCACGAGCACGGACCGCCACCGCTCGGTCCGGCCAGATCGTCCTCGTATCTAGTGAACTGGATACGAGGGTGCGTCCGCCCACACAACGCATCCAGTTCGCTGGATATGCATGCCGGATCCTGCCCTGACACACCCGTATGGAACACATCGATGTGCCATTCCAATAACATGCGGGCAGGGTGGTCGATGTGATCAGCTCAGCCTTCCCGGCAGCCGCATGCGTCCGTCCCGTCGTCATCGACCCGGCCGCACGCAGCTTTCTGCTGGTGCCCGACCGCGCCGTGCCCCCGGCCACCTGGAGCGTTCCCAGGTACTCGATACGGCCGGGCGAGTCCTTTCGTCGGGCCGCGGCGCACCACCTTCGCCGTGAACTGCGGCTGCCCGCACTTCGGATCGCCCCGGTCACAGGGAGGCTTCCCGCTTCCAGGGATCGCCGGTGCGAGGAGTACTTCGTGCTGGCGGCCCCTGCGGCAGAGGGCTGGCCCTGCGACGTCCGCGCCCTGCTGTCCCCAAGCGCGCGATGGTGGACGACGGCCGAACTGCGGGATGCGGACGTGCAGGTGCAGCCGCAAGTGCTGCTCGACCTCATCGACGGTTACTGGGAGGGATGGCTGCCCGACGGGGTGGTCTCCCTCGAGTGAGCCCTGGGACAGGAGAAGCACAGTGCCCATGTACGCCATCGAGATCGTCCTGACCCGTGCCGTGGGCGCGGTCGAGCTGAGGGCCGCACAGCAGCGAAGCCGTCTTGCCATGGCGTCCTCCGATGACGGCAGTCGCCTGGTGGTCCTCGTATCCGCGGAGAGCGAGCCAAGAGCCGTACGGAGGATCTGGAAACGGCTGGGAGACACACTGCCCGTTGACGTGCTCTGCGGACTGTTCCCGGGCATCGACGGCAGCTACCTCATGAGCATCCCGATGGAGCCGGATACCGAGGAACGGCTTCGCAACCTCGCGGCGGACGCCGGACAGACCCCGGAGGAGTACCTCCACGCGGCCATTGCCCAGGCACTGGCCCGTGACCGCTCCTCGCGGCGGGCACGGCTGGCCTGCGCTCTGAGCTGGCTGTTCCGCGAGTTCACGCCCGAGGAGATCACGGCGGAAGCAGCGCAAAGGATCAGCAGGATCTGACGAAGTCATGCGCTTGTGAAGAGGTCGCAGCCGGGAGGCCTTGGCGAGCAGAAGGCGATCCCAAGCCGACTGGACTTCGCGCATGGCATCACGTGGCGGTGGGCGGCGGCGTCACCCCCCCACAGTGAGCGCACTGCTGCCGGTCCGCGTTCCCCTTCCACCCGAGGTGAAGCTACTCTGCGCGACTTCTCCCAGCGCTCGCCAGAGTCGGGGATACTGGTTCGCTGGTGACCCACCTGCCACTCACGGGGCTCGTTGTGACTGGCTTCAGAGGGGGGATCGCAGGGCTGGGTGTGAGGCGTCGATGAAGGAGTCTCGTCAGGTGGGGACCGCTACGGAACGTCCGCAGGAAGCGGAGAGCAGCGCCGGGCGGACGGTGGCGCTGCCGCCGGTCCCCGAGCCGGGGCAGGTCGTCAAGGTCCGGGGTTCCACGTGGGCGGTGTCGGACGTCCGGCGCCAGGGGCTTCCGCGGAGTCCCGCTGACGAGGGGCGCCCTGGTCTGACGCATGCGGTCAGCCTGCAGTCGCTGGACGAGGACCGACTCGGCCAGGAGCTGACCGTGGTCTGGGAGCTGGAGCTCGGCCACACCGTCGAACCGGATCAGGGGCTGCCGGAAGCCGTACGACCCGAGGCATTCGACGATCCGAACACACTGGCCGCGTTCGTCGACGCGGTGCGCTGGGGCGCGGTGACCTCGGCGGACGCCAACTCGTACCAGGCTCCGTTCCGTAGTGGTGCGAACGTCGAGGCGTACCAGCTGGAGCCGTTGCGCAGGGCGTTGCAGTCTTCCCGAACGAACCTGCTGCTGGCTGACGACGTGGGCTTGGGTAAGACCATCGAAGCCGGTCTGGTCGTGCAGGAGTTGTTGCTGCGTCACCGGGCACGGACTGCCGTCATCGTCTGCCCGCCGAGCCTGGCGTTGAAGTGGCAGGACGAGATGCGGGAGAAGTTCGGCCTGGAATTCGTGATCGTCAACAGCGCGCTGATGGCGAAGGTCAAGCGCAGCCACGGACTGAACGCGAACCCGTTCCGGCTGTACCCGCGTGTCATTGTGAGCATGGCCTGGTTGCCGTCGCTGCGGGCGCAGCGTCTGCTGCGTGAAGTCATGGCTGATGTGCGCAGCGCGTCGACTGCTCGGCGGTTCGCCTTCGACATGCTCGTGGTCGACGAGGCGCACCATGTGGCGCCGGCCAGTCCGACAACGGCTCCGGGACAGCGCGGGTACGCGGTAGACAGCCAGCGCACCACGGCGACGATGAGGCTGGCGGAGGCATGTGAGCACCGCCTGTTCCTGAGCGCGACGCCACACAACGGCTACTCGGAGTCGTTCACGGCCCTCTTGGAGATGATCGACAGCCGCCGGTTCACCCGGGGCGCCAGCATCGACGAGAAGGCGCTGCGCGACGTGGCAGTACGACGCCTGAAGAGCGAACTGCCGGAGAAGGGATTCAAGGCTCGCCAGCTCAAGACGATTCAGTTCGAGCCGTCGCAGGGGGAGCAAAAACAGTTCGAGAGACTGGAGCAGCTGCTTGCCGAGAGCGCCCGCGCCAACGGAAAGGGCAGGGGCGGCGACATCGTCTCGATGCTGCTGAAGAAGCGTTTCCTGTCCAGCCCTTGGTCGTTCGCCCGGACACTGGAGCTGTACGAGGCAGCCGATCCAGGCGACCGCCAGCTGGACCTGGACGACGACGCCGGCTACTACGCCGAGGTCATGGGCAGCGGACAGTCGGACGAGGAGGAAGGCGACGCCGACCACCCCGAGTTCACAGCCCTTCGGCACTCCAAGGGCTCGGACGCGTTGGTCGCGGCCACCGAGAGTGAGATCGTCTCGCTGATCGAGTGGGGTCTGAGCTACGAGCACAAGCCGGACTCCCGACTTGAGGCCCTCATCTCCTTCCTCAACGCCCACTGCCGTACGTCCGACGGGAAACTCTGGACGAACGAGCGTGTGGTGGTCTTCACCGAGTACGCCGCCACACTCGACTGGATCGCCGGTGTTCTGCGCCAGCGTGGCTACAAGGACAGGTTCGAAACGATCCAGGGCTCGACCCCGGCCGAAGAGCGCGAGAAGATCCGGGCGCGGTTCACCGAGAGCCCCGACAAGCATCCGGTGCGCGTCCTGCTCGCTACTGATTCTGCGGGCGAGGGCATCGACCTTCAGACGCACTGCTACCGCCTGGTCAACTTCGACATCCCGTTCAATCCTTCCCGCCTCGAACAGCGGATCGGCCGGATCGACCGGTACGGGCAGACACAGAGCCCCGAGATCTATCACTTCGTTCCCGAGTCGACCTCCACGACGTACGCCGCGGACATGCAGTTCATGGGGATCATTGCCACCAAGGTGGGAACGGCGACCAACGATCTCGTGGGCAAGGTCAACCAGGTCATCGACTCCGACGTTCAGGAGCACTTCAGCCCGTCCGGCGGCAATCGCAAGTCGCGGCCCACCCCGCCTGACGACGGAAACGAAGTCATCAACCAGGCACTGGCCGGCGGAGTCGGGCTGAACCGTCAGCTCACCGAACTCGCCCGAAGCTACGATGACCGCAAGACGGCGATGCACCTGACACCGGCCAACGCCCGACGCGTAGTGGACACCGCGCTCGCCCTGGACGCTCAGCCGCCCCTGGAAGAAATCGGTGACGACCGGACCGAAGCGCCGGTCTTCGGGGTTCCCCACCTGGGCCGATCCTGGCAGTTCGCCCTGCGAGGCCTGGACACACGCCTGGATCCGGGAGTGCTGCGACCGATCACCTTCGATGACAAGGCGGCACAAGGACGCACGGACCTCGTCCACATCCACCTCGGCCATGCCCTGATGCAGCGGGCCACCCGCACCTTGCGCAGCGCTCTGTTCAGCGTGAACTCGCAGATCAACCGGGTCAGCGCAGTCGTCACCCCCGGTCTCACGGAGTCGTGCGTAGCCGCTGTGTCCCGTCTCGTCCTCGTTGGCCGCGGAGGCCTGCGGCTGCACGAGGAAGTTTTCCTCACCGGCATTCGACTGCGGGGGCGGGCGCTTGCCGAGGCCAAGGTCGAACAGGTACTGGATAAGACCCTGGATGCCGACGACCTGGAACTGGCCGACGAGCAAGTACGCACCCACCTTTCCGCTCTCTGGAACGACGACGGGGCCCGTCTGCGTCCCCGGCTGCTGAACGCAATGGAGCGCAAGAGCGAGACTCTGCAGGAGAAGGTCACACAGACCCTCAAGGACCGCGAACAGACAGACATCAAGCGGGTCCGTGAGATCTTCGACGCCTTTCGAGTCAACCTGCGGGACTCCCGGGACGCGCTGGAGCGCGCCATTCGCGCGGAGGAAGAAGACGTCCTCTTCAGCGACGACCAGCAGAAGCAGCGCCGCCGGGACCTCAACCACATGAACGAGCGCCTGGAGAGCCTGGACAACGAAGAGGCCCGCGAGCTCGCCTCGATCCGGGAGCGCTACAGCGACATCAAGCCGTACGTTTCGGCCGCCGCCGTGGTGTTCGCACTGACCCCTGAAGACGCGAGGAACGGAATGGTCGAGGCATGAGCCGTAAGTACCCCCCGACTGCCGCCAGCTTGCACCGCGCCTGGCTCGAGCTGGTCGACACAGACGGCCCGTTCCTCGCCGTGCCCGCCCTCGAACGAGTCTGGCCCCAGGGAATCCCCCAGCCGAACCCCCGGGCCCTCGATGCACTCAAGGACGCCAAACCCGCCTTCGAGAAGGCATGGGAGAACTGGGACACCCACCGCGAGGACACGGCCGCCCTGGATCTGTACCGCGAGGCCCGCGACACCTGGGTCGACCTCGTACTGCGCCAAGGGCTGCGCTGGGTCAACTCCTACACCGTCCCCGCGCCGGCCGCCGCGGAGGTGCGCTCACCCGACTACACCGTGACCGTCCGTGCCGACGGCGCCCTCGTCGACGGTGAGACGACGGGTGCGCTCGTCCTGGTCATCGACCCCGTCGACTCCCTGCGTGATCCGCTCACCGACGGCTGGTCCGCGAGCCCGATCGACCGCATGGAGGAACTGCTGCGCGCCTCCGAGATCCCCATCGGCATCGTCACCGACGGCCGCTGGTGGGCGATCGTCAGCGCCCGTCCGCAGACCATGGTCGCTTCCGGCATCGTGGACGCCCAGGACTGGATCGCGGAGCCCCAGACCCGTAACGCCTTCATCGAACTCCTCCAACGTCGGCGCCTGGTCGGCGGTAAACCGGCCGACCGGCTCACTGAACTGTTCGGTGAGTCCGTCACCGCTTCAGAGAAGATCACCGAGGCGCTCGGTACCCAGGTTCGACGCGCTGTCGAACTCGTCGTTCAGGCCTTGTCCGAGGGCGGCCTGGACGCAGCGCGCGGAGGCGAACCCGATCCGCTCCCGGACCGGCGCGGCGAAGTCTACGAGGCGGCCGTCACCGTCATGATGCGCGTCGTTTTTCTCCTCTTTGCGGAGGAACGAGGCCTGCTCCCCGAGAACGAGCTGTTTGCGATGGGATACGGCGTCAGCGACGAACTCGATCAGCTCGACGCCCGGCAGAACGAGGAAGGCGACCAGGCCCTCGACGCCACCTACCTCACCTGGCACCGTCTCCTGGCCACATCCCAGGCCCTCTATAAGGGCGCCACCTTCGAGGACCTGCGTCTCCCTGAATACGGCGGCTCGCTCTTCGACCCCTCCCGCTTCCCTTTCCTCACCGCTCGCGACTCCCAGGGCGCCTTGGCCATCACCGTCAGCGATCGCGTGATGCACGAGGTGCTGCGCGCCGTCCAGATCGCGCAGCTGACCGGTGGCGCCCGCCGTATCTCCTTCCGAGACATCGACGTCGAACAGATCGGCTACATCTACGAGGGCCTTCTCGGATACTCCTGCGAGAACGTGGACGAGGTCATCGTCGGACTCGCTGGCCGGGCAGGCTCCGAACCCGAGATGCCGCTCGCCACACTCGAGGAGCTCGCCGAGGCGGCACCAGACGACAGCACTCTCGCGGAAGCCGTCCTGGCATGGGTCAAAGAGAACCAGCCCGCCGCCAAGCCTCCGACGAAGGCCGCTCTCACCAAGGCGCTAAAGACTGCGGATACCCTCGACGACACCGAGAACGTCCTGCGCGACCTCACCGATGACGAAGACCTGCGCGAGAGACTGCGCCCGTTCATCGGCATCATCCGCAGAGACCTGCGAAACCGGCCCCTGGTGGTTGAGCCCGGCGGTGTCCTCCTGGTCGAGACACCGTCGCGTGCCTCGGCCGGCGCGCATTACACACCACGCTCGCTCGCCGAAGAGGTCGTACGCCACGCTCTGGAACCTCTCGTCTACTCGCCCGGACCCCACCAGACGGCCGATCAGGACGCCTGGCAACTGGTCTCCTCGGACGAGATCCTCGATCTCAAGATCGCAGACATCGCGTGCGGCTCAGGCGCGTTCTTGGTCGCTGCAGCCCGGTACCTGGCCGCTCGGCTTGTAGAGGCATGGCGCCGCGATCACGTGGCCACCGGAAACGCACACGACCTGCATGTCCGCGCGATAAGGAAAGTCGTCGCGCGGTGCCTCTACGGCGCGGACATCAACGGCATGGCTGTGGAAATGTGCAAGCTGTCGCTGTGGCTTGTCTCCCTCGACCCGAAACTTCCCTTCTCGTTCGTCGACGACAAGGTGCTCCACGGCAACTCTCTGCTTGGACTCACGGACGCCGAGCAGATCCGCGCGCTTCACATCACCCCGGGCAAGGGTGCGGCGACCCCCCTCTTCGACCTCGATGATGGGGCAAGGGCGATCCGACACCTCGACATCGATGGTGTGCTCACCAGGGCATCGAGGCTACGGCAGAGCCTCGCGAGCGAGATCAATATCGATGACCCACAGCGTTCAGCCACCACCAAACGACGGCAGTGGCGTGAGTATCAAGACCTGACACGGCAGCTCGCAGAGGTCGCCGACAGTGTGGTCGCGGCCGGCCTACGCGTTGGAGGTAAACCCGGCAAGGCACTGACCGAGGCATACGAAAACCTTCGTATCGCGGTCAGCCTGGCCCACCCCGCGGAGGACGGCGGTAGGTCCAACCGCACCATGCTCGACGGCATCCTCGCCACAGGCCTCACCCCCACAGTGGAGACCGACTACACGCGCTGGAAGCCGCTGCACTGGATCCTTGCCGTGCCGGACGTGATGGAGCGAGGTGGGTTCGATGCGATCATCGGCAACCCACCGTTCCTGGGCGGCCAGAAGCTCACTGGGACCATGGGAACGAACGTCCGCGACTGGTTCGTCTCCGTGATCGCGAACGGCCGTAAGGGAAGCGCCGACCTCGTCGCGTACTTCACCCTCCGAGCGCATCAGCTTCTCGCGGCCCGCGGATACACGGGCCTCATCGCCACCAACACGCTCGCCCAGGGCGACACACGAGAAGTGGGACTCGACCACATTACGGAGAGCGGCGTCGAGATCCGAAGGGCTGTCAAGAGCGCGCCCTGGCCGTCCGCCTCGGCGGCGCTGGAGTACTGCGCGGTGTGGACCAGCAAGGAGCCGCTTACGCCCGAAGCGACTCGTGTCCTGGACGGGGAGGAGGTATCCGGCATCACATCCTCACTCGACCGCAAGTCCCGAGTCTCGGGTCGGCCGTTCCGTCTGGTAGCTAACCGGGGCAAGTCCTTCCAAGGGGCCAACGTGCTCGGCAAGGGCTTCATTCTCACGCCCCAGCAAGCTCGGGAGCTGATCGAGCGCGATTCCCGCAACAACGACGTCCTCTTCCCCTACCTGAACGGCGAAGACCTCAACTCCCGGCCCGACTGCTCGGCGAGCCGCTGGGTGATCAACTTCCATGACTGGCCCGAGGAGCAGGCCCGGAGCTACCCCGAAGTATTCGACATCGTCGAGCGCCTCGTGAAACCCGTGCGGATGTCGAATAATCGCAAGGTCTACCGCGACTATTGGTGGCAATATGCAGAGAAGCGCCCGGCGATGATCAAGGCAATCTCGGGACTGGACCGAGTCTTGGCGGTAGCGCGTGTAAGCCGAACCGCGATGACTACCATGATCCCAACGGGGCAGGTCATGAACGAGAAGATCGTTGTATTTCCCACTGATCAACTGGAAACGCTGGCAGTACTGGACTCTACGTTCCACGTGCTGTGGGCTTGGAGCTATTCAGCCACGCTGAAGGCTGACCTCCAGTATGCGCCGTCTGACGTTTTTGAGACCCTGCCGCATCCAGAATATAAGAGCGCCACGCTCCGAGATCTAGGAAATAGCCTTGACAAGACTCGCAGCGAGATAATGCAGAACCGCAATGAGGGCCTAACTAAGCTGTACAATGCGGTTCATGACAGCTCCGTGACCGACAGCGAAATTCAGCATCTGCGACGCATTCATGAACTCATTGATTGCGCCACAGCCGAGGCCTACGGATGGCTAGACCTTGACATTTCTCATGGTTTCCATAGAACGAAGCAAGGGCAGCGCCACACGGTCGCGCCAGACGTGCAGGCTGAGATTCTTGATCGCCTCCTAGAGCTGAATCATCATCGGCATGATTCAGAAGACTAAGACATAGTGTCGTCGGCAAAAGTTGACGGGTTACACACTAGCCTGCTGACCCATGACGCTCCTGATTCAATTCCAGCAGGAGGTCGAGGATCTCCGCCTGGGCGGATTTATTAAAGGTTCGACGCGACCCACTCTTAGTCTTTTGGAATACGTATTCCAGGTCGAGGCCTTCCCATCCGTACGCGCTCGTTACAGCTTGATCCACTTGAGCGTGAACATTTCTCAGCTCAATTACCTCCCTTTCTCTAGCTGTAGGGTCATGAAATTTGCTGTACAACTTGGTCAAGCCGAGGTCGAGGTCTAGCATTGCCGCAGATCTTGTCTCACTAAGAAAGCGTCCCAGGTCGGTTAGATTCTTCATCGCTGAAGAGTCAGGTTGAGGGAATGTCTCATACACGTCCGACGGTGTATATCGCAAGTCTCCCTTGAGGCTGGATCCCCAAGCACTGGCCCACAGGTAGTGGATACTGCTGCTTGGCAGCGCAAGTCCTGCGTATCCCTCCGTGAAAACTCCCAGCATATGCGAGAAGACCTGGCCAGTCGGGACGGAGGAAGGCATGGCTGTCTTGCTGACGAGCGCTACCGCCAAGACTCGGTCCAGTCCCGAGATTGCCTTGATCATCGCCGGGCGCTTCTCTGCATATTGCCACCAATAGTCGCGGTAGACCTTGCGATTATTCGACATCCGCACGGGTTTCACGAGGCGCTCGACGATGTCGAATACTTCGGGGTAGCTCCGGGCCTGCTCCTCGGGCCAGTCATGGAAGTTGATCACCCAGCGGCTCGCCGAGCAGTCGGGCCGGGAGTTGAGGTCTTCGCCGTTCAGGTAGGGGAAGAGGACGTCGTTGTTGCGGGAATCGCGCTCGATCAGCTCCCGAGCCTGTTCGGGCGCGAGGACGAATCCCATACCCAAGACGTATGAACCGATGAAGGAACGCCCATGGTTAGCTACCAGACGGAAGGGAATCGGCCTATTAACTTACTGGGTTGCGAGTTGACTACCAGGAATAACCGCCCCGCGGTCGGTCAAGGAATGCGGCATGGTGATCGAGAGGTATGTAGCGGCTCAGCGTGCGGACGGCTACGCTGCCAATACCATCCGTGCCCGAGTGAACTGCATCAAGGCGATCGCAAAGCATGCAGGCTTGGCGGTCGACGGGATCCGCGCGGAGCACGTTCAGGCGTATTTCTCGACCCGCGCGCTCACGAACTGGACCCGGCGTACCTACCTCAATCATCTGGCATCTTTTGGCAGGTGGCTCGGCAGCAACCTCATTGACGGCATCCGGAAACCGCCGGCTCCCCGTGCCACCCCAGATCCCATTGCGGAGCGCGACCTCAAGGATTTGCTGGGCTCCACGACTCGGCCTGATCACCGTGCGTGGGTGCTGCTCGGAGCCTACTGCGGGCTCCGTGCGCATGAGACGGCCAACCTGTCTGTCGAGGATCTGCATGACAGTAGTGACGGGCAGACGCTTCTGCGCGTAGTGGGCAAGGGCGGGCGGACCGACGTGGTCCCGGTGCCGCCTGTCGTGCTCGCTGCGCTCAACCGTCAGAGCAGCGGGCGGTTCTGGCCGGATCTTCGTCCTGAGAAGGTCTCGCGCTCCATCTCACGGATGGCCAAAGCCATGGGGATGAAGATGCGCTATCACCAACTTCGTCACCGTTTCGGGACCGCCGTCTACCGGGCTTCCGGGCAAGATCTCTTGATGACTCAGAGGCTCATGCGGCATGCCTCCCCGGCGACCACGGCTGGTTATGCAGCAGTTGCTGATGATCGGTTCCAGGAAGTCGTCCGGGATCTTCCCGGAGCCCTTCACACGTGAGCTCGGTGCGCTGCGCGGCGGCGAGGCCGAGGGAAGCACATGCGCGATCGGGGTTCGACTGTCAGTGCTACGCGATAGCGTCAGTCGCAGTGATCACGAAGAGGTGGGGTGAGGCTGTGACGTTCCCGAGGGCGGCTGAAGGCGCTGCAGTACTCTGCAGCAGAGTCCGTTATGCGGCGCAGGAACCACCCCGGACGGCTTTGGACAGGCTGCGGACGAGCCTGGGCGAGGAGCATGCCAAGTGAGTGTCCCCCACCCTCCGCACGAGCCGTCCTACCCGCTCGACTTCGAGCCGGACGGACGGTCCTGGACGGCCCGGGAGAACCTGGTCGACATTCTGAGGCGAGAACTCCTCGGTCCGGCCGGCGGCCCCGAAGAGATCATCGAAGGTGCTCCCGACTCTGCGTACCTGGTCGGCCGTATTGCCCCGGAACGTCTCACGGCCGGCGAGGCCAACCCGACCCAGGCAGATTCCGACGATGCCGCCACCGATGTCGGTGATGCTGTCGATGCGGCCGAGAGCCGGGGCATCCCGTTGACTGCAGTCGACGACAGCAGTGCGTCTTCGGAGGAAGACGACGTAGACGATCAGCCGCAGAAGCGCGGGCTGATGATTCCGGCTTCGATGGGGCTGCGCTGCCAGGTCCCGGAAGACCTCGATGCGTTCACGGTGGTCACCGAGTTCGGCACGTATGAGCCCGTGAAGGAGAAGCAGGGCGAGGGCGACGAACCAGCTTCGCGCCTACGTCGGTACCAGCGAATTCCGCATCGCTTCGGCACGACGATCAAGATCGCGGACCTTACGCCGTCTCAGACCAAGACGTACGTGCTGAAGGATCAGGTCCTCCTGCGGGTGGACCGCTATGACGACGGCGAGCGAGGCTGCCGCCTGATCGAGATCGCCCTGTGTAATGACAGGGAGACACCACGCCAGATTCCGGTGGAAGCGTGGCTCTACCAGACACAGCTGACCGTCAACGCGTTGGACGGGTCACCCGTGTTCTTGCCGGTGAATGACGTACTCCTGGATACCCACGAGGAGCTGGACGACGAGCTCCGTCGCCTGCGGCTGCAGTACAGGAACCGACTGGAGTTCGCAGTGGGGCGGACCTGCTCGGTGGACTGGACGGAAATCCAGGGCACCCGCCGCGCCTCCGAGGTTCGGACGACGTGGCTGCCGGTTGCCGAGACACCGCAGACAGCGGCCGAGGAAATCGGCTCTGCCATGCTCGATATGCGGGCGCTGGAAGTTGCAACCCCAGCCGAACTGCGCGCTGGCCTGGAGCCCATCGTCGAGGGCTATGCCACCTGGCTGGAAGCCGAGGAGCAGCGTGCTCGTGAGCTCCCTGACCACCTGAGCCCGGAAGGACTTGAAGCCGTCGCCGACGCGCGCCGGGTACAGAAGCAGCTCAGGGAGGGCCTGGAGTTCCTACTGGCCGACGGGGAGAACTCTGCGGAAGCCTTGCTCTGCTTCCGGTTCATGAACCGGGTGATGGCCGATCAGCGCGTCCAGTCCCAGGTGGCTCAACGGCGCGCCGGCCAGAGCGAGGAGAGCCGGGAGAGCATCGACGAGGCCATCAACGCGATCATTGAAGCCGAGGGCATCAGGGCTCACTCCTGGCGAACCTTCCAGATCGCCTTCATCTTGATGCAGCTGCCGCTGCTGTTCGACCCGGCAGCCGACAAAAGATCAACTGACCTGGCCAAGGCCCAGCTGCTGTTCTTCCCGACCGGTGGTGGCAAGACAGAGGCGTACCTGGGGCTGGCCGCATACACCTTCGCTGTTCGGCGGCGTCAAGGCATAGTGGACGCTTTTGACGGTCCACTGGACGGTCGTTCTGGCGTGGCTGTGCTGATGCGGTACACGCTTCGGCTGCTCACCGCTCAGCAGTTCCAGCGAGCCACCGCTCTGGTGTGCGCAGCGGAACGGGCACGCAAGCAGGAACCGGAGATCTGGGGCGACGAGCCGTTCCGCATCGGGCTGTGGGTCGGCACGGACGTGAGTCCCAAGCGATATGACGAGGCCGCCAAGCAGCTGGAGAGGGCCAATCAGGGACATGGCTTTCGCTTGACGGTGCTGCAGGTTCAGCGTTGCCCCTGGTGCGGTACTCCCATCGAGGCGCGGAACGTCCGAGCCGATGATGCTCGACGTCGAGTGTTTGTGTACTGCGGTGATGAGCTCGCGGACTGCCCCTTCGCGGACGGCGGGGAGATCGACGAAGGGCTGCCCGTCCTGACTGTTGACGAAGAGATCTACCGCCTCGTCCCTGCCTTCGTGATCGCGACAGTGGACAAGTTCGCCCGCCTGGCCCGTGAGGGGGAGGCGGCCTCGCTTTTCGGGTACGTCTCGCGGCGCTGCGAGAGGCACGACTTCGTCCACCCCGATTACTCACAGTGCTCGATCAAAGACGGCAGTAAGCATCCGAAGAAGGACGGCATGCCAGCCGCCGCAGTGCACTCTGTGGCCCGACTGCGGCCCCCGGACCTGATCATCCAGGACGAGCTGCACCTGATCACCGGAGCTCTCGGTACGACTGTCGGCTTGTTTGAAGTGGCCATAGACGTGATGACGCACTGGCAGACCAAGGACGGACGTCCTGTGCGCCCGCTGCTGGTCGCCTCCACGGCGACTGCCCGCAACGCTGCGGATCAGGTGACGGCACTGTACGGGCGGGGCACCACCATCTTCCCGCCGCAGGTTCTCGACGCCGGGAACACTTTCTTCTCCAAGGAGATCGAGGTCTCGAAGGAGGCTCCTGGACGCCGCTACATCGGGATCAGCACGACAGGGGTACGGCTCACCACGGCCGAGATCCGTGTCGCCGAAGTTCTCATGGCAGGCGGCCAGTTGCTGCTAGATCGCTCGGGTAAATCCGCGGATCCGTACATGACCTTGGTCGGCTACTTCAGCGCGACCCGGGAACTGGCCGGTATGGCCCGGTACATGGGCGACGACATCCAGACGGCACTTGCCAAGCGCCGCCCCTGGTCCAGGCTGCCCAGTCGCACCGGTACCAACTTCGGTGCCCTGCATGTCGCTGAGTTGACCTCCCGCGTGGCCAGCGCGGACATCACCTCCACCCTTGACCGCATGGCCGTGAGGTTCGATCCCGCCTTCGACTCCACCGCCGGGAAACGGAACTTGCGCGCCCTGCGAGACAACAAGTCCCGCACGCCCGAGCGGGACGTAAACCCGTACGACGTCGTGCTGGCGACCTCCATGCTCCAGGTAGGTGTGGACGTGACCAGGCTCGGACTGATGCTGGTGGTCGGTCAGCCGAAAAACACCGCCGAGTACATCCAGGCCTCATCGCGTGTCGGCCGTGACGGGGACCGCCCCGGACTGGTTGTGGCACTCGGTAACTGGGCCAGGCCCCGAGACCTGGCGCACTTCGAACAGTTCCGCCACTACCACGAGACGTTCTATGCCCAGGTCGAAGCACTGTCCGTCACCCCGTTCTCGGTGACGTCGCTCGAGCGTGGCCTGGATGGTGTCCTGGTCAGCGCAGCCCGCGTTCGCCAGGCGATCCGGACCCAGAGCCTGTCCCCGGAGTCCGGAGCCGACCGGATTGAGACCGAGCGGAACTTCGTTGTGGATCTCGTTGACGCGCTGGCACGTCGGATCGCTAAGGCCGGGGACGAGGACGCGGCCGAACGGGCATGGGAGCTATTGACCAACCGACTCGACCAGTGGGGCAAGCGCCGCAACCACCTCATGATCAACCGCAAGTCGCTGGTCTACGAGAAGGTACTCGACGACTCTCAGCACGAGGCACTCATGATGAGTGCCGAGGATGCCAAGGCCGGCCGTTACAGCCAAGACGGTCCCCCGTTCGTCATTCCCAACTCGATGCGCGAAGTACAGCCCGAGATCAACCTCTTGGTCAGCCCTATCAAGGAACGACTCGTGTACATCGAGCCCATGACTGCGCCCCAGTGGGAGATGCGGGAGGAGAGCTCGTGACTGACGAGGATCGCTTCGTCTACGACGCGAACAGGGCGGTCGACCCGCTGGGCGACCTGGATGAGGAAGCTGAGCGCCAGGCCAAGCACAACAGGGCCAAGGTCGGCTCGGCCCGGCCTTCCTCCCTGCTGTACACCTACGGCCCCGGTTCGATCATGGACCTGCCGCAGTTCACGATCATGTCTACCGGTCTTGATGACTGGGAACGAATCTGGCGCAGGCGCGATTCGCTGCCGCCGGTCATCCACGCACCGAGGCTGAAGGGCGTCGTGCGGATGGCGCTCAGGTCGAACGACGTGGAGCTCCGGCCACACCCTTGGCAGCCGAAGAAGCACAGCCGGTCTGCTGAGGGCAATGACCTCGGAGTGCCGGCCCGCGTCTTTCCGCAGTGGTTGCGGTGCACTGGTTGTGACCTGCTGGGAAAGCTCTCGCAGTTCGACTACAAGAACACTCATCCATTCCGTACGGACCTGGCCACGTTCGAGCACACGAAGTGCACGGGCCGTTCCGGCAACCGGAACAGACGACCGATGCGCCGCCCCGCGGTGCCCGCCCGCTACCTCCTGGCGTGCGTCGACGGGCACCTGGACGAGTTCCCATACGACCTGTGGGTTCACCACGGCCAGCCGTGCGCCAATGCAGAGCTTCCAGTCCTCAAGATGACCGACCATACCGTTGGTAAGGGTGCCTCGGCTGTCATCCGCTGTGAGTCCTGTGGGATGCGCAGGCCGATGAACGAGGCCCAGGGCGAGGCTGGCAAGAAGAAGCTGCCGAAATGCCGCGGACGTCATCCACACCTGGACGCTTTCGATCACCGGGGCTGCCGCCACCAGACACGTCTGATGCTGGTGGGTGCCTCCAACCTGTGGTTTCCCGCCACCTACTCGATCATCGTCATGCCGGAGTCTCAGCAAGAGAAGGAAAGCGATCTGGCCGACCGGATCCGCACCACGCTGGGAGAGCGACTCGGCAAGTATCGGGAGAACCTCGACATGATTCGGGACTTGCTCGTGGACCGCGTGGACGTCACTGGGTTGTCGGACTCTGAGCTTGCCGCAGCAGTCGAGGCAGCCTGTGCTCCTCAGCCCACACCGGAGGAGCACGAGGAAAGATTCGGTGACTGGGACCCAGTCGACCTGCTGGTGCCAGAATGGCGCTATCTACTGCTTGATATCAACGGTGCTCGAGTCGAAGACCCCAAGAGCGGACTCACACTGGCTACGAGGCAACGCGGACCCGAGCTGAGGCCCGAGATCACCCGTGTTCTCGCTGTCGAGAGGCTTCGTAAGGTCAATGCGCTCGTCGGGTTCACACGTATCGATGCCATGGATCGCGCCGGAGATCTGCAACGCCGCTTGGCACCTCTCACCAGGACCCGCCGTCCCTCGTGGACAGTAGCGACCGAGGACCGTGGTGAGGGCCTCTTCCTCCAGCTCGACGAAGACTCCGTCGCTGCTTGGGAGGAGCGCATCGGCAAGTCCGACGTATGGGAGGCGCATCGCGCAGCCCATGAGCGGAACTTCAACCGTCGCTTCTCAGAAACGGCTGAGAAGGTCAAGGCCGACAGCCGACTCAAGCCCCCGCGTTACTGGCTTATCCACACCTTTGCCCACACCCTGATCCGAGAACTCGCCCTCAGCTGTGGGTATTCGGCTGCCAGCCTCAGCGAACGCCTGTATGCCTGGCCCGAAGCCGACAATAGGGACCCCGCGGCTGGCCTGCTCATCTGCACCACGGCCTCTGACAGCGACGGAACCCTGGGCGGGCTCGTTCAGCTCAGCGACCCTGAGCGGTTGCAGCGCGTCGTTGCTGACGCCTTGCGCAAGGCACAACGCTGTTCCTCCGACCCCATCTGTGCGATGCGCACCCCGCAACCCCCGGAAGACTTTCTCCACGGTGCCGCCTGCCACTGCTGCGTCATGGCCTCGGAGACCTCTTGCGAACGGGCGAACCGGTTCCTCGACCGTCGCTTCCTGATCGACCTGCCGGGCAGCAACCTCGGATACTTCTCGACCGATGAGTGACTCCCAGGCTGCTCTGCTCCTCGGCAGACTCCTCACTCGCAGCGAAGCCAAGGGCGTCGCGGACAGGCTCGTCGACGGCGACACGCTCACTGCTGCCCTCAAGGCAGTCGCCCCAGGCCGACGAGTTGAGGCGAGGAGATTCCTGGCGGAGGCCGGCGAAGGCCCTGGGGCTGAGGCCCAGCGCATCGCCCTGCTGCGGGCGATAGAGGGGGCACGGACCCTACCCACCACGCTCACACCCTTGTGGACGATGCCTGGGCACCTCGCCCGGAGCGGGCCACTGACCACGTCCGTGCCGTACCTGATCGCTAATGCGCGCCATGCGGTGACCTGCTCCACCTTCAACTTTCAGCGTACGTCTGGCGTGTGGACCGCTCTCCAGGAGGTCGCACAGCGCTCCGAAGTCGCGGTGCGGGTCTACCTCGACACCCGTGCGGCAGACGATCCGGGCGGCGTCCGAGCGCCGACGACATCCGAGGTTGCCCAGCATCTCAAGCCAGCCGAGGTGTGGCGCACCAAGACGTTCGGCGGCGCGTACGTCCGCAACCACGCCAAGTTCCTCGCCGTCGACCACCACCTGCTCCTGGTGACCAGCGCGAACTTCTCCTGGAGCGCGGAGAACAGCAATGTCGAGTTCGGTGTCGTGATCGACAACGCGAACCTCACGGAGACCGTCGAACGCGAGATGCGCGAAGTCGAGGGGACCCTGTACGAACAAGTACAGGAGGGGTAAGTCGGTGCGATGTGCTAATGAAGCTCAGGGGTGCTGCAGCTGCTGCTGAGGGTCAGTCGGTGAGTCAAAAACGTCGCTCATCAGGTGACTTGAAACATCACGGCGCTTGTTGTCACTCCTTGTGCAGTGCGCAACGAGCCGACTACTGTCCTATCGGTGTCCAGCATTCCCGACCGAGTCCTGAGCCTGATCGAGAAGTCAGGTTTGAGCCGCGCTGACTTCGCTCAGCAGATCGGCTTGGCCGAAACCCAGCTCACTGATTCCCTCGACGGTCCACGAGGTTTCTCGACCGTAGAAGTCGCGCGCATCGCGCAGGCGTGTGACGTCTCCGTGAAGTGGCTGATCACCGGAACCGAGCCCCCACTGGCGGTGGCGGGCAGGACCACCACGGGGCAGGCCGGTGAGGCCGTCGCGGTGGCCCGCCAGTACACCTCGAGACGTGCGGACCTGGCCGGCATCGGTTATCCGCAGCCCTGGCAGCCCGTATCCGTGAGTCTGAGCGAGGGTAGCTACTCCGACCAAGGAGAGAGGCTGGCCCGTAAGGCCCTCGGAGTAGTGGTCGGCGCGGGCCGTTCGACATGGGACGGCGATCTGGCAGAGCTCCTCGAGGAGGTCTTTGGTGTCGATGTGACTGTCGAGGAAATTGGTGAGGGTTTCGATGGCCTTGCCACCGCAACCCGTGAAGCCAAGCTGATCCTTCTGGCCACCACCTCCAACCCGGCACGGCAGCGCTTCACCCTCGCCCACGAGCTGGGGCACCTTCTCGCTGAGGACGATCAAGAGGTCCACCTCGACCGAGACATCTTCGACCCGGCCCAGAAGAAGGCACCGAGCGAACAACGTGCCAACGCCTTCGCATCCGCGTTCCTCATGCCAGAGCCTCTTCTCCGGGAAGACATCGCGCGCCGTGGCAGCCTGACGCAGGTTGATCACGCTGCCCTGGCCAGCCGGCTGATGGTGACACCCGAAGCGCTTGCGTACCGGCTGCTCCGCCTACGCATCATCGACGCCGGTACCTGCGACCGCTACAAGCGAATGTCTGCCAGTGAGGCGGCGGACCTCGTCGGCCGAGGTAAGGAGTTCGAGCGGCGATCAGCCGAATCGACAATGCGTAGACGCCCGGGCCCGCTCCTACGTGACACGCGTGCGGCCTACGAAGCTGGCCGGTCCACGCTTCGACCGTACGCCAGCCTGATCGGGGTGGATGTCGACGAGCTCAGCCGCAGGCTCGAGGAACAGGCAGCCGGTGGTGAGTCATGAGCGAGTTCCTCTTCCCTGACAACACGGTTCTGTGTAACTTCGCCGCTGTCGACCGTCTCGATATCTTGCGTGCGGCCTTAGACGGCCGGGGTAGATGGACGGCCGCCGTCGCCAACGAGGCCCAGAACTCGGCGAGATGGATCCCTGCTTTGAGCAGCCTCGAACGGCACGGGTGGCTGGGAGAGGCCATCCGGATCACGACTGCAGAGGACATCGAGAAGATCTTCGATGAACGGAGCGCGGTGTTCGGTGGCACTCCTGAGAGGCTCCTCCAGCACCTTGGTGAGGCCGAAACGCTCTACATCATCAAGAACTGGGACGATTTCTCTGGCTCCTGGTGGATCTCGGACGACCGGGAGTCCCTGCGCTATGCCCAGCGACAGGGCATCACGACTGCGGAGACAGTAGACATGGTCCGTCTTGCGGTGGGCGACGGGCACATCGCAGCCCAGGACGGCTTCGACCTGATGAAGCAGATGTGGGATGTGAATCGTCGCCCACGGCTGCCTGACTCCGTCACGGATCTGAAGCCGTAACGATGTTCGTGCCGAAGTCCGTACTCATGGGGGGCGTTCTGTGGAAGCTGAGTTGACAGCCCTGGCAGTTTCCGGGGCCACGACACTTGTCGGGCTGATGGTCTCGGAAACCTGGACACAGACGAGGGATCGAGTCGCTCGATTCTTTGCACGTGGCGGGGACCAGGGCTCTGCTGTGGAGGAACTGGGCCGGTCTCAACAGGAGCTCATGGCGGCTCGTGCTGCCCAGGACGAACTCGCTGGAGCGGACATCGAGGCCGAATGGCGGATACGACTGCGTCGTGTTCTGCAGGCCGACCCCCAAGCTGCCGAAGAACTTCGGTGTTTGCTAGCCGAGTTGGAACCGAACATCGATGACAACCACGGTGCTTCCGTGCACAACAGCATCAGCGGGGGCGTGCAGAACGGCCCGGTCGTCCAAGGGCAGAACTTCTCCGGCCTGACCTTCGGCGTCCCGGGACGAGTTTCGCCCGAGCAGGGAGCCGGAGGACAGTGAGGAGCGAGAGTCCTGAGGGATTGCCTCAAGGTCTACAAGCCAGAAACGAGCTGTCCGGGAGGAGCGGATCGCCGGGGGCGAAAGGCCGAATGGCAGCTCGCAAGGGGTACGCGTCCCACTAGGCTCCTGCTCATGGCGGACGGCATGCGTATCGGCTTGATCTCCTTCGGCACGGCAGAGTTCGCCGCTCTGCACGAAACGTGCGCCGCAGCGGGCCATGACCCGGTCGTCTACGCGTTCTCCCGTTCTATGCGCCCCCGCAAGCCCACGGACGAGAGTGCGGCACGCGTTGCAGGCGAGATCACCGCAGCGCTGCCGGCGGGCGTCGACCTGCTGCTGCCGGGCAGTTCCGAAGGGCTGGGTGCCTCGTTAGACGGATACGGTCTTGACCTGCTCGTCTGCTATGGATTCTCGTGGCGGCTGCCACGATCCGTGCTGCAGATCCCGCGCCACGGCGTGCTCAACATTCACTCCTCGCTGCTGCCCAAATACCGCGGCCCGGCCCCAGTGCTCTGGGCGATCCGCAATGGCGACCCGGACCTGGGCGTGACAGTTCACCGTATGGACGAGGAATTCGACACCGGCCCGGTGCTGACCCAGCAAGGCGGCGTTCCGCTGCCGGACGATGTGACTCCCCGGAGCCTGTGGACTGACCTGTCCCCGGTGCTGCGCGAACAGCTGAGCATTGCCCTGGACCGGGTGCGAGACCCATCGGCAGGCGAACCGCAGTCCGCCGACGGCATCAGTTATGCGGGGTTGCTGGAACCGGAGTTCTTCGCAGTCGACACCAAAATGACCGCGCGCCAGGTCCACAACCAGGTGCGGACGTTCCATTTCATGGGCCCGAACCTCGGCCCTACGGCAACGGTCAACGGCCGTCGGTTGAAGGTCCTGCGGACCAGCCTCACCCCAGTCAACGGAATCCGTCTGGACTGCGCCGACGCGCCCGTATGGATTACGGCTTCGGAGCCCGTAGTGGCTGACGATTAGCTATCTGCCGTCATCACCCAGGCACTGTGCCACCTTCTCTGTGAGGGCGATAGCTCTGGGATCGTCGAACGAATCGAGCAGGTGGAGCGCTTTCTCTCGGGCGGCGCGTGCCGATTCGTGATCGCCCAGGGACGTCAGCGCATCGGCCAGATGCGCCTGGGCGCGGGCGAGTTGCCAGTGGGAGTCGAGCTGGTGGTAGGTACGGGTGGCGCGTCGGTGCAGCTCTGCTGCCTCCTCGAAGCGTCCGAGCGACTGGCATGCCTCGCCCGCTCCGTCCAGTGCGGCAGCCTCCCGGGACGCATCACCGAGCTTCTGCTGAACGGCAGCGGACTTCTGGAACAGGCGGAGGGATTCTTCAGGATTCCCGAGTGCTCGCTCGACTCGTGCCGCTTCGGTCCCCCAATGCCCCTGCCACACCCGGTTGTTCTCGTCATCAGCGATCGACAAGGCATTGCGGATCGAGCGGGCAGCAGCTTCGGGCTCGCCTGATGTGTGCTGTGCCCAGCTCAGCAGGCACAGAGCATTGCCCTCGCAAGCGCGATCACCGAGTTGGCGGAAGTCGTCCAGCACCTGCTCGATGAGGGCCCAGGCCTCCTCGCCCTGGCCGAGTTCGCACAGCGTCTCCGCGAGGTTGCTCCGCACCAATGCCGTCCATCGGCGGTCGCCCAGTTCACGGAAAATCTCCGCGCCGTCCGTGAAGTGCGCCCTGGCCTCGTCGAGTCGTCGCCGACGCAGTCCGAGCAGGCCGAGTGCGTTGATGGACACCGCCATGCCACGGCGGTCGCCGATATGCCGGCGAAGGGCCAGCGAGGCGCGGTGATGCTCCTCCGCCTCATCGAGTCGCAATGCCTGGAAAGCAGCCTTGCCCAAAGATTCGAGCGCCTCCGCCTCACCGTGCTGCTCTCCGGTGCGTGCTGCGGCCTCGACGCCGATGCGAGCAGTTGCCTCCCAGTCGTCGAAGGCGTTCTGGTGCATGTAGACGGCCCGCAGCACCACGGCCAATCGCCATGCGATCTCAGGGAATCCGGCATCAGCGGCGGCGCGAGTGGCGGTGACGAGGTTGGCGCTTTCCACGCGGTACCAGTCGAACGCTGACTGGTAGTTCTCGAAGTGGAGGGCCGTGGCGGGTGCGGGGATCCGGTCGTCCAGGTCGTAGCGGTCGAACGGCGCCATGGCGCACTGTGCCGCGTACGCGGTGTGGAGGTACCAGGCGAGACAGCGCCCGAGGATCTCTGTTCGCTCCGTCTCGCTCTCCTCCCGCCGGACCTGCTCCGCCGCATAGGCCCGCAGCAGGTCATGGAACTCGTAGCGAGCGGCGGGGCGTCGCTCCAGCAGATGGGCTCGCACCAATGTGTCCAACAGGCCCCGTACATGGGCCGGATCGCTTCCAGCGAGGCTCACAGCGGCGGGTAGGCCGAACTCGTTGCCAGGGTGCAGGCCGAGCCGTCGGAACAGCTGGGCCGCGGGGTCGGACAGCGCTCGGTAAGACCACTCGAAAACGCTGCGCATTGCGTCGGACCCCTCCTCGGCCTCGGCTGTTAAAACGCTCCACCGGGCCGATTCGTCGCGCAGGTCGTCGATCAGCTCGCCGAGCGGCATGGATGGCCAGCCTGCCGCGCGTTCGGCGGCGATACGCAGTGCCAGAGGCAGTCCTGCGCACAGTCGGGCCAACGCCGCCAAGTCTCCCCGAGGGTCGCTGGTCCGGTAATCGGCGGTGGCGGCACGCAGCAGTTCCACGGCGTCCGCCGTGGGGAACGTTGTGACGTCCAGGCGCAGTGCGCCCTCCTGGCGGACCAGGCCGGACAGGTCATCCCGGCTGGTCACCACAACGAGACAACCGGAGGTGGCGGGCAGCAGCGGGCGGACCTGCGAGCTGTCCGCGGCATTGTCGAGTACGAGCAGCACGCGGCGCTCGGCGAGCAGCGACCGGAACATCGTCTCCCGGCGCTCCGGTTCGGCCGGCACATGCGTGGCGGGGACGCCGAGGTCCTCGAGAAAGCGGCCCAGTACTTCCTGCGGTGTAACAGGGGAGCCCGCAGTGTAGCCCCGCAGATTGGCGTAGAGCTCACCACCCGGGAAATGCGACCGGATGCTGTGCGCCCAGTGCAGTGCCAGTGAGGTCTTGCCGACCCCGGCAGTCCCGGTGATAGCCGCTACGCGCACCACATTCGGCTCGTCATGCCGGTCCGCCACAAGACTGCTGAGGCGGGCTCGTTCCTCGGACCTGTTGACGAAGTGGCGTACAGAGCTCCGTAACTGATGCGGCACGATGACAGGCGCAGGCAACGGCACCTGGTGATGAAAATGCACCCCGCCGCTGACCTCGCCAGCCTGCACGACTGTGTGTGCCGAAGCCGAGCCGTCGAACCGGTTGACGTGTCCCGGGATGTCGTCTCTCATCTTTGCGCTTGTCGCTGCGGGGGCGGAAGGGGCGCCACATGTCCGTCAAACCAGTGCGCCAAGGGTTCACCGGCGTTGTAGACGCTCACGATGAGCTCCCGGCAACGCAGGACGAGTTGGCGGTCGACAAACTTCCGCGCAGCTACCAGGATGCCCCGTTCGTCGTAGAGCGCCTGATACATCACTTGGTCTCCGAGAGTGGAGATCTCCGGCAGAGGGCCGTCTTGCTCGTACTGGGCCACGCGGTCTGCGTCGGTGACATGGATAGGGCCCCCGCACTGGTCCCGGATACGCAGCGCGTGGAGCTCCCACTGCATGTAGTTGCTGAGCGGTTCCTCGACCACGCGGGCCCGCCGGGCCACGAAGCCGTTCTGCTCGACTTTGCGGTGGTACTCCGTCATGTCCGCGCGGCCCGCTTCCAGCAAGCGCAGGGACTCATCCCAGTCGCCACGCCAGAATGCCTCCCAGCTGTCGTAGCCGGGTTCCTGGAACGTCTGCTGCCGTTCAAGCTTCCAGAATCCGAGATCGCCGCAGTGCCAGAAGTACTTCTCGAAGTCGGCGTAGTAGTCCTTGAGCGCCATGCGCTCTCCCACCGCACCATGCAGCGGACTACGCATCCGGGATGTCCGCCTTGGCCGCGAGGATCGTCGCCCGGGGGATGATGACCAGCCGCTCTCCGGGATCGACTCGTACGTCGTCCGGAAGCCGCCCCTCGTAGGAAGCGGTCAGGTCCGCACCGATGACCGCGACATCTCCGTTGTCCAGCTCCCACATGTCAGGACAGCCGGTGTTCCCGGAAGTCTGCCCCAGCTCAAGAGACGACTTGCCCAGCCGCCGTGCGAAGGACGCTTCGGGATCGGCTTCCCACTTTGCCATGTCTCCTCCAGGTGCCAGCATCTGATGAAGGCTCAGCTCTGAGCGTGACGACATTATCACCTAGAGTGTTTGTTCGACTTCAGGATTCCCGCTCCTTCGTGGCGGCAGGCCTGCAATGCCCTACCCACTGACGCGGTGGAGTAGTCACCCAGGACGCAGACAGCGGTGATTCAGAGTCTGCCACCACCCGCCGAGCGGAACGATGGCCTGGAGGCTGGCACGCCCAGGCGTTGTCCAGCCACACGCGTACCTGGTCCAGGTCATGCCATACCAGGTCGCCGGCCATGCCTCGGCCGCGTAGCCAGCCCGGCAACGGTAGCGATTACCCGACTATGAACTTGGACGCCGCGGTGCTGTCTTCTTGGCGACACGTCGTGCCGGACCCGGCCCAGCGCCCGCCGGGGGCGGCAGTACAGCCGACGTGAGCCCCAGGATCTCAGAGGCCAACTCCAACCAGGCCTGTGCGTCTGCGCCGTTGAGGTCGTCCGTCCACATGAGCGAACCGTTCGGTCCGCCGCCCTGGGCGTGCGGAAGGATGCCGCTTTCTGCGTACCAGGCCTTCTTCAGCTCCCATTTCCGCGCGTAGTCGGGTAGGTCGAGCATGCCCGCATGCTCCCAGTAGACCGTCCGGCCATCATCGGCTGAGATGGTGAAGTCGGGCAGGACGATGCGTCCGTCGGTGCCGGTGAACGGCTGCTCGTACTGCCAGCGGCCAGGCACGAGTCGGTCGAGGATCCCGGCGATGATGACCTCGTTCTTCGACGCCATCGCGATGCCGTTCGCCGACACGTGCATGAGTTTCCGGTCGAAGCGGTGCGCGGTGCCCTGGACGTCGAGCGCGATCGGGTGGGGTGCTTCGAACAGATCGGTCAAGCGTCGGGCCGTCTCCGAGCGCCAGGGCTGCGCGAGGTCACGCAGGTCGGAGAGTGTGCCGTCGTGGAGGATAACGACCTTGTCCTTCTGCCGGGTGAGGGCGGTGTACATCAGTTCACGGGAGACATTTGCCCGGGCGGGGAGGACGAGAAAGGTCGTGCCGAACTCCGATCCCTGCGACTTGTGGACCGTGACCGCCCACGCGAGTTCCAGCAATGCGTCGTCGGAATCAGTCGGCCAGTACGAGTACTGGAATCCGGGTTGGGAGGAGAACTCGACGTGGAGACGGAGCTGGGACTTGGATGCCTTCTTCCTCGGCGTGACGATTCCGATCGCGACGCCAATCTCGCCGTTCGCGACGTAGTTCATCGCGTCCTGTTTGGGCCATGCGCTGAGTCGCTTGTTGGTGGTCTGCATGACCTTGTCGCCGCGAACGATCAGCTCGGGGCCGATCGGCTTCGGGATGTTGCCGCGCCAAGTATCGCGCTGAGCCCAGGAGGTGTCGCTCGACCGGTACGTGCGCTTGATGTGACGGTTGAGTTCGACGGTGCCGAACGCCCGCGAGCGGGTCGGGGAGAGAATCTGCCAGTCCTCGGCATGTTCGCCCGCGCCGATCTGCCAGTTGAGGTACTTGTCATTGATGACGCCGCCGTATGTGAGCGCAAAGGCTCGTGCCGGATCCGGGTCGCCGTCGAGAGCCAGGTTGTAGCTGAGTTCATCGGTCAGCGCATCGACGACAGACCTGTTGCCCCAGGGCACGTATTTCACGGTGGGCAAGTCAGGGTTGGTGGCCAGATCCGCCCAGATGGACTCGTCGCCGGCTCCCCGCGTGTTGTCGCCGAAACACGCTGCCAGTTCAAGGTCGTGTCGAATGCCGTGACTGCCGTCGGCAAGTTGACGCCGGGGTACCTGCAACTCGACGTAACCTGGCGCCACCCGCACCCAGTCACTGAACTTATCCGGACGCAGCTTGTTCACCAGGTCGACGAAGGGGCGACCCGCACCGATCGGCGGGAGCTGCCGTGGGTCGCCGACCAGGATGAGTCGCTTGACCCCTGTGAAGGAATCGAGGGTGGCCGCGAGCATCTCCTCGGTGAGCATCGACGCTTCGTCGATGACAACCAAGGAATAGCTGTTACGCGGCTGCTGGTCCCCCCACACGAGATACCGGCCGGTCTCTCCGTCGTACCGGTGAGTGGCGCTCAGGTGCGAGGCCAAAGTCTTGGCGGGCAGCCTCACCTTGGTTTCCAACTGGACCTTCGCCTTGCCGGTGGGCGCAAGAAGGAGGACGCCACCTCCGGCTACGCCCGGGTACTCGACCAAGGCGCGTAGCAGTGTTGTCTTGCCGGTTCCCGCCGGCCCGATGAGTACCGAGAGTGGCGTGTCATGAAGGGCCGAGAGGCCAGCGGCCTTCTCTGTCCGGGCTCGCTCCTCCAGTTCGTCTAGCTCTCCCGTGACCTTCTGGTGCCGGTCGAGCGCGGTGTCCAAGACGCCTCTGGCGTCCGTAACTGGGCCGAGACTCTCTCGATCCTGCTGAGACCTGATCCAGTCCCGGATGACCGAAGAAGTCTCCTCGAACCGCGTGAGCTTGTATGCGGGAGTGCCGTCCGAGAGCGGCACACTTGCCAGAGGCGACCAATCAGTCCACTCGTTGATGCCGTGGTGGTCCAGATCGAGGCCGGTCAGGATGATCTTGGTCAGGAGAGGCGGTTGAGCTAGTGAAACATCGTTCGCCAGCGTGATGGACTCGCCTTCCGGTACGACCGTGTCGCCCTGCCGGCCCTGCCGCTCAAGGACATCGGTCAGCAGTGCTTCGATCCGACGACGGTCGAGGTGGCCCTCAAGCGCGACCTCGTCAGGCACCGGTGGCGTCCAGGTGACGTGGGATGGTGGGAACAGGGCGCGGTCGATGGTTGTGAACGGTACGTGTTCTTTCATCCCGTATGTGCATGTCGAGGCGAAGTACGGGTTTTCCAGCAGTTCCTCGGCGGTCATCGCGACCTCGGTGTTGCCGTCCAGCAGCATCTGCACCTGGGTCGGTGAGATGTCGAACCCGGCGAGCAGACGCAGCACAGCCCGGCGCTCGGGCGTCACCTTCTTCCAGATCCTGGCCTGGAGGGAGCCGATGTGCGGCTTTATTGCACTTGGCACGCTGGACGGGTTCGCCAGAACCGTCTCAAGGAAGTTCCACGGGTCGGTGCGGTCGCCTGCCTCCGCGATGACCGCTCTCGCCGCCACGTACGGCTGCTGGACACCGATCACCTTCAGGACACCTGGCAGGCCGGGGACGGGGCCGCGCATCTGCCAGAGCCGCTCGATCTGACCCTGCAGCCACTTTCGACCAGTGTCAGGCAGCTCCAGCCCCAGTTCGCTCATGCCGTCGACGGCTGACTGCAGCGAGGTCAGCGCCTCGATGGCGGCATCGTCGGACAGATGCTCGGTGACATAGGAGAATTCGACTACGCGGCCCTCAGGGGCCCACGCGAGCGCCTTGTCGACGTCATGGCCCTCATCCATCAGTCGGACGAGCTGCTGATAGGGCAGCAGGATCCCGTCGGCCATGTCAGGGCGGAGTGAGTGCTCGACAACCGTCTCCCACATAGAGGAAGTGAAAGGCGGGTTCCCGGACTGGTTCCACATCGGCGGAGGCGTGGCGCGGGTAACTCGCGCGGCGCCTACCAACAGCCGGTCGGTGCGCTGCTCCTGAAACGGGGAGTGCTTCAGGTAGGCGAAGACCAATGAGTCACCAGGGGCGACGGGCTCGAAAAAGGCATCGATGACGGCACGCTGGTTGTCTCCGTCCATCACCCACAGTGGCGCGGAGCCCAGTGCAGCGTCAGCGGTTTCCTCCGCGGTCTGGCTGAACAACGGGACTCGCTCATGACCGACCTCCTGCGCGAAGACCTGGCGGTTCATCCAGCGGAAGGGAACTGCCTCGAAGGCGTATCCGGGGAGTGTGACGTGGGTGTCGTGGATCTTTCCCTGTAGTGCACGGTGGTCTCGGTAAGGATGCTGCTTAACGACCGTGTACCCGAGCGGCGACATGAACGTCGCACGCTCGCTGAGGCAAGGAAGCCAGTTCTGATCGAGGCTGTCGATCCCGGCACCGGCGTGGGCGACCTCGAACGAGTCCTCCCTACCCTTGCCGATTGCCGCGAGCAACGTACAGGACGAGTTCCCCAACGGGTCGTCGCAGATGAACTGGTCCCAGGGGCGGTCCCGCCACGGAACCCTCATCGACAGGTGCTGAATGCCGGCCATAGAGGAGGTCTATCACCTGGCGCTGACAGTCCAGCCATCCGATTTTGTGTTCGATAGTGTTACCCGCGCGGGAGTCTCGGGATCCGGACGCCGCACTCGCGGGGAAGGGCAACACGGTCGTGCCTCTTCCTCCAAGCGTTCGGGTGCCCGGCGCGGGCAGGCCTTTCTATACTTTCGCCATGGACCAGGAACTGGAGCGGGCTGCGCTTGTCGCGCTGCTGAGGCGCGGGGATCGTTCCTGGCCCGATCTAACCGATCAGATCGAGACCGTGGGCAGTGCCCGCGAAGTCCTGGATAGCGCCCTTGACGGTTCAGGACAAGCCGCTCTCTTCGATACCGGGCCGGCAGCGGACCTGGAGGCTGTTGCGGCCGAGATCGCCGCATGGGAGCGCGAGGGCATGCGGTTGGTGACGATCTTGGACGAGGACTACCCGCTCTATCTGCGGTTGGTCCACCAGCGCCCGCCGTTCCTATTCCTGCGTGGCCGACCCGTCGAAGACGATCTTCGGGTTGCCGTTGTCGGCACCCGCACCCCCACTCAGGAGGGCATCGACCATGCCCGCGCCATCGCGGGAGGGCTCGCGGAGCGCGGCGTGACGGTGGTTTCCGGCCTGGCCGTCGGCATCGACACCGCCGCGCACGGCACCGCGCTCGCCGTCGGTGGCCGTACCGTCGCTGTCATAGGCACCGGCCTGCGCCGCACCTACCCGGCGCAGAACGCCCGCCTGCAGCAGGAGATCGCCGAGCGAGGGCTGGTGATCTCCCAGTTCTGGCCGGACGCGGCACCTTCGAAGGCGTCCTTCCCTATGCGTAACGCCGTGATGAGTGGCTACAGCCTGGCCACCGTTGTGGTGGAGGCCGCGTACCGTAGTGGTGCGCGTATGCAGGCTCGCCTCGCTCTGGAGCATGGCCGCCGGGTCTTTCTCATGCGTTCCCTCATGTTCCACGAGTGGGCGCGGGAGTATGCGACGAGGCCCAACACGACGGTCGTCGACGGCCCTGACGAGGTCTTCAGCAAGCTCGACTCCCTCGTCCCGTCCACGGGCGAGCTCACCTGGGTGTAGTGGGAGGACCCGCGTGGCCACCGTCGGCGAGCTGTCCGATCGCTACGCCAACTTCCTCGTCCACCCTTTACTACCCGGCACGGGTGTCTGCAAGGTGTGCCGCGGCACGGCGAACGCCGGATACCCGACATGTCGGCAGTGCCAGCAGGCCGGTGCCATTCTGGGTGCGGGCCTCGCCGATGCCGTGGTGCCGGTGAGTCTGGCGCTCAAGGGGGAGCAGTACGCGAACGAGCTTTGGCGCTACAAGAACGCCACAGGCCCGCAGCGGCAGTACTTCCGCATGGGGCTGGCGGCCGTCCTGTGGCGCTTCCTTGCCGCGCACGAGAGCTGCATCGCGAACCACTGCGCCGTCCCCGGATTCGGCATCGTCACGACCGTTCCCAGCACCAGTGGCCGCGACGCACACCCATTGCGCACGATGACTGCCGAAACGGTCGGCGCCACCCGCGACCGCTACCGCGACCTGCTCACCCCGGAACCGAACGCGGCAGCCCTCGGCCGCACCCCCTCACGCGCCCGCTATCGCTCAACCGCACTGTGGGGCGAAGACGTCCTGCTCATCGACGACACCTGGGCCAGCGGCAACCACGCCCAATCCGCCTCCGCTGCTCTGAAGGCCGCCGGCGCAGGCAGCGTGGCCATCGTCGTCCTGGGCCGGCACCTCAACATCTCCTTCGGCGACACGGCCACCCTCGTGGAGCAGGCGCGACTGCGCAAATTCTCCTGGGAGACCTGTGCGCTACGACCCTGGAGCCACGCATGATGCTCCGAGTCAGGGGAGGTGGGGGCAAACGAAGATGGGCGCGTATCTTCCGGGTGTTCCTCTTCGACTGCATGGACAACGAGACAGCGGATGTGCCTGGTCACTGATTCGGCCCGGTAGTTTCGCCCGACCCGATATTCTGCCTTGGGCGTAGATCTTTCGGGGGTCCTGGCGCTCCGGTCTGGGCTCCGCCGCATCGCAGCAAGGAAGACGGCATGAGTTTCGTCGCGAAGTACGACAGCGGCACCTGTCCCAAGTGCCGCGCACCGATCGCGGCCGGCGAGGAGATCGAGACCTATAGCGTGGGGCGGATCAACCGCTACGAGCACGTCCTCTGCCCGAAGACCGCCGATGTGACGTGCAGCATCTGCGGCGGCAGGTGGATTGAGTGCGACTGCCCCTGAAATAGCGCGGACTCGCGTACGCCTCGACCGCCCGATCTGGCTTGGGTGCATATCGTCCAAGGGTTCGGATGCAGCTGGGCTGACCTGCACATGCCCGGAGTGCGTCGGCGAGCCGGCGGCCTTTAGTGCTCGCGGTAGCGCTGGGCTTGGCGGTCGACGTGGCGGCCGAGCCGCTGTCGTCCCTGCCGCACTGTGTCGCCAACCCCAGGATGAGCGCGACGACCAGGAAGACGCTGTATCCCAGCTTCGACTCGCTGTTGCTCTTGCTGCCGCCCATGTACTCGATCTCCATGAATTGCAGGAGGAGGGTTACCGGCGACCTGGCTACTTGGGCAGTACCTGGCCCTGGTCGGTCACGTAATAGCTACTCAGGCAGTCCAGGAGTGCGGCTTCCGACACGTTGTACGGGCCGCCAGCCTCGGTGTTGCAGAACTTGTTCAGCAGTTGACTCTTCTGGGCGAAGGTCAGGCCGACCGGCTCGTTGTTCTGCTGCCGACTGTTCTGCGACTGGTCGCCCGCCTGCTCCTGCACCCATGAATCAGGGGAGGAGGGACCCGAGTTGTCACTGGAGCTCCCGACCCAGACGCCGATGAAGAAGACCGCGGCCGCGGCGACGGAACCGCCCGTAGCCAGCGCCACCGGCCGTTTCCACCATGGCTTCTCCAGCCTAGCGAGGATGGCCTGGTACTCGGGGTGACTCTCGTACTCGTCTCGCCAACCGTTCGGCGTCCCGTCCATGCCAACCCCCTCAGCCCGGACCGGCACCTCGTTCGTGCGCGAGGAGTCGGGTGGCACAGAATAGGCACAAGATCCATATGGTCTCCGCGTGCGGAACCCGACCGTGATCAAGCCGTGAGATTCGGCCGACGGCTGCCAGCCCTCGAGTCGACCTCCCTCTTGGCTCATTTCCAGGCTGAACTGGGTGAATGATCATTCTCGCTGTCGTCGGCTGAGCACAGGCCAGACGCTGAGGGGGCTAGATCGAGCCATGCTAGACAAGGTGTCGGTTGTATGAGCCCCTCATTCGGCTCCTACCGGATGAGGGGCCGCCCCGGATCTGGCCTCCCTTGTAGCCGGGCCTCTCGCCGCCTCACCGCCCGTCGTGAAAATGCCCCTGGCCTGGAGCGCGGGAAAGCGGGCCCGACAGCGTGGGAAACGATCTTCGCAGGCACCTTCATCGGCCCTGACCAGCGAGTTCCGTCGGTGCCCCACCAGCTGAAAGCCCCACAGGTCCTGGACCTGTGGGGCTTTCGCGTATCCCGGAGCGCGCGCCCGCACTGGAGAGTGCAGGCGAGCGCAGGCGAGTACTGGCCACGGTTGCTCACGGTGTGTGAGGAACATCTCAGGGTGCTGACCGGCGTCAGGCGGGGGTGTAGCGGACTGCACCGCGCTCGCGGCGACCATGATCCGGCAGACAGGGCGAGCCGCTCACCGGCTCGCTGCGTCGGCGGGTGCGCACCGCGGTGTCATGTTTCACGTGAAACACCTGTCGGTTGGCAGGGGTCCACAGAGGCATTGTCCACAGGTGGGGAGTTATCCACAGGGGCTGCCACCCCTTGGCCGCCGGGCTGTACGGTCGGCACGAGTTGATGTTCGGCTCGTCGAGCCGATGGACGTATGCGTGCGGGGGAGGCGGTCATGGCGACCGAGGCAGTCGGTGGTGCCGGTGTCCGTGGGGGCGCTGGCACCGGTGCAGGGGCCGGGGCGGAGACGGGTGGGGCGCGCAGGCTTCCCCGGGTGCGTGGGTTCGCGGAATGGCCCGTCGAGCGGTCTGCTGATGGGGCGGGGCCGACGGCGGGGGACGGTTTGCGCTCGCCCAAGGAGGAGGGCAGGGCGCTGCGTGGTCGGGTCTCCCGGTCGGCGCATGCCGCACTCGACCTGCACGCCTCCCGCCCGGACGCAGTGACGGCGGTCGAGGAGTCCAACCAGGGCCGCATCCCGGAACTGACGCCGATAAGGGTCGGCCGGATGGCGGCGACGCCATTCGCGTTCCTGCGCGGCTCCGCGGGCCTCATGGCGTACGACCTGGCCCGCACCCCGATGACCGGGATCCGCGCCCAGATCTGCGGTGACGCCCACGCCGCCAACTTCGGTCTGTACGGCGACGCCCGCGGCGGACTGGTCATCGACCTGAACGACTTCGACGAGACGGTCGACGGCCCCTGGGAATGGGACCTCAAGCGCCTCGCCGCCTCCCTGGTGCTCGCAGGCCGGGAAGCCGGCGCGGACGAGGACACCTGCCGCAGAGCAGCGCACGGCGCGGCCGGCTCCTACCGCCGCACCATGCGGCTCCTGGCCAGGCTTCCGGTGCTGGACGCGTGGAACGCCATCGCCGACGAGGAGCTCGTCTCCCACACCGACGCCCACGACCTACTGGGCACCCTGGAACGGGTCTCGGAGAAGGCGCGGGCCAACACCAGCGGGCGGTTCGCGGCCAAATCGACCGAGCCGACGGAGAACGGCGGCCGCCGCTTCGTCGACGCGGCACCAGTGCTGCGCCGAGTCCCGGACGCGGAGGCCGCCGCGGTGGCCGCCTCCCTGGAGCACTACCTGACCACCCTGTCCGAGGACCGCCACCCCCTCCTGGCCCGTCACGCCGTGCACGACGTCGCCTTCCGTATCGTCGGCACGGGCAGTGTGGGCACCAGGTCGTACGTGGTGCTGTTGCTGGACCATCGGGGAGAACCGCTCATCCTCCAGGTGAAAGAGGCCCGCGCGTCGGCCCTGGTCCCGCACCTGCTGACGGCCGGCTTCGAGGCGCCGGAGGTGGACCACGAGGGTCGCCGGGTGGTGATCGGGCAGAAGCGCATGCAGGTCGTCAGCGACATACTTCTGGGCTGGACGACGGTCGACGGTCGCCCCTTCCAGGTACGGCAGTTCCGCAACCGCAAGGGCAGCGTCGACCCGTCCGCGCTCGCCGCCGACCAGGTCGACGACTACGGCCGCATGACCGGCGCCCTGCTGGCCCGCGCCCACTCCCACAGCGCCGACCCGCGCCTGATCGCCGGCTACTGCGGCAAGAACGAGGAACTCGACGACGCCATCGCCACGTTCGCCGTCGCCTACGCCGACCGCACCGAAGCCGACCACACGGACCTGGTGACGGCCGTACGGGCGGGACGGATCGCGGCCGAGACAGGAGTGTGAGCAGGGTTCGCCGACGTACGTCGACCTCGGCGGGCAGACCTCACGACCTGAGGCACGTGATCTCGACGGGCAGGTAGGTCGATCTCGGCGGGCAGACCAGGTGTCTGCCTGCCGCCCCGGGACGCCGGTGGCGGCCCGCCGAGACCGGGAAGCGGGGTGGGCGGGTGAGGGGTGGGCGGGAGCGGGGGTGGGGGCGGGGAGGGGGAGGGAGGGGGAGGGAGGGGGAGGGAGGGGGAGCCCCCCCCTGAGCCGTTCGAGCCGCCCGAGCCCCCGGCCCGGGTCGGTCGGTGGTTGGCAGCGGTGGTTGGGGTGGCGTTGGCCTAGGCTGGTCGGGTGACGACCCCCGAAGCTGAGCAGCCCCGGCCCGAGGCGCGGCTGGAGCAGGCCGTGCGGGCCGCCGAGCAGGCGTTGATCGAGTTCGAGATCGCGGTGGAGACCTTCCGCGTCGAGGTCGAGAACTTCTCGCGGCTCCACCACCAGAAACTCGGTCCGATGTACACCCGGCTCGACGAGCTGGACGCGCAGATCGCCGAGGCCAGGGCTGCCCGCACCGGTGATCCCGAGGACCTGCGCAAGGCGGCCGAGGCGCGGGCGCGGGTGATGCCGATGCCCGGGGTGGAGGAGTTGTTCCACGGCTGGATGGACGGCGAGGGGCTGTTCCCGGAGGCCGCGGCGATGCTCACGGAGCAGTCGGTGAGGCCGCCGGAGCGGGTGCGGCCGAGCGAGGAGGCCCGCAAGCTGTACCGCGAGCTGGCCCGCAAGGCTCACCCCGACCTGGCGCAGGAGGACGCCGAGCGGGCACGGCGCGAGGAGTTCATCACCCGTGTGAACGCGGCTTACGCCCGCGGCGACGAGGTGCTCCTGCGTGAGCTGGCCGAGGAGTGGGCGGCCGGTCCGGTGCCCGCCGAGCGCAGCCCGAGCCCGAGTGAGGAGCTCTACGCCCGTCTCGAGTGGCTCGCTCAGCGCAAGGAGATGCTCACGCTGGTCGCTCGGGAGCTGGAGGACAGCGCGATCGGCTCGATGCTTCGGATGGCCCCGGACGACCCCGATCGTCTGCTGGACGAGATCGCCGACAAGCTTCTCGCCGATGTCGCCGCTCGTGAGGCGGAGCTGGCCGAGCTGGTGGGTTAGCGCCGAGCTGGTGGGTGCCGATGCCGGTGTCGGGCCGGTGGGCTGGTGGGGGCGTCGTGGCGGTTGCGGGGTCGGGTAGCGTCGGGGCATGAGTTTCGGAGCTGGTGTGCCCACGGTCGAGGTCGGAGACCTCAAGGACGGCGATTTCCTGCTGGACGTCCGTGAGGACGACGAGTGGCAGGCGGGCCACGCCGAAGGGGCACTGCACATCCCCATCAGCGAGTTCGTCGCCCGCTATGGCGAGCTGACCGAGGCGGCTCCGCAGGACGGGCGGGTCCATGTGATCTGCCGTTCCGGCGGGCGTTCGGCCCAGGTCACGATGTATCTCGTCCAACAGGGCCTGGAGGCCGTGAACGTCGACGGCGGCATGCAGATCTGGGCCGCCGCGGGCCGTCCGGTCGTCACGGACGAGGGCCGGCCGGGCTTCGTTCTGTAGTCGGCAGTCGGCAGTCGGCAGGCGGCAGGCGGCAGTCGGCAGGCGGCAGTCGGCAGTCGGCAGTCGGCAGGCGGCAGTCGGCAGTCGGCAGTCGGCAGTCGGCAATCGGCAATCGGCAATCGGCAGGCGGCAATCGGCAGGCGGTAGCCGACAGCAGGCAGGTGAGTCCTGTGTGGGCGTGTCAGGTCGGTCAGCCGAGGGGGTGGGCGGCCAGTAGGTCGCCGAGTGCCTCCTCGTGTGCCGCGGCGGGGCCGAGTGACAGTTCCAGGTGTTTGGCCCAGGCGTGGTAGCGGTGCAGTGGGTAGTCGACGTCGGCGCCGAAGCCTCCGTGCAGATGCTGTGCGGTCTGCACGATCCGCCGTACGCCGTCGGAGGCCCAGATCTTGGCCACGGCGACGTCACCGGAGGCGGGCAGTGCTCCCGGGGCCCCGGAGGCGATCCGCCAGGCGGCCTGCCACAGGGTGACCTCCATCGCGCGCAGGTCGATGTAGCGGTCGGCGGTCTGCACGGCGACGGCCTGGAAGCTGGCGATGGGGTGCCCGAACTGCTCCCGCTTGCCGGCGTAGTCGCTGGTCATCGCTAGTGCGCGTTCGCTCAGACCGAGCGCCAGGGCGCAGGTTCCGGTGGCCAGCAGGGCGCGCAGCCACTCCCAGGCGCCGTCGGCGGTGATGACGTCCCGGGCGGCGATCCGCGCCGAGTCGAGGCGTAGTTCGCCGAGCCGTTCGCCGTTGGTGGAGATCTGTTCGGCGAGCTCGACCCCTTCGTGTTGGCGGGGGATGACGGCGAGGATGCTCCGGTCGTCCCCGGTGCGTGCCGGTACGACGACGAAGTCGGCGTCGTACGCCCACGCCACCGCTGTCTGCACCCCGTCCAGCACCCACTGACCGCCGGAGTCTCCCGCACGGCTCATGGCGTCGGTGGGGTCCTGGCGGGCGGTGACGGCCAGTTCGGCCGGGTCGTGGCCCGTGCGGCCGTTCGTGGCGACGGTCAGGACGACCTCGCCCTGTCCGGCCCGGGTGAGGAGGGAGGACTTCAACTGCGGGCTGCCGTAGGCCTGTACGGCGGCCATGGCGGCGCTGTTCTCCAGCAGCGGTACCCGCGCGAGCACCTTCGCCGACTCGCGCAGGACCAGGCAGAGCGCGATCGCGTCGAGGCCCGCACCGCCGGACTTTTCGTCGAGGAGCAGGCTCAGCAGGTCCGCCGCGGCGAGCCTGGACCACAGTGCGCGGTCGAAGCCGTCGGCCACGGCGCCCTTGGTGAGCGCGGGGCTCGGCACGGCGTCGGGCGCGACTCCGGCGAAGACTCCCCGCGCCGCCTCGGCCGCGGCCTGCTGCTCCTCGGTGAAGGTGAAGTCCACGGCCTGTCCTCCCGACGGGTCAGCTGATCTGACGGAGCGTCAAGATAGAACAAGTTCTAGAAGAAGGGAACATTGACATGCTCCTCGCCCTGAAGGGCGAGGATTCTGGCCTTCCCTGACTGGTTGCCGTGCCGCTACGCGGCACCCGGTTCGGTCGGGAATCCGTGGCTTCCTGTTTCTTCGCGCTGTGCCGGGATCGCTCCTGGTCTTACCGGCGCTCCGCAGGCCGATGCCGCCAGTCCGGCGGCCGTCTTCACGTTGATCGCGGCGTTGTGGTCCCGGTCGTGGACGGCGCCGCAGGCGGCACACGTCCATTCCCGCACGTTCAGCGGTTTGGGCCCGTCCACGGCGCCGCAGGCAGAGCAGGTCTGGGAGGTCGGCTCAAACCCGGCCGATCTTCACCAGGGTGCGGCCGTACCGCTGCGCCTTGTACTCCAGCATGTGCACGAACGACGACCAACCCGCGTCGTGAACGGACTTGGCCAGCTTCGTGCGGGCCAGTCCCGCCACTGCCAGGTCCTCCACGGCGATCCCTTGGTTCTCGCAGATCAGCTTCGTGGAGAGCTGGTGGTGGAACTCGCGGCGTGCGTCAGCGACCTTGGCGTGGGTGCGGGCGACCTTCAGGCGGGCCTTGGACCGGTTCTTGGAGCCCTTCTGTTTGCGGGACAGCTCCTTGTGGGCCTTCTTCAGTTTCTTCTCTGCGCGCCGCAGGAAGCGCGGGGAGTCGATCTTCGTGCCGTCGGACAGGACCGCGATGGGGGCACCCCCTCTGGGGGAGTGTGAGGCCGAGGTCGATGCCGATGGTGCGGTCGGTGTCGGGCATCCGGTCCGCGTCGGCGGCGGGGTCGGTGTCGATGACGAAGGAGGCGAAGAATCTGCCCGCGGCGTCCTTGACGACGGTGACGGAGGAAGGGACGGCGGGCAGCTTGCGGGACCATTTCACCTTCACCGCGCCGATCTTCGGCAGGTTCAGACGGCCGCCGGCGGTGACGCTCCAGCGGGCGTTGGCGGTGAACCGGATCGACTGCCGGGCGTCCTTGCGGGACTTCAACCGTGGTGCTCCCGCCTTCGGTCCCTTGCGGGCGCCCTTGAGGGAGGCGAAGAAGTTGCGGTAGGCGGTCTCGGCGTCCCGCAGGGACTGCTGGAGCACCACCGCGGACACCTCACCCAGCCAGGACCGCCCGGCCGTCCGCTTCGCCTCGGTGATCAGCTTCCGGGACAGGTCACCGCCCGTAGGGAACGGCTGCCCGGCCCGACGGGCGTCCTCGCGGGCCCGCACGGCGTCGTTGAACACGACACGGGCGCACCCGAACGCCCTTGCCATTGCTGCCTGTTGAGTGGCGTCGGGGTACACGCGGAAGCTGTACCGGAGCTGTATGACGATCACACTAGACAAGTCGAACCCACGCCGCTATCGGGAACATGTGAACGATCCGTCACCGACACGGCAGCAGGGTCCGGCTCCGCCGGAACGACACCGCGACGCTCCGCGTCGCGGCCACGAGATTCGCTTCACCTCCGGCCTGAAGGCCGGAGCACTGCGAATGATGTCCGGTAGCCGGGGCCCTGCTCCTCACCGGTCGAAGTCCACCTCCACCGCCTCCGTCAGCGGATGCGACTGGCACGCCAGCACGTACCCGGAGTCCGTCTCCTCCGGCTCCAGCGCGAAGTTGCGGTCCATGCGCACCTCGCCGGAGACCAGGAAGGCCCGGCAGGTTCCGCACACGCCGCCCTTGCAGGCGTAGGGCGCGTCGGGCCGGTTGCGCAGCACCGTCTCCAGGACCGACTCCCCGTCCCGCACGGGCCAGCTTCCGCCGCGGCCGTCGAGCCGGGCGGTCACGGTGCTGTGGGCGGGGGCGGCCGTGCGTGCCGCGGGTGCCGCGACGTCCACGTGGAAGATCTCCTCGTGGATCCGGGACCGCGCGACCCCGAGCTCCCGCAGTGCCCGCTCCGCGCCCTGTACGAGCCCGAACGGTCCGCACAGGAACCAACCAGCGACGTGTTGCACCGGCAGCAGCGACGGGAGCAGCCCGGTGAGCCGCTCCTGGTCGAGCCGCCCGGAGGGGAGTCCCGCCTGCTGTTCCTCGCGGGAGAGGACGGTGACCAGGTGGAGTCGCTCGGGGAATCGGTCCTTGAGGTCGGCGACGTCCTCCAGGAACATCGTCGAGGCGGCCGTACGGTCGCTGCGTATGAGGCAGAAGCGGGCCGCGGGCTCGCGGGCCAGCAGCGTGGAGGCGATCGACAGTACCGGGGTGATGCCGCTGCCGCCGACGATCGCCGCGTACAGACCGGGCGCGGGGTCGAGGGTGAACCGGCCGGCCGGAGTCATGACCTCCAGCTCGTCGCCGACGTTGATCTCCTTGAGTGCGTACGTCGAGAAGGCTCCGTCCTCGACGAGGCGTACACCCACTCGCAGCGTGCGGGGTCCCTCGCCGTCGGGGTCGGGTGCGGGCGAGCAGATCGAGTACGTTCGCCGGATCTCGACCCCGTCGGCCACGCGGCGCAGGCCGAGATGCTGTCCGGGGGTGTGCCGGTACTCCTCGCGGAGTTCGTCGGGGACCGTGAGGGTGAGGGCGACGGAGTCGTCCGTGAGGCGCTCCACCGCGGCCACCTGGAGCGGGTGGAAGCGGGCCATCACAACTCCTTGAAGTGGTCGAAGGGTTCCCGGCAGGCGAGGCAGCGACGTAGCGCCTTGCAGGCGGTGGAGGAGAAGCGGCTGAGCAGTTCGGTGTCGGCGCAACCGCAGTGCGGGCAGCGGACCGGTTCGGGCGGCCCGTTTTCCGGTTCGCTGGGGAGGGTGTGCGTAGGGCCCAGCGTCAGGGGCACCGGGCCCGGGACGGCCCGGGTGCTGCGGGGTGGGGCGATGCCGAACTCCCGCAGTTTGCGGCGTCCTTCGGCGGAGATGTCGTCGGTCGACCAGGCGGGTGTGAGGACGGTGCGCACGGTGACCTCGCGTACCCCGTGCTCGTGCAGCGCCCTTTCGATGTCGACGGACATCGCCTCCACCGCTGGGCAGCCGGTGTAGGTGGGGGTCAGTTCGACTTCGACGGTGTCCGTGTCACGGATGTGCACCGCGCGCAGCACGCCGAGTTCCTGGAGGGTGAGCACGGGCAGCTCGGGGTCGGGCACCGAGCCGGCGACCGCGAGGAGTTCCGCCTCCAGCGGGGTGAGCGTCACCATGACGCCCCCGGGTGGCTGCGGTGCAGGTGTTGCATCTCGGCGAGCATTCGGCCGAACGACTCGGTGTGCAGGCCTTCGCGGCCCGCGCCGGCGCTCCAGGCTCCGGTGCGCGGCCCGTCGGGGACTGCCAGGCCGGCCCGCCCCAGCACGTCCTTCACCGACTCCAGCCAGGCCGAGTCCAGGTCCGTCCCGGCCGGGGACGACCCCTCCGGGGCCGTTCCGTCGCGGTCTGTGCCGTCGGGGTTCGTGCGGTCGAGGTCCGTTTCGTCGAGGCCCGTGCCGTCGAGGTCGAGGCCGTGGAGCGGGCGGAACATCTCTCCGGTGAACCGCCACAGCGCATCGCAGGCGCGCTGCATCCGCTCGTGGCTGAGTTCGGTGCCGTCGCCGAGCCGCAGTGTCCACTGTTCGGCGTGGTCGCGGTGGTAGGCGACCTCTTTGACGGCTTTCGCCGCGAGCCCGGCGAACGGGCCCTCGCGGGCGGCCAGTTGTGCGTACAGCAGGTGCTGGTAGGTGGAGAAGTACAGCTGGCGGGCGATGGTGTGGGCGAAGTCGCCGTTGGGCTGTTCGACCAACTGCAGGTTACGGAAGGCGCGTTCCTCGCGCAGGTAGGCCAGCTCGTCCTCGTCGCCCGCCATCGACAGCAGGATCCGGGCCTGGCCCAGCAGGTCGAGCGCGATGTTGGCGAGGGCGACCTCCTCCTCGAGGACGGGCGCGTGACCCATCCACTCCCCCAGGCGGTGGGAGAGCACCAGGGCGTCGTCGCCGAGGGCGAGGGCGGCGGCGTGGGTGTGCGTGTTCGTTGTCGTGGTCACAGGTGCTTCACCCCCTCCGGGATCTCGTAGAACGTCGGGTGTCGGTAGGGCTTGTCGGCGGCCGGTTCGAAGAACGGGTCCTTCTCGTCGGGCGAGGAGGCCGTGACCGCGGAGGACGGCACGACCCAGATCGAGACGCCTTCGCCGCGCCGGGTGTAGAGGTCGCGGGCGTTGCGCAGGGCGAATTCGGCGTCCGGCGCGTGCAGGCTGCCGGCGTGGGTGTGGGAGAGGCCGCGCCGGGAGCGCACGAAGACCTCCCACAGGGGCCAGTCGGTGTTCGTCATGCCTGCTCCACTTCCGTTTTCGTCCCGCTGGCACGCTTGGCCGCGTGGGCCGCGGCCGCCTCTCGTACCCATGCGCCCTCGTCGTGTGCGCGCCTGCGTTGGGTTATCCGCTGTTCGTTGCAGGGGCCGTTGCCCTTGAGGACTTCCTTGAACTCGGTCCAGTCGATGGGGCCGAAGTCGTAGTGCCCCTGTTCCTCGTTCCACTTCAGGTCCGGGTCGGGGAGGGTGAGGCCGAGGGACTCGGCCTGGGGGACGCAGATGTCGACGAAGCGCCGGCGCAGCTCGTCGTTCGAGTGGCGCTTGATCTTCCAGGCCATCGACTGCGCGGAGTGCGCGGACTCGTCGTCGGGCGGGCCGAACATCATCAGCGAGGGCCACCACCAGCGGTTCACCGCGTCCTGCGCCATCGCGTGCTGCTCCGTGGTGCCGCGGCTGAGGGCGAGCAGCAGTTCGTAGCCCTGGCGCTGGTGGAAGGACTCCTCCTTGCAGATGCGGACCATCGCGCGCGCGTACGGGCCGTAGGAGCAGCGGCACAGGGGGACCTGGTTGGTGATCGCGGCGCCGTCCACCAGCCAGCCGATCGCGCCGACGTCCGCCCAGGTCAGCGTGGGGTAGTTGAAGATGGAGGAGTACTTCTGGCGGCCGGTGTGGAGCTTGTCGAGGAGTTCCTCGCGTCCGGTGCCGAGGGTTTCGGCCGCGCTGTACAGGTAGAGGCCGTGGCCGGCCTCGTCCTGGACCTTCGCCATCAGGATGGCCTTGCGGCGCAGGGAGGGCGCGCGGCTGATCCAGTTGGCTTCCGGCTGCATGCCGATGATCTCGGAGTGGGCGTGCTGGGCGATCTGGCGCACCAGCGTGGCGCGGTAGGCGTCGGGCATCCAGTCGCGTGGCTCGATGCGCTCGTCGGCGGCAACGGTGGCGTCGAAGGCGCGCTCGTACGCCTCGTCGGCGGCGCCTCGGCCGCTTTCGTCGCGTCCGCCGTTCCGTGCGGTGTGCGGCTGTGTGCGGGCCGTCTGGTGCGCGGCTGCTGTCGCCATGCGGTCCCCCTTCACCTTGGGCCTGGGCTCGGTGCCCCGGCCTCGGCTCTGCCCGAGCCTTCTCCCGACCGATCGTTCGGTCCGTGCGATTCCATGGTGGGACGGCCGTCGTAGGGTGTCAACCGCTGTGGATAACCTGCGGGCGTCCCCTGTGGACAACACCACCTCGCCCCGCCCAGGCCCGGGCGCCGCGGGGGGAGGGCTGCGCCGAACGGGTGAGGCTGAGTACCGTTCGCGATTGCGCGACGCAGCGCGAAGACGACCGGGATCGGGGAACGGGGCGGAATGGACGCGTACGACGGAGGCTCTGGCGCTCCGCAGGGGGCCAATACGCCAGGGGAGGCGGACAAGGAGACGGCAGCCGGGACGGAAACGGCAGCGGAAACGGCGACGGAAACGGCGACGGAAACGGCGACGGAAACGGCGACGGAAACGGCGACGGAAACGGCGACGGAAACGGCGACGGAAACGGCGACGGAAACGGCGACGGA